>JBBIJV010000072.1:0-15643 GCA_037445815.1 Rhodospirillaceae bacterium
GGGACTACGTGCGCGTCGAGGTGCGGCGGGGGTCGCTGTCTTCGGCGTAGGCGTGACCGTGCTCGCGGCGCTGCGGCTCGCCGCGCGGCGCCGAAGCGGGAGGCTCAGCTGTTCGCCGGCTCGAAGTCGAGCGGCCGCAAGGGCGGAAACGCGGCGATGAGCGCGACGAGACGGCCCGGTACGCGGCTGATCGCGCCGTTGTAGTCGCGCACGGCTTCGTTGTAGCGGTCGCGGCGATCCTTCAGCTCGAGATCGAGAGTCGCCTGGCGCTGGCGCAGCAGTCCGAATGACGGGCTCGCGGACAGGTCGGGCTGCGTTGCCGCGCGCGCCATCAGCGCCGTAGCCGCTGCACGCAGGCTCCGCTCGGCGCGGCCGAGCTCGTCGGCGTCTCGCGTCTGCCGCGCGGCGAAGACGGCCGCGCGGGCCTCGAGCATTCGATCGAGCAGCGTGCGCTCGGCCGCGAGATACGGCTCGCATGCTTCGACGATGCGCGGGATCTCGTCGTGCCGCTGCCGCAGCAAGGCGTCGAGGTCGTTCCAGGCGCGCGTTGCTTTCTCGGCCGCGGCGACGAGCCCGTTGTAGATCGCGACGAACGCGAAGACCGCCGCCACGATCGCGCCAAATGCGAATAGCCCGAACAGCATCCTCAAGCGTGCCCCATGTGAAGCCGCGGAGTAGCCGCGCGAGGCGCACGGGGCGGCTCGCGGGAATCTTGCCCAAATCGACGCCGGCTCGCCATGCCGAAGTTGTCGAGTCGGGGCCTCATGCCCGATAGTCTGCGCGCCGATCGTCATCAACCAGGGGGCAGCAATGAACGGCCGTCATTTCGTGTTCGCCGTCGTCTGGAGCGCCGCGACCTGCGCCGCGCTCGGCCAAGGCGGCGACTGGTACCCGTCGCAATGGGGCGCCGCCGATCAACGCGGCGCGGCGAACCGCATCACTGCGCAAAAGGTGCTCGAAGCGAAGGAGATGATGACGCGTGGCGCCATCTATCAGCTCGGCCGCTCCTACGACAGAGCGATGCCGCTTTTCGGAACGCGCCATTTCAGCCTGAAGATTCCGCAGCTGTTCGGGCCGTTCGGCACGAACGAGACCACGTATCACGACGAGGTCGTGAGCGGCGAGATCGGCCAGATCGGCACGCAGTTCGACGGCCTCGGGCATCTCGGCGTCGGCGACGTCTTCTACAACGGCAACCATCGCCGCGACTTCGCGACGGCCGACGGCCTTACGAAGCTCGGCATCGAGAACGTCGGCGCGCTCGTCACGCGCGGTGTGCTCGTCGACGTGGCGGCGTTCAAAGGCGTCGCGCGGCTCGATGGCGGCTACGAGATCACGCTGGCGGATCTGCGCGGGACGCTCGAGCGCCAGCGCGTCGACGTTCGCTCCGGCGACGTCGTGATCGTGCACACGGGGTGGGGGTCGCTCTGGGGCGTCGACAACGCCGCATTCAACGCCGAGAGCCCCGGCATCGGGCTCGAGGCGGCGCGGTGGCTCGTCGAGCGCGAGGTCGTGCTCGTCGGCTCCGACACGTGGGCCACGGAAGTCGTGCCGAATCCGAATTCCGATCTCGCGTTCCCGGTGCACCAGCTGCTGATTCCGCGCAACGGAATCTACATCTTCGAGAACCTGCTGACGGAAGAGCTCGCGCGCGATCGCGTCTACGAGTTCGCGTTCTTCTTCGCGCCGCTGAAGCTCAAGGGAGCGACGGGCTCGCCCGGCAATCCGCTCGCGATCCGCTGAAAGCGGCGCTAGATCGGCACTTTGCGGTCGGGAAACGCCTTCTGCCAGCGATTGATCCGCACGTGCGCGCGCAGGCCGCCCGTCCAGAACGGGTCGTCCTTGAAGATGTCGCGGACCTCGGCTTCGTCTTTGGCCTCGATGATCCAGAGCCCGCCGAGCGGCTTGTCGCTCGGCACCTCGCGCATCGAGCCCGGCACGAGCACGCGATCCTTGACTCGCTCGAGGAACTCGAAGTGCGACTTCAAGAGCTTGTCGCGCAGCTCGCCCATGTTCGGCTTGTCCTCGAATTGCACGATATAGAGCGCCATGACGTCCTCGCCGAGATAGAACCGTGAAGAGCGCGTAGCCTAGCGCGTCGAACGGCCCGGCGACCAGGCTAGATGTCGATCTCGGTCGCGAGCATCACGACGCGGCGCGTCGGCATGCGGAAAAATTCCGCGGCCTGCGCGCTGCGCCGCTGCAAGTGCGCGAACACCCGATCTTTGAATCCGGCGAGTCCCGGCCGCTGGCGCGCGCGGACGAGGTGCCAGCCGACGAAGTACGTGCAATCGGGGTCGAGACGCAGGCCGCGAAGGCTCGCGCCGCGCAAGGCCTCCGTGACGTCGGGTGTCTCCATGAAGCCGAATCGCGCGTGCACGGCGTGCACGTTCGGCATCAGCTGCTGGACCCAGGCTCGCGCCCTGCGGTCCTGCCGCGGCGTTCGCACGATCTCGAAGTTCAGGATCACGACGTTCTCGTGGCAGACGTGATTGTGCTCGAGGTTGCGCAGCAGCGCCGTCGGCACGAAGCCCGGGTGACTCACGAGAAACACGGCCGTGCCCGGCACGCGCGTCGCGTTCCTGAGGAGCTCCGGCAGCGCCGCCCACGGCACTGCGGAGTCGCGCAGCTTCTGCCGCAGCTTCGCGCGGCCGTCGCGCCAGGTGATGAATCCCATGAACATCACGGCCGCCAGCGTCAGTGGCACCCAGCCCCCGTTTGCGACCTTCGTAGCGTTGCCTGCGACGAACGCGAGGTCGATCGCCACGAGCACTCCGAACACGAGCGCGATGCGCGCCGCGGGCCAGCCCCACACCGTTCGCGCGACGACGGCGCCGAGCAGCGTCGTGATGAACATCGTGCCGACCACCGCGGCCCCGTAGGCCGCCGAGAGCGCGCTCGACGAGCCGAACGCCAGCACGAACCCGACGACGGCCACGAACATGATCGCGTTGGCGGCCGGCACGTAGATTTGCCCGCGCTCGTCCGCCGAGGTTTGCCGGATGTTGAGGCGCGGCAGCAGATCGAGCTGCACGGCCTGACGCGTCACCGAAAACGCGCCGGAGATCGTCGCTTGCGACGCGACGATCGTGGCGGCCGTCGCGAGGACGACGAGGCCGGGCAGCCAGGCCGGCGAGGCGAGCGCGAAAAACGGATTCGTGATCGGCGCGCCGGCCGTCAAGAGCAGCGCGCCCTGGCCGAAGTAGTTGAGCAGCAGGGCGGGCCAAACCAACCCGAGCCACGCGACCCTGACGGGCTGCTTGCCGAAGTGCCCCATGTCGGCGTACAGCGCCTCCGAGCCCGTGAGCACGAGGAACACGGTGCCCTACGGTGCCCAAGATCGTCAGCGCCACGGCCGGGTGAGTCGCGAGCAGCGAGGCGGCGTAGCTCGGCGACACGGCGAGCAGTATCTGCGGCGCGGCCGCGATCTCGCGGATTCCGAGGAATGCCAGCGCCCCGAACCACAGCGCCATGATCGGGCCGAACAGGTTGGCTACGCGCGCGGTGCCGCGCCGCTGCAGCAAGAACAGCGCGACGACGATCGCAACGGCGATCGGCAGCCCAAGATTCGCAAACGTCGCGTCGAGCAGCTCAAGCCCTTCGACGGCGGAGAGCACAGAGATCGCGGGCGTGATCATCGCGTCGCAATAGAAAAGCGCGGCGCCGAGCGCGGCAAGCGCGATGAGCCGCGAGGCCGCGGCGCCCGACGTGCCGAGCTTCTGCTGCACGAGGGCGAGCAGCGACAGGGTTCCGCCTTCCCGGCATTGTCGGCGCGCAGGATCAGCACGACGTATTTCAACGTCACGACGAGGAACAGGCTCCAGAAGATCAGCGACAGCACGCCGAGCACGGCGGCCGGATCGCGCGCGCCGCCCGCCGCGGCCGTCGCCTCTTTGAGCGCATAAAGCGGGCTCGTGCCGATGTCGCCGTACACGACGCCGAGCGCACCGAGCGTTGCACGGGGCAGAGACCGTTGTTGGAACATTCGGGCTGAAGGTGCGCTGAAGGCCGGGCGAGCGAGAACGGCGAGAGCTGGAACCGCTTGGGGTAGGTAGAAACCGAACGAAAATTCTACGCCCTCGCGGAAGCGCGGTCATCGCCGGGCGTACTAGAATGCGAGCCTCGACGACCACGATTTTTCCAGGAGCTCAGCAATGGCCACGATCTTGGGCGGCATCGCCAGCTCGCACACGCCGACGATCGGCTTCGCGCTCGACACGGGCAAGCAGAAAGATCCCGTGTGGGCGCCGATCTTCGAAGGCTACAGGCCCGTGCAGCAGTGGCTGGCCGAGAAGAAGCCGGACGTGCTGTTTCTGATCTACAACGACCACGTCACGTCGTTCTTCTTCGATCACTACTCGCACTTCGCGCTCGGCATCGGCGAGGAGTACCCCGTGGCCGATGAAGGCGGCGGGCCGCGCGCGCTGCCGCCGATCAAGGGCCATCCGAAGCTCGCGCAGCACATCGCGGCGTGCCTCGTCGCCGACGAGTTCGACCTGTCGTACTTCCAGGGCAAGGGCCTCGACCACGGCGCGTTTTCGCCGCTGTCGCTGCTCTGGCCGCACGAGCCCACCTGGCCCGGCGCGATCGTGCCGCTCCAGGTCGGCGTTCTTCTGTTCCCGACGCCGACGGCGCGCCGCTGCTACAAGCTCGGCCAATCGCTGCGCAAGGCGATCGAGAGCTACCCCGAGGATCTCAAAGTCGCGATCGTCGGCACGGGCGGCCTGTCGCACCAAGTGCACGGCGAACGCGCCGGCTTCAACAACACGCCATGGGACCACGAGTTCCTCGACCTGCTCGTCGACGACCCCGAGAAGCTCACGAAGATGACGATCGCCGAGTATGCGAAGCTCGGCGGCATGGAGGGCGCCGAGGTGATCATGTGGCTGATCATGCGCGGCGCGCTGACGAAGAAGGTGAAGCGTCTGCACCAGACGTATTACCTGCCGTCGATGACGCCGATCGCCACGCTGATCCTCGAGAACGACTCCGATGAGTCGCCCGGCGAGTCCCCGGAGCAGGTCCGCGCGCGCGCCGCGCGCGAGCTCGCGGGCGTCGAGCGCCTCGAAGGCTCGTATCCCTTCACGCTCGACAGGAGCGTGAAGGCGTACCGGCTGAACGAGTTTCTGCACTCGCTGATCGAGCCCGAGAAGCGCAAGCAATTTCTCACGGATCCCGAGCCGCTGTTCGAGGCGGCCGGCCTCACCGAGGAGGAGCGCGACATGGTGCGCCGCCGCGACTGGCGCGCGATGATCCGTTACGGCGTGATCTTCTTCATGCTCGAGAAGCTCGGCGCCGTCGTCGGCACGACGAATCTGCACATCTACGCCGGCATGCGCGGACAATCGCTCGAGGATTTCCAGAAGACGCGCAACGCGCAGGTGCTGTACTCCGTCGCCGGCAAGGACGAGGGCAAGAAGGACTGGGACAGAGAGAGCGCGCTGGCGCGCTAGCGTCAGCCTTCCGCGTCGGCGAGCGACGGCGCGCGGCGCAGTACCAGCGCCGCGCCGGCGGCGAGGAGAAGCAGCAGCGCGAGGAACACCAGCCCGCCCGCGAAGCTGCCCGTGATCTGCCGCACTAGCCCCACGGCCGAGGGCCCGACGAAGCCGCCGAGCGACGCCATCGTGTTGATCAGCGCGATCCCGGCTGCCGCGGCACTTCCCGTGAGGAACCGCGTAGGCAGGGCCCAGAACGGCCCGCGCGTGCCGAGATCGCCGACGGCCGCGACCGTCAGCGCGATCATGCCGGGCAGCGGCGAAGTGAAATAGGCGCTCAAGATGAAGCCGACGGCGCCGAGAGCGCTGGGCACCGCGATGTGCAGAAAGCGCTCGCCCGTGCGATCGGAGCTCGCGCCGATCGCGATCATGCCGAGCGCGGCCGCGACGTAGGGCAGCGCCGAGATCATGCTGACCGTGAAGTCGGGGAGCCCGGATAGCCCGCTCACGATCTGCGGAATCCAGAGCGTGAGCCCGTAGCTGCCGCATTGACACGCGAACAGCATCAAACCGAGCAGCCACACGGTCGGGTGCACGAGCGCGGCCTTGAGGTCCACGCCGTGACGCGCGTGCGCGGCGCGCTGCTCGCGGGCGATGCGCTCCGCGAGCCAGTGCCGCTCGTTCGGCTCGAGCCACACCGCGAGCTCCGGCCGATCGGTCAGGAAGCCGAGCACGACGAGGCCGAGCACCACCGCCGGCACGCCTTCCAGCAAGAACAGCCACTGCCAGCCTTCGAGCCCGTGCCAGCCGTCGAGCGTGAGAAGCGCGCCGGCCAGCGGCCCGCCGACCACCGTCGACAGAGGAATCGCGAGCATGAACCACGAGAGAGCGCGCGCACGCTCCGCGGCCGGGAACCAGTTGCCCAAGTAGTAGATGATGCCGGGCAGAAAGCCCGCTTCGGCGACGCCCAAGAGGAAACGCAACACGTAGAAGCTGATCGGCCCGGTGACGAACATCATCGCCACTGACAGGATTCCCCACGTGATCATGATGCGCGCGATCCAGAGCCGCGCGCCGACGCGGACGAGGATCAGGTTGCTCGGCACCTCGAACGCCGCGTAGCCGACGAAGAAAATTCCCGCGCCGAAGCCGTAGACGGCGCTGCTGAAGCCCAGGTCCGCGTTCATCTGGAGCGCCGCGAAGCCGATGTTCACGCGGTCGAGCCACGCGACGACGTAGAGGAGCAGCAGGAACGGCAGCAGTCGCCACGCGACTTTCGCGAGCGTGGCGCGGCCGAAGGCTGCCGTAGCCTCTGCGGCAGTCGTGATCATCGCGTGTCCCGGTTGCGAGGCGAGAGCCGCATCGTAGGCCGCCCTCTGCGGCCGCGGCAACGGTCGACTCCGTTTGTTTGGAGCCCTGCGCGAAGCCCCGTAAGCTTCGCGCGTGTAGAGAACGGAGAATCACGTTGAACACCTTGGCTGCGCCGCCCGTACGCCGTTATCGCTATTACGATCTCGTGCTCGCGGGCTTCGTCGCCGTGCTGCTCTGCTCGAACTTGATCGGCACCGCCAAGGTCTCGGAGGTGGCGCTGCCGTTCGTCGGCGGCATGTTCGTGTTCGGCGTCGGCAACGTTTTTTTTCCGATCAGCTACATCTTCGGCGACGTGCTGACCGAGGTGTACGGCTATGCGCGCGCGCGGCGCGTGATCTGGGCCGGCTTCCTCGCGATGGCGTTCGCGAGCGTGATGGCGTGGCTCGTCGTGAATCTGCCGGCATCGCCGAGCGAGCCGTTCAATGCCGAGTTGCAGCCCGCGCTCGAGCTCGTGTTCGGCTACACGTGGCGTATCGCGATCGCGTCGATCGTCGCGTTCTGGGCCGGCGATTTCGTCAATGCGTACGTGCTCGCGCGCATGAAAGTCTGGACGCGCGGCCGGTGGCTCTGGGCGCGCACGATCGGCTCGACGCTCGTCGGGCAGGGCGTGGACAGCCTGATCTTCTATCCCGTCGCATTCGCGGGTATCTGGTCCTACGACACGCTGTTCGCCGTGATCGCGTTCAACTGGTTCTTCAAGGTCATGGTGGAAGCCGTGATGACGCCCGTCACGTACGCGGTGGTCGGTTGGCTCAAGCGGCACGAGCACGAGGATTATTTCGACGTCGACACGAACTTCACCCCGTTCTCGCTGAAAGACTGAACGTTGCGCAGCGCCGCGGGTTCGGGGATGATCGCGGGCCCGAACCGCGGAGCCGGCGCGTGAGCGAGAATTCCATGATCATCGGAGACGACGCCGTCGTCTCGTTCCACTACACGCTCCGCGACGATACCGGCTCGATCAACGAGAGCTCGGAGGGCGGCAGGCCCGTTGTTTATCTGCACGGCCGCAACAGTATCGTTCCCGGGCTCGAGCGCGAGCTCACCGGCAAGAAGAGCGGCGACAAGTTCACGGCCACCGTGACGCCCGAGGACGGTTACGGCGCGCGCAACGAAAACGCCGTGCAGCGCGTGCCGCTGAAGCACATCGCGACGCGCGGACCCTTCGTCGCCGGTCAACTGGTCGTCGTGAACACGCGCGACGGCGGCCGGCAGGCGCGAGTCGTCAAGGTGGGCCACTTCAACGTCGACCTGGATCTGAATCACCCGCTGGCCGGCCGCACGCTCACGTTCGACATCGAGGTCGTCGGCGTGCGCGCCGCCACCGAGGAGGAGCTCGCGCATGGCCACGCGCACGGCCCGGGCGGGCACGGCCATGGCCATTGACGAAAAAAACGGCCAGAGGCTCGAAGCCCCCGGCCGTTGTCGATCACGCAGTCGCGCAGCGACTTAGAAGCTGCGGCGTACCGTTAGCGCCCACTCGCGCGGGCGAGACGGCTGGCCGTGGATGTAGCCGGCCGGGCCCCACAGATCGAAGATCGTCACGTAGTAGTACTCTTCGGTGAGGTTCGTGCCTTCGAGCGCCACTTCCCAGGCTTCATCCGCCGATTCCCAGGTAAGCCGGCCGTTCACGAGCGTGTAGTCCGCGATGAAGTTCGTCGGCGCATTCACGGCGTTGGAGAATACTTCGTCCGTGTAGCTCGCATCGATGCGCGGCGTTAGTGTGCTGCCGCCGCTGAGCGCGAACCGGTTCTGCAAGCCTACGCTGAGCTTCGTCTCGGGCGTGTATGGCGTGATCATGCCGAGTGTCACCGCCGTCGCGCCCGGGATGATGCTCTTGTACTCGAAGTCCAACGTGCTGAACGTGGCATCGATCATGAAGCTGTCCGTCGGATGCCATTCCGTCTCGAACTCGATGCCCCAAACGTCCGCGTCGCCGACGTTGTTCTGGCTCGCGCAAGGGGTCTGTTGGCCCGGCAATGCCCAGGCGCAGACCGTCGTCGGGAGCTGGATATCGGCGTAATCGTTCCAGAACACCGCAGCGTTCAAGCGGGCGTTGCCGCCGAGGGTGGTCTTGTACCCGAGCTCGTAGCTGTCGAGCGTTTCCGGTCTAAACGCGTTCAACTGACTCGGGAAGAACGGCCGCGCGTTGTTGCCGCCGGCTTTGTAGCCCGTGGCCGCTTGCACGTAGAACATCGACGAATCGCCGACGTCGGCCGAGAGCGCCACGCGCCAGTCCGTGTTCTCGCTCGAGTACGCCACCGACAACAGATCCAGACCGAACACGCCGCAGTTGGCCGGGTTGGTGGATTCCCAGAACCAGGGGTTCGGGAAACCGAGGCCCGGATGAACGGCGCAAGGCTGGACCGGCGACAGATCGGGATTGCGCCGGCGGAACGTATAGCTCTTTTCGTCTTCCGATCGGCGTAGGCCGAGCGACAAGTCGAGCCGGTCGGTCAGCTGAATGGCAGCCTGCGCGTAGATCGCCTTGTTCTCCGACGGCACGAGGTCCGGGCCGTGGATGAAGTCGAAACCGACGTAGGGTAGGTCGACGCGCGCATCCTCGGCCGTCTCCTGATCGAGGTAGAACACGCCGAACGTGAGATCGACGCGCTCGCCGGCCGCCACGCTGAACCGCAGCTCCTGCGTCGTCTGTTCGTGATTCATGACTTGGAGGAGCTGTTGCGTCGCGAGCGGCGAGCCGTCCGTGTCCTCGGCGAACGCGTTCTCGTACTCGCGATGCGAGGTGACCCACAGCAGCGAAACGTTGTCCGAGATCTGCCAGTCGAGGTTCAGCGAGTAGTCCCACGCGTCGAGCTTGTTCACGGGCTCTATGACGTACGGCTTGTAGAGATCCGTATTGCCGCCCGTGCCGCCCTGGAACAGCGGGCTCGGCGTGCTCAATCCGTCGTTGATGTAAGTGGCGTAGTTCGTGTACGTGCCGCCAGTGGCGAAGCGATTGTCGTACCCCACGTCGAAGCCCGGCTCGTACGTGCCGTTGTTGTTGTTGTCGAAGAAAATCGGCACGGTGCCGCCCGCGTTCGGATCGAACGCCGGGTTGTTGGGTACGTTGGAGGCGAACGGCGGAACCGCGGGACCGTTCGGCGCGAGCCACGGGAAGTTGGATCCGGCGTGGTCCTTGGCTGCGATCAGCACGCCGGGCTGCGACTCGGAGTCGTCGTTGACGATGCTCGTCGCGAAATTGAGCTCGACGTTGTCGCTCGCCGCCCAGCGCAGGCTCAAGCGTCCGGACGTGTACGACTGGCCGCCTTCAGTTCCGAGCTCGCAGCCGAAGGCTTGCGCGTAAGTCGGCAGGCCGCCGGCCTGGCCGGGAGGGGGCAAGCCGTTCGCGCACGCGTAATCGAGGCGGGTGACGTAGCCGTCGCTCGACCGCGAGACGCCGGCGACGCGCGCATAGAGTTTGTCCTCCACGAGCGTGAAGCCGCCCGCGGCCTTCAGGTCCGTGCGGTCGAACGTGCCCTTCGTCAGGGAGACGTTGATGTCGTCCGCTCCGTCCGCCTTGCGCGTGAACAGCTTGATGGCGCCGCCGATCGCGTTTCGTCCGGCGAGCGTGCCTTGCGGGCCGCGCAGCACCTCGACGCGGTCGAGGTCGAGAAGATCGAGCAGGTTGCCGGTGATCGTCGAGTAGTAGACGTCGTCGACGTAGATCGCGACGCCGGGCTCGACCGATGGGTTGAAGTCCGTTTGGCCGATGCCGCGAATGAACGCGACGAGCGCGCTGCCGAACGACGAGCCCGCGGGGCGCAGCGATACGTTCGGCGTCTGCGCCGTGATCTGCGCGAGGTTCGTCTGGCTGCGTGCGTCGAGCATCTCGGCGTTCACGGCCGTGATCGCGATCGGCGTGTCTTGCACGCTCGCTTCGCGGAATTCCGCGGTGACGATGATTTCCTCGAGATTACCGTCTTGCGACAAGGCCACGTGCGTGGCCGTCGCGGAGTAGCCGGCGAGCGCAGCAACGATCGCCGAATGCAACGCTGTCTTTCTCATCTGCAATCCCCCGGGGGTAGGTTGAGTTGCGCTTTGACCACGTCGGTCAGCACGGGGATTCTGCGACCGGCGCCGGCAAAGCGCTAGGGGATGTAACAAAATATCAGTGACGCAAGCCGCGAATCGTGGCCAAAACGCCACAAATAAGTGACGGCCGTCACGAAAATCGCGCCTCTGAAACGGTCGCGGCCCCGCTCGGGGCCGCCTGCGTCGATGGCGAGGTCGGAAGGGCTCTACGCGAAGATTTCCTCGTCGGTCGGCACCTTCTTGTTCGAGATCACCTTGCCGATGCGCGACACGTTCATGAGGTGCTTGTAGTCGAGGTTTTCCGAGATCGAGTTGCCGCCCCACGAGCCGCAGCCGAGCGTCGTGGTCGGCGCGAAGCCGTTCGTCAGCGAGCCGCCGGCCGTCAACGAGCTCGGCTGGTTCACGACGAGCCGGCTCACGGGCAGCTCGACGCCCGCGGCGCGGATGTGGTTCTCGTCGTTCGAGTGCACGGCCGCCGAGTGCCCCGCACCCTCAACGAGCAGGTTGGCCTTGGCTTTGGCCACGGCGTCCTGGAACGTCTTGTACGGCAGGATCGCAACGACGGGGCAGAGCTTTTCCTTGGCGAGCACGTCCGCCGTGCCGGCGCCTTTGGCCGGCAGCAGAATGATGCGCGCGCTGGCCGGCACGTCGATGCCGACCATGGCGCCGATCTCGCGCGCGGACTTGCCCACGACGTCTTTGTTCAGGTGACCGTCCGGGAAAACGAGCTTGCGCAGCTTGTCGATTTGCGTCTCGTCGTCCGTGTACCAGACCTTGCCCGTTTGCTTGAACAGCTCCACTGTCTCGTCGTAGCGCTCCTCGGGCGCGAGCACGAACTGCTCGTGCGAGCAGATGATGCCGTTGTCGAACGCCGCGCCCGTCACGATCTTGCCGACGGCGTCTTTGAAGTCCACGTCGCGGTCGATGATGACGGGCACGTTGCCGGCGCCGACCCCGTAGGATGGCTTACCCGACGAGTACGCCGACTTCACCATGGCGCCGCCGCCCGTCGCGACGACGACGTCGACGGAGCGCATGAGCTCCTGCGTCTTCTCGACCGAGCCCTTCTTGATCGTCTGCACGAGGTTGTCGGGGCCGCCGTGCTTCTTGACGATCTTCGAGAACTCGTTCGTCAAATGCTCCGTGCATTTCTGCGCCTTCGGGTGCGGCGCGAAGATCACGGCGTTGCCCGTCTTGAGCGCGAACATCGCGTTGCACATCGGCGTCGCGATCGGATTCGTCACGGGGCACACGGACGCGACGACGCCCATCGGCTTCGCGACGAACACGAGGTTGTTCTCGGGGTCCTCGCCGATGATGCCGCGCGACTTCTTGCCCTTTAAGTGGTTCCAAATGACGCGCGCCTTGCCCTTCTTCTTGAGGACCTTGTCCTCGTAGTTGCCGATGCCCGTCTCTTCGACGGCCATGCGCGCAAGCGTCTCGGCGTTGTCGTAGACGTACTTCGCCAAGTCGCGGACGATGGCGTCGACCTGTTCCTGGGAGAACGCCTCGTAAACGGCCTGGGCCTTGCGGGCTTTGGCGACCAATTCCTGCACTTCGTTGTCGGCGACGACGGCGCGTTCCGGTCTGCTCATGGGGTGCTCCTGCACGGATCGAGGCATAGATCGAGCCCGGCATTATCCAAGGTTGACGCGCCTTCCGGCAACCCGGCACGATGCCGTGACGCGGCAGAACAAAGGCTTACGACGCTTGCGCAGCGGCTACTGGCAGGATCTGACGACGACGGACTTCGGCCGACTCGACGCGGAGCGAACCGTCGCCCTGCTGCCGGTCGCGGCCGTCGAGCAGCATGGCCCTCACCTGCCGCTCGCGACGGACGCCGTCATCAACGACGCCGTCGTCCGCGCCGCGCTCGAGCGCGTGCCGCCCGACGCGACGTTGCTCGTGTTGCCGGCCCAATACGTGGGCTTGAGCCCCGAGCACTCGAGCTTCGCCGGGACGCTGTCCGTGCGCGATACCACACTGCTCGACGCGTGGACCGACTTAGGCCGCAGCGTGGCACGCGCTGGCGTGCGCAAGCTCATCGTCTTCAACACGCACGGCGGGCAGAAGACGCTCGTCGATCTCGTGGCCGTGCGGCTGCGCACCGAGCTCGGCATGCTCGTCGTGCGGGCGACCTCCTTTTCGTTCGGCACGCCGCCCGGGTTGTTCGAGCCCGGCGAGGCCGTGCACGACATTCACGGCGGCGAGATCGAAACGTCGCTTCTGCTGCATCTGCGGCCTGAGCTCGTGCGAACGGCCGCGCTCGCGGACTTTCGCGGCTTGCCGCACGAGCTCGCCGCGCGCGGCAAGCTGCTCGGCGCCGAGAAGCCCGTCGGTATCGGCTGGCGCGCCGAGGACTTGCACGCTTCGGGCGCCTGCGGCAACGCCGCGAAGGCCGACGCGCGGCGCGGCGCGCAGCACCTCGCGTATCTCGCCGAGCGGCTCGCCGCGCTCGCCGGCGAGGTCGCGGCGACGCCGCTCTCGATTCTGCGCTAACGCGGCGGCGCCTCGATGTCGCGAGCCAGAGCTCCACGGCCGTCCGTCGAGGAGCAGCTCGCGGCGCTCGACGACTTGCCGGGCGACCGCGCCGCGCGGATCCAAGCGCTCGAGACGGCGCTCCACGCAAGCCACCACCGCGTCGTCGCGAAAGCGGCGCACCTCGCCGAGGACGCGCTCTATTACGAGCTCGAGGCGGCGCTCGTCGCCGCATTCGGACGCCTGCTCGAGAAAGCCGTCAAGCAGGATCCGAGCTGCTTCGCGAAGAAGGCGATTGCGCGGGCGCTCGTGGCGCTCGACTGCGGCGACGTGGACTTCTACTTGCGCGGCGTTCGCTACCGGCAGCTCGAGCCCGTCTGGGGCGGCGCCGCGGATACGGCGGCCGACGTGCGTGCGAGCTGCGCGATGGGGCTCGTAGCGAGCGGTTATTCGCGCGCGCTCGTCGAGCTCACGGCGCTGCTCGTCGATTCCGAGCTCGGCGCGCGCATCGGAGCCGTGCGCGCGATCGCTTGCGGGAACCCGCGCGAGGCCGAGCTGCTGCTGCGCGCGAAGGCGCTCTTGGGCGACGCCGAGCCGCAAGTCGTCGGCGAGTGCTTCACGGGGCTTCTCGCGGCCGCGCCCGAGGAGTCGGTCGCGTTCGTCGCGGCGTACCTCGCGCACGCCGACGAGGTCGTGCGCGAGCTCGCGGCGCTCGCGCTCGGCGAATCGCGGCTCGACGCGGCGCTCGCGCCGCTCAAGGAAGCTTGGGACGGCGTGCTCGTCGGGGCCGAGCTCCGCCGCGCGCTACTGCGTGCGGCCGCGGCGCATCGCAGCGATGCAGCCTTCGACTGGCTGCTCGCGATTCTCGCCGACGCGCGCCCGGCCGTTGCCGCCGACGTCGTCGACGCGCTCGCGCCATACAAGCACAACGCGAAGCTGATGCAGCGCGTCAGTACGGTCGTGCGGAGCCGCGGCGAAACGGAGCTGCTCGACAAGCTCGCCCGCGCCCGATCGATGACCGACGCTTAGGCAGGCACTACACTCGGGTCATGTCCGAGCGAGCCTTCGAAGTACGCCGCGCAACCGTCGATGACGCCGCGGCGCTCGCCGAGCTCGCCGCCGCCACGTTCACCGAGACCTTCGGACATCTCTACCCGCCCGAAGATCTTGCCGCCCACCTGGCCCGGACGTCCACGGCGGCGGCCTGGCGCGAGATCGCGTCGGATCCGCGCATGGCTTCCTGGCTCGTGGGGGAAGATCCGCCGGTAGGGTTCGCGCTGGCGGGTTACTGCAAGCTGCCCGTCGCTGGGCTCGAGCCGACGGCCGGCGAGCTGCGGCAGCTATACGTCCGCTCGACGCACCAAAATCGGCGGCTCGGCGCGCGCCTCGTCGACGTCGCGCTCGCGTGGCTCGAACAGCGCTACGCGCCGCTCTACATCGGCGTCTGGTCGAAGAACTACGGCGCGCAGCGGTTCTACGAGCGCTACGGCTTCGTGAAGGTCGGCGAGTACGGCTTCCCGGTCGGCAAGACGATCGACCGCGAATTCATTCTGAAGCGCTGACGCGATCCGCTAAGCGCCGGACTTCTCGGCGAGGTCCAAGTGCCCCGCGCGCTCGTGCTTCGCGCGCAGGTAGCGCTCGTTGTGCGTGTTGCTCGTCATCACGAGGGGCAGGCGGCCCGTCACCTCGAGCCCGTGCTCGCGCAGCGCTGTGATTTTTTGCGGATTGTTCGTGAGCAGGCGAATGCGCCGGATGCCGAGCTCTTCGAGCAGCGCCGCCGCCACGTCGTAGCTGCGCTCGTCGGCGAGAAAACCCAAGTGCCGGTCGGCGTCGACGGTGTCGAGGCCGCCGTCTTGCAGCACGTACGCGCGCAGCTTGTTCGCCAGGCCGATGCCGCGCCCCTCCTGATCGAGATAGAGCAGCACGCCCCCGCCGAGCGCCTCGATGCGCGCGACGGCCGTGCGAAGCTGCTCGCCGCAATCGCAGCGCAGGCTGCCGAGCAGGTCGCCCGTGAGGCACGCCGAGTGCAACCGTACGGGCACGGCGCCGTGGGGATCCGGTTTGCCGATGACGACCGCCACGTGCTCGGCGAGGCTGTGCTCGTCGCCGAACACGGCGATCTCGCAGTCGAGCGCGTCGGCGAGCGGCACGCGCGCGCGGCTCAAGAGCCGCAGCGCGTGGTGGCCGAACCGCGGCGCATGGTCGACGACGTGGCCGATCGCGATGGCCATGACGCCGGGCAACACCGCGCCGTTCGTCTCGAAGCCGACGAGTGCCGGCACGAGCCGCCCCGCTTTCGCGAGCTGGAATGCCGCGGCCGCGAG
>JBBIJV010000073.1:0-15520 GCA_037445815.1 Rhodospirillaceae bacterium
GTTGCCGACCATGGGCCTGACCCCCAACCCGTAGATCGTCCCGGTCGGTGGTCGACGCCGGCCGGAAGGAATTCGCCTAAAATTTTCAGGAATTTGGCCGGGAATCACAGTCCCCGGAGATTGCAGCGGGGCACGGAATCGACTATCTATCGTACACGGGTGGTGGCATGCGCCGGCGACGGGCCGGGGCTGAGCGTTCGCGGTGCCAGTGCCCAAGAAGGCTGCGAGAAGAATGAGGGTCGTCGTCCTTGGCATGGGAAAGAGCCTATCCCCACGATACGCACCGCGACAAGCGTGCACGGCGCGGGCACAGCGGTTAGTATCCCGGCAACCCACGAGGTCACGGCCGACGCCGCCAATGCGACGATCCCATGATGCGGCTCGACTTTTCGTCGTCATGACGGCAGCGGCGCTGTCGAGCACCGCCGCGCACGCGCAGCCGCGCTCGGACGTGCTCGCGGCCGTGCAAGCCTGCGAGCCCGACGCGCGTGCCTGGCTCGAGCGGCTCGTCGCGATCGACTCGGGCAGCAGCAACGTGGCCGGCCTCGACGCGATGAGCGCCGCCGTGACGCCCGAGCTCGAGCGCCTCGGGGCATTCGTCGAGCGAGTGCCGTCCACGGATCCGAGCTACGCCGCGAGCTTGCTCGCCACCTGGACCGGCGAGGGCCGCGGCCGCGTGTTGATGATCGCGCACATGGACACGGTGTTTCAGCCCGGCGTCGCAGCCGAGCGGCCGTACCGGGTCGAGGGCAATCGCGGCATCGGCCCCGGCGCCGGCGACGACAAGCAGGGCATCGTCGCCGCGCTTTGCGCAATGCGCGTGCTCGGCGACTTGGGCTTCCGCGACTATGCGCGCATCGCGCTGATCCTGAACTCGAACGAGGAGACGGGCTCGACGGGCAGCAGCGGCTTGATCACCCGCGAGGCGGCCGCGAGCGACGCCGTGCTGAACATCGAGCGCGGCGTGCCGCCCGACGGCGTCGTCGTCGCGCGCAAGGGCTCGGCGAAGGCGACGATCGTCGTGAGGGGCCGCGCCGCGCATTCGGGCCTCGAGCCGGAGAAAGGCTTGAACGCCGTCGTCGAGGCCGCGCATCAAGTGCTCAAAGTCGGCTCGCTGGCCGACGCCGCGAAGGAGACCACCGTCAACGTCACGCTGATCGAAGGCGGCAACGTCTCGAACGCGATTCCGGAGCGCGCCACGATCACCGTCGACGTGCGCGCGTTCTCGAAGGAAGAGTTCGATCGCGTCGAAGCCGGCCTGCGCGCGCTCGCGGCCGACGTCACCGTCCCCGGCGTGAGCGTCGAAGCCACGCTCGACCGCGGCTTCCCGCCTTGGGCGCGCAACGCCGGCACCGACGCGCTACTGGCTCGCGCGAACGACATCTACTTGGAGCTCGGCCGCTCGCTCGAGCCGATCGTCGTCGGCTCGTCGTCGGACGTCGCCGTGGCCGCGCTGACGGGCACGCCCTCTATAGACGGCCTGGGCTGGCTCGCCGGCGGCGCGCACGGCGTCGACGACCACGCGGATCTTTCGAGTATGGTCCCGCGCACGTATTTGCTCGCACGCATGCTCATGGAGCTCGGCCGCGAGCCGATCCGCTGACGAGCCGCCCTGCTTCAAGCCATGCGCACCGCTCTCGAGCAGAATCGGTCACGTGACGCGCCCGAGCCGTGGCGGAGCCTCGCGCGAGGGCATCGAGTCGCACGGCCGAGCGAGGGTCATCGTCTCAGGGGAAATCGATGTCTACACTGACCGCACTCCGCCGGCTCTCTCGGACTCGGGCGCTGGCACTACTGAGCGCCGTCTTCGCGGCGCCGATCCACGCGCAGCGAAGCGCCGCGATCGTCGACGACGTGGCGCTCGTCGCGGCGCCGCGCGCCTCCGACACATGGCTCACTTACGGGCGCGACTACGCCGAAACGCGCTTCAGCCCGCTCGGGCAGATCAACGCCGACAACGTCGCGCGGCTCGGTCTCGCTTGGGTCTACGACACGGGCGCCGTGCGCGGCCTCGAGGCGACGCCGCTCGTCGCGGACGGCGTGCTGTACGCGACGACGAGCTGGAGCGACGTGTTCGCGCTCGACGCACGCACGGGCGCGCTCATTTGGAAGTGGGACGCGCGCGCGGACCGCGTGCGCGGTGCAAAGGCGTGCTGCGACGTCGTGAACCGCGGCGTCGCGCTCTACGGAGGCAGGGTCTACGTCGGCGTCATCGACGGCCGGTTGGCTGCGCTCGACGCGAAGACCGGCACGCCGGTCTGGGACGTGCAGACGACGCCAGTTGACGAGCCGTACACGATCACGGGCGCGCCGCGCGTCGTCGACGGCAAGGTCATCATCGGCAACGGCGGAGCCGAGCTCGGCGTGCGCGGTTACGTGTCGGCCTACGATGCGGAGACCGGCACGCTCGTCTGGCGCTTCTACACCGTGCCCGGCGACCCGTCGAAACCGTTCGAGTCGCCCGCGCTCGAAGCCGCCGCGAAAACCTGGACCGGCGAATGGTGGAAGATGGGCGGCGGCGGCACGGCCTGGGACGCGTTCGCTTTCGACGCGGAAGCGAAGCTCCTTTACGTCGGCACGGGCAACGGCAGCCCGTGGGACCGCAATATCCGGAGTCCCGGCGGCGGCGACAACCTTTTTCTCTCGTCGATCCTGGCGCTTCGCGTCGAGACCGGCGAGCTCGTCTGGCACTACCAGACGACGCCCGGCGACACGTGGGACTACACCGCTGTGCAACAGCTCACGCTCGCCGAGCTCTCGATCGGCGGACGTGAGCGCAAGGTCATCATGCAGGCGCCGAAGAACGGCTTCTTCTACGTGCTCGATCGCCTCACGGGCGAGCTCCTGTCCGCGGACCCGATCACGCGCGTGACGTGGGCGTCCGGCGTCGACCTCGAGACGGGGCGGCCGATCGAGACGCCGCACGCGCGCTACACCGACGCGCTGACGACGATCGCGCCGGGCCCCGGCGGCGCGCACAACTGGCAGCCCATGTCGTTCAACCCGCGCACCGGTCTCGTCTACATACCGGTGAGCGAGAGCACGTTCTCCTACGGGCGCTACGCGGGCTTTCGCTTCAGGCCCGGTGCCTGGAATCTCGGCATCGATCTTGCGGCAGCCATCGGCATGGGGCGCACGGGGCCCGTTCGGCCGGAATCCGAGTACGGTAGCGGCACGGGCGAGTCCGCCGGCGCGCCGAGCTCGCTGCTCGCCTGGGACCCCGTCGCGAAACGCGCGCGGTGGCGCGTGCCGTACCCGAACACGATCGGCGGCGGCACGCTGACGACCGCCGGCAATCTCGTTTTCCAGGGAACCGACACGGGCTACCTCGCTGCGTACAGCGCCGATACGGGCACGAAGCTGTGGGAGAAGCAGATCGGCATCGGCATCATGGCCGCGCCGAGCACGTACTCTATCGACGGCAAGCAGTACGTCGCCGTGCTCGCGGGCATGGGCGGCGCGACGGCGCTTTACGGCCGCAATCCCACGAACCACTTCAAGGCGACGGGGCGCGTCTACGCGTTCGCGCTCGACGCGCTCGCGGAGGTCCCGCCCGTGCGCGGCGTCGAGCGGCCGCGCCCCGAGCCCCTCGCGAACGACGCGACGCCGCAGCAGATTGCGCGCGGCGCCGAGCTGTTCGGCCAGCGCTGCGCGATGTGCCACGGCGTCGCGGCGCAGAGCGGCGGCTCGATCGCGGACCTGCGCTACGCGGCGCCCGCCACGATGGACGCGTTCGAGCGCATCGTGCGCGGCGGCGCGTATGCGGGGCTCGGCATGCCGCAGTTCGATTGGCTCGACGACGACGAGATCGCGTCCCTGCGAGCGTACGTGCTGTCGCGGCGCGCGGCACTGCTCGCCGAAAGCCCGCGTTGACCGCGCGCCGCGGCGGACTCTGGGAATTGCGCGGTTCGATCGGGCGCCCGGACCGGCCGAGACCGGAGGCGGCCGGGCGGGAGTCTGTCGCGCTGGCAGATTTTAGCTAAAATGGCCAAATGTCTAAACGAATCTCGGCGACCGACGCCAAGAACAACTTTGGAGGCCTGCTCGAAGACGTGGCAACTTTGGGCCGGGTCGACATCGTGAGGCACGGCCGCGTCGTGGCAATCGTCCTTGCACCCCGAAATGCGCCGCCGGATATGGCACCCGCTCGCTCGGACCCCAACGGCGAGCCGGAAAAATGGCGGAGCAAGCATATGATTCCCGCCGAGCTGGCCCGTGCAGCCCGCCGCATCGGACCGGCCGTGGACTTCGATGAGAGCTGAGACGGAAACCGAAGCGGTTCTTACCCCCGAGGACATCCGAGCCATTCTCAAGGTGTGCTCGCCGGACGGCGTGCTTGTCGGTGGGCAAGCGCTCGCGTTCTGGGCGGATCACTATGGCGTGCGCCGTCCCTCCGAGCTGGAGCCTGCTGTCAGCGCCGATGCCGATTTCATCGCCGATGGCACCGTCGCACGAACGCTCGCAGAGACGCTCGGATGGACGCCGTGGATTCCGGGATTCGACGACGCGACATTCCAAACCGGAAAGGTCACGCAACAGCAGCGCGACGGCAGCATCAAACAGGTTGACTTCCTCGCGAGCGTTGCCGGCCTTGCGACGAAAGACGTTTTACGTCGTGCGATCGAGATGGACGTGCCGGGGATCGGCGTCGTCCGCGTGATGCATCCGATCGACGTTCTCGATAGCCGGATTCAGAACCTGGCGCTGATTCCAGCGAAAAGAACATCGGCGGGAGTCTCGCAGGCTAGGCTCGCGATCGACGTTGCGCGCGCGTTCATCGCGGACGAGATTCGAGAGCGAGGCGAAAAGAGCGCTCTCAAGCTGCTCGAACGCGTGGTGGAAATCGCGGCGGATATCGGCGCCCGCCGCGTATACCTCGCGTACGGCGTCGACCCGCTGAAGGCCGTCCCTCTCGAAGATTTCCGAACCACGTCGGCGCTTCATACCAAACGTTGGCCGCAGATTATGAACCAGCTCGCCAAGCAGCGACAAAAAATGCAGCGCCTTCAAGCGCGGCCGCGGCGCGCCCGCAGAACCTGAACGACGGACAGCGGCTCGATCGTCACGAAGGGCGGGCTCGTCTTCGTCGGCCGCAGCGACGGAGCTGGAGAAAGGCGGTCGCGTCACTCGCGCGGCGGGCGTGTCGCTTCGAGCGCCGCGTTTGCTTGCGCGATGACGTAGGCGCGAATCGCGTCGGCGTCGTCGGCGCTGACCACGGGCGCGAACGACGCCATGCCGTTCGCCGCGAGCCCCCCGCCCAGCACGACGGCGGCCCACCCTTCGCTCGTCGCGAGCATCGCGCTGTAGCGCAGATCCGGCAGGATGCCGAAGTTCGCGGCGCCCGCGCGGCCGTGGCAGCGCGCGCAATAAGTGCCGTAGACCGCCTCGCCGTGCGCCACCGTTTCGGCCGACGCCGTCGCCTCGGGCGGATTCAGCATGCGCACGGGGCGCGGCGGAACGGGCGGCAGCTCGGCCATGCCGTCGAGCGCGAAGACCAGCAGCCGCGAGATGTTCGGCAAGTCGTTGCCTTTGGTGCTCGCCTCGTCGCCGGCCATCGACCACGAGCCGCCGCGGCCGGCCATGATGGCCACGTATTGCACGCCGTCGACGGCATACGACACCGGTGCCGCGACGACGCCCGTCTGCGTTTCCGCGGACCACAAGGTCTCGCCCGTCTCGGCGTCGAGCGCCAGGAATTGCCCTGTGCCCGTACCCTGAAACACGAGCCCGCCGGCCGTCGACAGCGCTCCACCGTTCGCGGGGCCGGCGCGCTCGGAGCGCCACACCTCGCGCTGCGTGACGGGATCCCACGCGATCAACCGCCCCATCGAGCTGCCGATCGTCGCCTGCGCCGCCGCGGCGCGCGCCGCGGGGTCCGCAGCCTGCGAGCCTCGGCGGATACCGAGATTGGTCGTGAGGGCGGACGGCGCGAACGCGGGCTCGTCGTTGAAGACGAACTCCTGCGAGTGCACGGGCAGGTAGACCAGACCGGTCGCCGGGCTGAACGACATCGAGTGCCACGTGTGCGCGCCGTTCGGCGGTTGCAGCGAGTTGAACGGCTGCCCCGTACGATAGAAGCGCGCCTGCGGCGTCTCGACGGGACGCCCCGTCTCCTTGTCCACGTGCGTGGCCCAGCTGATCGCCGTAAAAGGCTCCGCCGAAATGAAAGCCCCGGTTTTCGCGTCGAGCACGTAGAAGAAGCCGTTCTTCGGCGCCTGCATGACGACGCGCCGCTGCACGCCGTTGATCGGGAGATCGGCGACGACGATCTGCTGCGTCGCCGTATGGTCCCAGGTCTCGCCGGGCGACGTTTGATAGTGCCAGACGTACGAGCCGTCGTCGGGGTCGAGCGCGACGATCGACGCGAGGAACAGATTGTCGCCCCTGCCTTGGCTGCGAATGCCGTGGTTCCACGGGGAGCCGTTGCCGACGCCGATGTAGAGCAGATCGAGCTCGGGATCGTAGGCCATCGAGTCCCAGACCGTGCCGCCGCCGCCGAGCGTCCACCATTCGCCGCTCCACGTGGCCGCCGCCATCGTGAGCGCCGGGCTCTCGAACCCGTCGGCCGGGTTCCCGGGCACCGTATAGAAGCGCCACTCGAGCTCGCCCGTGTCGGCGTCGTACGCGGAGACGTAGCCGCGCACGCCGAACTCAGCGCCCCCGTTGCCGATCAGCACCTTGCCTTTGACGACGCGCGGCGCACCCGTGATCGTGTACGGCTTCGTGCGGTCGATCGTGTTGACGTCCCAGATCTCTTGCCCCGTCGCCGCGTCGAGCGCGATCAAACGGCCGTCCAGCGAGCCGACGAACACCTTGCCCTCCCACAACGCAACGCCGCGATTCACGACATCGCAGCACGCGTTGACGGCCCACTCGCCGGGCACTTCGGGGTCGTAGGACCAGAGCTCGCGTCCCGTCGCGGCGTCGTAGGCTTTGACCTTGCTCCAGGCCGTCGAGACGTAAAGCACGCCGTCCGCGACGAGGGGCGTCGCCTCCTGCCCGCGATGCGTATCCAAGTCCGCGAACCAGGCGAGCCCGAGCCTGTCGATCGTCTCCCGATTGATGTCGACGAGCGGACTGAAGCGCTGCTCGCCGTACGTGCGGCCGTGCGTCAACCACTGTTCCGGCTCGGCCTCGGCGCCGACGAGGCGCTCGGCGTCGACGGCGGCGGGCCCGCGCGCATTGCAGCCGTTGAGCAGGAGCGAGCCGAGCATCGTCACGACGCACGCAACACGCGGAACCATGAGAACCCCCCGGCTTTACGCGCTGGCTACAAAGCGGCGTCCGTCGGCGATTCGCTGGCTGGCCGACCGGCTTCGGCTGATTATCGGCAAGTCCACACGGATGGCAAGGCGCCGAGGAAAGCGCGGGAAGCGCCTCGGGATCGGCCGGTGCGCCGACTGGCTCCGCGATCCGCAAGTCAGGGCGCGTCTTCGCGCTTCCCGGCGACGTAAGACGACGGCGGCTCGACTTTCGGGCTGAACAACGCTCGCCCCGCGAGATGGCCGCCAACGAGCTCGAGCTCGAACCGCTGCTCGTCGAGCTTGCGCACCATCGCTTCGACGGCCGCGATCTCCTCGGCGGTGGCGCCGACGGCCTCGAGCGCGCGCGCCGAGCCGCATCGCCGCCTCGAACGTCTCGCGCACGTGGAAGTCGGCGCCGGCATTGATCAACGAGATTGCGTGGCGGCGGTCGTTGGCGCGCGCGAGCACGGACACGTGCGGGAACTCCGCCTTCACGAGCTCGACGACGCGCGTCGTCGCTTCGACGTTGTCGACGCAGACGACGACCGCCTTCACGTGCTCGGCGCCCGCGGCGTGCAGAATGTCGAGCCGCGCGCCGTCTCCGTAATAGACCTTGAAGCCGAAGTCGCGCGCCGCCTCGATCATCTCGACGTCGTTGTCGATGATCGACACGTCGTGGCCGCGCGCGAACAAGAACTGGCTCGCGATCTGGCCGACGCGGCCGAAGCCGATCACGAGCACGCTGCCGCGGAGATCGCGCGGCTCCTCGACACCGTCCGTGGAAGGCGCACGCGCGCGCTGCACGAGCTTCAAGAGCGCGAGGGCGCGATCGGCGCGAGGAACGCGACGAGCGCGAGCAGCGGCACGATCATCAGGTCCTCGAGCAGCAGCACGGACACGATGCGCTGCCCCGCCGGCGACGCGAGCTGCCGCCGTTCCTCGAGCAGCTGTATGACGATGGCCGTCGAGGTCAACACGAAGCCGGCGCCCGAGACGAACGAAGGCGCCACGGGGAAGCCGGTGCCGTAACCGACGCCCGTCAGGAGCAGCGCGCAGAGCACGACCTGCAGCACGCCGAGGCCGAAGATCTGCGCGCGCAAGCCCCAGAGCCACGACGGCCGCATCTCGAGACCCACGACGAACAGGAACAGCACCACGCCGAGCTCGGCGACGTGCAGGATCGACTCGGGCTCGGTGACGAGCTCGAGGCCGAACGGGCCGATCGCGAGGCCCGCGGCCAGATAGCCGAGAACGGACCCCAAGCCGAGCCGCCGGAACAGCGGCACGGCCAGCACGGCGGCCGCGAGCAGCGCGACGGCTTCGCCCAAGTCGAGACCGTGCGCCTCTTCGCCCAAGCTAGGCCGTGTTGACCTGCAACGGCTTGTGCGATTGCGGCCGGTTCGCCAGCGCGTTGATGATCTGATCGCGCGTCACGGGCACGCGATTGAAGTAGTGGCCACCGAGCGCGTCGCAGATCGCACAGAGCAGCGCCGAGGCGCCGGCGCCCATGACGGGCTCGCCGATGCCTTTCGTCCCGAGCGGGCTCTGCGGATCCGGCAGGTCCACGGCGTCCGTCTTGAACGTCTGCGCCACGTCGAGGTAGCTCGCCGGCTTCGCCTGATAGAGACCGACGGCGCCCGGCAGACCGTTCTGCGGGTCGTAGATGTGCCGCTCGAGCACGGCCAAGCCGAAGCCCATCACGGCGCCGCCCTTGATCTGCGTGGCGAGGCCCTGCGGATGGATCACCGTGCCGCAGTCGGCAACGCCGACGTATTCCTTGATCTCGAACGCGCCGGTCTCCGTGTCGAGCTCGATCTCGGCGAAGCCGGCGACGAAAGCCGCCGGCGCGGCCGTGAGCGGCAGGTTGTCCTTCGCCACGCCGATCAAGCCGCTGCCGGCCAGCGTCGCGACGGAAGCGGCCGTCATCGGATTGATGTCGTTCGGCACCTCGTGGCCGTCGAATTTCCCGCCGAGCTCGACGGCGCGCTGCGCGGCCTGCGCGTACGTGAGCCCCTTCGACGGGTCACTCTTCGCAAACACACGCTCGCCGCCGATGTCGTAGTCCTCGGGCGAGCCGCCCAGGTCCATCGCGGCGATTTCCTTGAGCTTCGCGAGCGCGTCCATCGCGGCCACGTAGTTCGTGCGCGCCATCGTGAACGACGTATTGCTGCCGAACTGGCCGATGTTCCAGGGCAGGCCTTTGCGCGTGTCGCCGCGCACGACGACGCAGTTGTCCCAGTTCGCCTTCAGCACCTCGGCCGCGACGCGCGACGTGCCCGTGTGCGAGAACGTGCCCAGGTTGCCTACGCCGCTGTGCAGGTGCAGCTTGCCGTCAGTCGTGATGCGGACGATGCCGTCGAAGCCCGCAAAGCCGGCCGGATGGAACGCCTGCCCGACGCCGATGCCTACGACCTTCGTCCCGTTCCGCTGCCCGCTGCGCGCCTTGCGCTCTTCGTAGTTGAAGAGCGCGGCGGCCTTGTCGAACGCCTCTTGCAAGTAGCAGCTCGTGACGGGCCCTTGCGCCTCGCCGACCTTCGCGTTCATGCGCGGGCCGTTCAAACGGCGAATCGCGAGCCGGTCGATGCCGAGCTGCTTCGCGGCCTTGTCGATCAGCGGCTCGACGGCCGCGACGGTCTGGTTATGGCCCGGACCGCGTTGCGCCGACCGCGGCACCGTGTTCGTCATGACGCACATGCCGCGGAAGCGCATCGCTTCGGGCTGATAGAGAATCGACACCGTCTCGCCCGACGACGGCCAGTCCGGGAAGCCCGACGTGGCGCCGTTTTCCTGCACCACGTAGAGGTCCGCCGCCGTCACGCGGCCGCGCTCGTCGAAGCCCATCTTGATGCGGCCCTGGAAGCCCGTGCGCGCGTAGCCGAAGTAGTACTCCTCGGCTCGCGTGATGCGCAGCATCACGGGCCGGCCGATCTTCTTCGACATGTGAGCTGGGATCGACATGACGGGGTATTCGGTGCCCTTGGAGCCAAACCCGCCGCCGCACGTCTCGGCGATATAGACGAGCTCGTCCGGCGTGATGCCGATGAGGCCGGCCAAGCCTGGCACAACGAAGCTCTGGCTCTGCGTCGAGCCGTACACGAAACACTTGCCGTTCTCCCAGTACGCCATGCAGGAGCGCGGCTCCATCGAGTGGTGCGACATGCCGGCCGTCACGAACGTCTCGTCGAGCACGAGCTTCGCCTTCGCGAAACCGGCCTCGACGTCGCCGTACGACCATTCGACGAGCGGCTCGCCCATCGGCAGCTGCCCTTCGCCGGAGCGCGCGAAGTCGCCGGCCGTCCATTTCACCTTCTTCAATTGCGGCGGCCCTGTCAGACGGTTGTCGACGACGTTGCCGTCGGAACGCGCGTCGGGCCCGCCGGGGAACAGGCTCTGGAGCGGATCGACCGTGAACGGCAATTCCTCGAAGTCGACTTTGATGAGGTCGATCGCATTCGCCGCGATCTCCTCGGTCTCGGCGGCGACGGCGAGAACGGGTTGGCCGATCCACATCGGCTCGTTCGTCAGAATCGGCTCGGCCGGCGCCGGCAGCTGCGGGACGTCGTTTGCGGTGAGGATACCCAAAACGCCGGGCACCGCCTCGGCGGCGGACGTATCGATGTTACGGACGCGCGCGTGCGGGATCGGGGACAGCAGGAGCTTGCAGAACACCATGCCCTCGGCGCGAAAATCCTCCGCATACTTGGCCTTGCCGGTCACCTTGCCGTGCACGTCGGGCGGCACGAAGTTCTTTCCCAACAAGTCGTGAGCCATGGCGCGAACTCCTTGATAAACTTAGCCGCCGAATCTTGAGGTCCGGCGAATCCGTGGACTTTAAGCCCAAGCGGCACCACCGGCAACCGGCGCTAACAACACCGATCGACGCCGCAGCAACGTTTCTTCGAGGAGATCTTGAATGGCCCGTAAAAAGGACCCCTGGGGCAAGCTCGTGCTCGTTTCTTTCGACGATGGCATTGCCTGGGTGACGCTGAACCGCCCGGAAAAGCGCAATGCGATGAGCCCGAGCCTGAACGAGGAAATGCGCGACACCGTCGAGGCGCTCGCGACGGATCCGCGCTGCGGGGTCTTCGTGCTGACGGGCGCCGGCGACTCGTTCGCGGCCGGCATGGATCTCAAGGAATATTTCCGCGAAACCGACGGCAAGCCGGACATGATCCTGAAAGTGCGCCGCACGGCCGAGGAATGGCAATGGCGGCGCTTGCGCGACTTCCCGAAGCCGACGATCGCGATGGTGAACGGCTGGTGCTTCGGCGGCGCGTTCACTCCGCTCGTGGCGTGCGATCTCGCCGTCGCGGCCGACGAGGCGACGTTCGGCCTGTCCGAGGTGAACTGGGGCATCATCCCGGCCGGCAACGTCACGAAGGCGACCTCGGAGACGATGGGGCTGCGCAACGCCCTGTATTACGCGATGACGGGCGAGACGTTCAAAGGCAAGCGCGCCGTCGAGCTCGGCCTCGTCAACGAGTCCGTGCCTCGCAAGAACCTGAAGAAGCGCACGACGGCGCTCGCGCGTATGTTGCTCGAGAAGAACCCGGTCGTGCTGCGCGGCATCAAGATCGCGATGAAGCGCATGCGTTACATGGATTGGGATGCGTCGGCCGATTATCTGTACGCGAAGATGGGCGAGGCGCTGCACTTCGGGGCGAGCGACAACCGCGCCGAGGCCATGAAGGCGTTTCTCGACGACAAGACGTTCAAGCCGGGGCTCGAGCACTTCAAAGGCAGGAAGTAACGTGTTGGCGTTGCGGCGACGCAGCGCCGACGGGCGTGAGATCATGAAAGCGACTCTGATGCTCGGCGCAACCCTGCTGCTCGCGGCCTGCGGCGCAGAGCAGGCTTCCGCGCCGACCGCCGCAGAGCAGGAATCGGCGGCGGCCGCCGCCCCGAAGCCCGCCATCGGCACGTTCGGCATCGACCTCGCGGCCATGGACACGTCCGTGAAGCCCGGCGACGACTTCTACCGCTACGTCAACGGCCGCTGGGTTGCCACGTTCGAGATGCCGGCCGACAAGGCGCGATACGGCGTCTTCGACGCGCTGCGCGACAAGTCCGAGGGCGACGTGCGCACGCTGCTCGAAGAACTCGCCGCGACCGCGCCGGCGCCGGGATCGGTGCAACAGAAAGTCGCGGATCTCTACGCCGCTTGGATGGACGAAGCCGCGATCGAGGCGCGCGGAATCGAGCCGCTCGAGGCCGATCTCGACGCCATCGCCGCCGCGCAGACGAAGGCCGACATCGTCCGGCTGATGGGGAACATCGACTACGCCGGGCCCGTCGGCGTATACATCTCGCCGGATCCGGCCGACACGACGCGCTACGTCGTCAGCATCACGCAATCGGGCCTCGGCATGCCCGTGCGCGACTACTACTTGAACGAAGGGCCCACGTTCGACGCCTATCGCGCCGCCTACTCGAGCTACGTCGCGAAGATCCTCGGGCTCATCGGCGACGAGCGCCCCGCCGAGAGCGCGGCCGCCATCGTCGCGCTCGAGACGGAGCTCGCCAAAGTCCACTGGCCGCCGGAACGGCGCCGCGACGTGCAAGCCACGAACAATCCCGTCGACCGCGCGGGCCTCGAGGCGATGATTCCGGCCATGGATTGGGACGTGTTGCTCCGCGGCATCGGCCTCGGCGACGTGCAGCATTTCATCGTCAACGAGACGACGGCGCTGCGCGACGGCGCGGCGCTGCTCGACACTCAACCCGTCGACGCGTGGAAGAAATATCTCGCCTTCCATCTCGCGAGCGACTACGCGAGCAGCCTTCCGAAGGCGTTCGACGAGGCCAATTTCGACTTCTATCGCCGCACGCTCGCCGGCGTCGAGGTGCAGCGGGACCGTTGGAAGCGCGGCGTGCAGCTCCTCGACAACCTGATCGGCGAAGGCGTCGGCGAGCTCTACGCCGCTCGATTCTTCCCGCCGGATTACAAGGCCAAGATGGACGAGCTCGTCGCCAACCTCGTGGCCGCGATGAGCCAGCGCCTGAAGACGCTGTCATGGATGGACGACGCGACGCGTGCGGAAGCCGAGCGGAAGCTCGCCACGTTCGAGGCGCGCGTCGGCTACCCGAGCAAATGGCGCGACTATTCGGCCTACACCGTCGAGCGCGGCAAGCTCTTCGAGAACGTGCGCAACGGTCAAAGGTTCGATTGGTACCGGCAAGTCGAGCGGCTCGACAAGCCCGTCGACCGCGAGGAGTGGGAGATGAACCCCCAGACGGTCAACGCCTACTACAACCCCCTCGTGAATCAAATCACGTTCCCGGCCGCGATCCTACAGCCGCCATTCTTCGATCCGTACGCGGACCCGGCCGTGAACTACGGCGCGATCGGCGCCGTGATCGGCCACGAAATCGGCCACGGCTACGACGATCAGGGCCGCGAGTTCGACGAGTCCGGCAAGATCCGCAATTGGTGGACGCCCGAGACCAACGAGCGGTTCAATGCCGCTACGACCAAGCTCGCCGAGCAATACAACGCCTTTTGCCCGCTCGAAGGCGCCTGCGTGAACGGCAATTTCACCATGGGCGAGAACATCGGCGACTTGGGCGGCCTCGAGATGGCGTACACGGCCTACAAGCTCTCGCTGGTCGGCCGCGAAGCGCCCGTCATCGACGGCTTCACGGGCGACCAGCGCTTCTTCATGGCGCACGCCCAAGTTTGGCGCGCGATTCAGCGCGAGGATGCGTTGCGCAATCAGCTGCTCACGGATCCGCACGCCCCGGCGCCGGCCCGCGGCTCGATTCCCGAGCGCAACATGGACGCCTGGTACGCCGCGTTCAACGTGCAGGAAGGCGACGCGCAGTACCTCGCGCCCGAGGATCGCGTCAGGATTTGGTAGCCGCGCGTTCGCAGTTGCAGTCCATGAACGGCCGCGACCGCGGCTGGTTCAACGCGCCGCGACAGACGCGCTACCTCTGAAGCGGCGGGGGTAGCGCCGGCGCGCTCCACCGCCGGTCCGGCTCCCGACCAGGTCGTCCCGCTCACTCGAGCGCAGCCGGCGGCGGCGCCGCGTGCCGCAGGGCCTGCGCGATCGCCCCGCCTCAGATCAGCCCGGCGCGCTTCACGGCGTGGTAGCGGTTGACGAGCTCGATGCCGAGGCGCTCGGGCTCCGCGTCGACCATCAGCGCGTCGCGCGCCGAGAGCCGCCGGAACGCATCGCGCCGCGCCTGCTCGTAGAGGTGCGCGCTCGCGATGTCGATCGCCGCGTCGGCGGACGTCAGCGGCTGCGCGATGAGCTCGCCGACGATCCGCTCCCGGACGCTCGCGAGCAACACCAGGTGCCGCTGCCTCAAGAGCTTCAGCGCGAGGCCGAGCTCCGTGCCGTCCTCGTCGCGGAAGTTCGTGATGACGATGACGAGCGCGCGCTTTGGCGCGCGGCGCAGCAAGTCTTGGGCGGCCGCGACGTAGTCCGAGTGGCTCGGCGTCGGCTGCACACCATAGAGCTGGCCCATCAGCGCGTGCAGCGTATGCGCGCCTTTGCGCGGGGCGAACAGCTTCTCGGCGCCGGGCGGGGTGCCGAATGTCAACGCGCCGACGGCGTCGCCTTGCGCAAGCGCCACGTACGTGAGCAGCATCACGGCGTTCAACACCTGATCGAAGTGCGACGTTCCAATCGCGGCGCGCCGATCGTCGGCGCGCATCCGGCGCCCGCAATCGATGAGGAGCATGACGCGCTGGTCGCGCTCGTCCTGGAACTCGCGCACGATCGGCTTGTCGAGGCGCAGCGTCGCTTTCCAGTCGATGTGGCGGACGGAGTCGCCGTAGCGGTACTCGGAGAGCTGTTTGAAATCCGTGCCCTCGCCGCGCTGCACGAAAGTCTTGATGCCGATCTCTTGCAAGCGGCGGTCTCCGGCGAGCCACGCGTAGCGAGCGACCTCGGCGAAATCGGGATAGACGCGCCGCGTTTCTGCTCGGCCGACCCGCACGCGGAGGTCGCACAAACCGAGCTGCGACGCGACGCGAAGCTCGGCCGGCGCGAACGTCACCTCGCCGCGCCGCGCCGGCGTCACGCGATAAGTCGTCTCGACGCTCTTGGCCGCAGGCAGCTCGAGCGCGACGGGCAGCCCGCTCGTCACGAGGCTCGCGTCGGCGTGGTCGTAGAGCTCGCAGGCGAAGTCGCCGTAGTGGTCGTGCTCGAGCACCACGCGCACGCTGCGCTCGACGCCGATCGCGAACGCCGGCGGCAACCGGCGCGCGAAGCGCACGTTCGCCGCGCGCCACGAGCGGCGCGATGCCGCATAGTCGCCCACGCCGGCGG
>JBBIJV010000074.1:0-15116 GCA_037445815.1 Rhodospirillaceae bacterium
GCACTCGATCATCATCGTCGACGGCGAGGGCAATCTCGTCGACGAGTGGCCGCACCTCGATCCGATGTTCAGCCAATTGCCGTGCGGCCGCGGTCCGCATCAGATCAAGATCAGCCCGTACGACCCCGCGAAGCACGTCTGGATCATCGACGATCAGCTGCACATGATTTATCGCTTCACGTACGACGGCGAGCTCGAGATGAGCAAAGGCGAGCTGGGCGTGCGCGGCCGCGGCCCGAACACGTTCGACCGGCCGACGGACATCGCGTGGCTGCCCGACGGCACGTACTTCATCGCCGACGGCTACGGCGGCACGCGCGTCGCGAAGTACGGCCCGAACGACGAGTTCATCAAGGACTGGGGCGGGCCGCCGAAGGATCCGGCGAACCCGGGGCCGAACGAGTTCAACACCGTGCACAGCATCGCGATCAGCGCCGATCAGCGGCTGTTCGTCGTCGACCGCGGTCACGAGCGCATGCAGGTGTTCGACGCCGACGGCAACTTCCTCGACATGTGGCCGCTGCGCTCGCCGCATTGGCCCGCGAGCCAGCGCACGCTCGTGACGAATCACTTCATCGACGACAAGGGCTTCATCTGGGCCGGCGACGCGTTCACGAACCGGTTCTTGAAGTTCGACCTCGACGGCACTTTCCTCTACAGCTGGGGCGCGCCGGGCGGACAACCGGGCCGCATCGGCTGCTCGCACGGCATCTCGACGGATCAGCTCGGCAACCTGTATCTCGCGGATTGCTTCTACGGCCGCGTGCAGAAATTCGAGCCGCTGCCGGGCGCCGACCCCGATAAGCTCGCCGGCCAAATCTTGCGCACCTGGGATACCTGGAAGCCGAACTGAGCCCGGCGCACGAGTGAGCCCGCGGCCGGCCCTTGCCGGCTGCGGGGCAGGCCGCGGTATGCTCGCACTCGTTTCCCGGAGGCGGCGCGTGGCTTTGGGGCGGTCGGCCAGTTTTCTCGCAGCAGTCGTCATCGCGTTCGGCGCCGCGGCACAGCCGCGCGGCGTGCCGTTCCCGCCGCCGCCTCCCGAGCCGCGCGACGTGCCGTATCCCGGCGTCATCACGCTCGACGTCGATGCAACGGACGTCACGCGCGGCATCTTCCGCGTTCGCGAGCGCATTCCCGTGGCGCAGGCCGGCCCGATGACGCTGCTCTATCCCGAATGGCTGCCCGGCAAGCACGCGCCGCGCGGCCCGATCAATTTGCTGTCCGGCATCGAGATCCGCGCGGGCGGAGAAGCGCTCGCTTGGCGGCGCGATCCCGTCAACGTCTACGCGTTCCACGTCGACGTGCCCCAGGGCGCCGGCGCGCTCGATCTTTCGTTCCAGTTCGTGTCGCCGACGCAGACGAACCAGGGGCGAATCGTCGTCACGCGCGAGATGCTGAACCTGCAATGGGAGGTCGCGCTGCTCTATCCGGCCGGCCATTACGCGTCGCAGATCCGCTTCGTGCCGAGCGTCACACTGCCCGACGGGTGGAGCTTCGCGGCGGCGCTCGACGGCGCCGAGACGCGCGGCGCCACCACCCGCTTCGCCGAGACGGACCTATCGACGCTCGTCGATTCGCCGCTCTTCGCGGGCAAGTACTACAAGCTCATCGACCTCGATCCCGGCGCCGCGCGCCCCGTGCGCCTCAACGTATTCGCGGACCGCCCCGACCAGCTCGAGACCACCGATACGCAGATCGCCGCGCACCGCAACCTCGTGCGCCAGGCTTACCTCTTGTTCGGCTCGCAGCATTACGACCACTACGACTTCCTGCTCGCGCTCTCGGGCCGAATGGGCGGCATCGGCCTCGAGCACCACCGCTCGAGCGAGAACGGCGTCGACGGCACGTACTTCAGCGATTGGAACCGCTCGGCCAGCGAGCGCGACTTGCTGCCGCACGAGATGACGCACTCTTGGAACGGCAAGTTCCGCCGCCCCGCGGACCTCTGGACGCCGAGCTTCGAGGTCCCGATGCGGGGCAGCCTGCTCTGGGTGTACGAAGGGCTCACGCAGTACTACGGCATCGTGCTCGCAGCCCGCTCGGGGCTGTGGTCGCAAGAGCAAACGCGCGCCGCGCTCGCGCTGACGGCTGCGACGTACCAGCACCGCGTCGGGCGCGAGTGGCGCTCCGTCGCGGACACGACGAACGACCCGATCCTTTCGGCGCGCAGGCCGGCGCCCTGGCGCAGCTGGCTCCGCAACGAGGACTACTACTCCGAGGGCCTGCTCGTCTGGCTCGACGCGGATACTCTGATCCGCGAGCGTAGCGACGGCCGCCGCTCGCTCGACGACTTCGCGCGCGCGTTCTTCGGCATCGAGGACGGCTCGTGGCAGCCCGTGACGTACACGTTCGAGGACCTCGTGGCCGCGCTCATGCAGGTTCTCGAGCACGACTGGACGCAGTTCTTCAGGGAGCGCATCTACGAAGCCGGCACCGAGCCGCCGCTCGACGGCTTGTCGCGCGGCGGCTGGCGGCTCGTGTTCGAGGAGGAGCGCAGCGACTTCCAGCGCGAGGCCGAGGCCTACGCCGGTACGGCCGATTTCAGCTATTCGCTGGGGCTCACGTTCGGCGAGAACGGCAACGTCACGGCCGTGCAGTGGGACGGCCCGGCGTTCGATCAAGGCATCACGGTGGGCACGCAGGTCGTCGCCGTCAACGGCGTGTCGTTCGGCAACGATGCGCTGCGCCGGGCCGTGACGGGCGCGAAGAGCGGCCGGGCGCCGATCGAGCTGCTGCTCAAGGCGGGCGATCAATACCGCACCGTCGCGATCGATTACCGCGGCGGCTTGCGCTACCCGCATCTCGAGCGCGATACGACGAGGACGGATCGCCTGACGGCGATTTTGACGCCGCGCACGCGGTGACGGCCGCGGCGGTGCTAGACTCGCGGCCCTCTGACGGAGCGCCGCCGTGCTGATCGGCCGACACAACATCGATCCACCCCTGATCTTGGCGCCGATGGCCGGCGTCACGGACAAGCCGTTTCGCTTGCTCTGCAAGCGGCTCGGCGCGGGCTACGCCGTGTCGGAGATGACGAGCTCCGATCCGCGGCTCAGAGCCACTGCGAAGAGCCTGCATCGCCTCGATCACGCCGGCGAGCCGAGCCCCGTGGGCGTGCAGATCGCGGGCGCCGATCCCGCCGCGCTCGCGGCAGCGGCGCGCCACGCCGCCGACCACGGCGCCGACATCGTCGACGTCAACATGGGTTGCCCCGCGAAGAAGGTCTGCAACGCCTGGGCCGGCTCCTCTCTGCTCAAGGACGAGGCGCTCGTGGCTCGCATTCTCGTGAGTGTCGTGCGCGCCGTCGATGTGCCCGTCACGCTGAAGATTCGCACGGGCTTCGATAGCGCGAACGTGAACGGCGTACGCGTGGCGCGACTCGCCGAGGACGCGGGCGTGCGGGCACTGGCTGTTCACGGCCGCACGCGCGACATGTTCTTCTCCGGCGAAGCGGAGTATGAGACTATCGCGGCGATCAAGCAGGCCGTGCGTATTCCCGTCATCGCGAACGGTGACGTCACGTCGCCGCAGAAGGCGCGCGACGTGCTGGCGGCGACCGGCGCGGACGCGCTGATGATCGGGCGCGCCGCGCAGGGCAGGCCGTGGATCTTCGCCGAGATCGCGCACTTCCTCGCGACCGGCGAGCTCCCTGCGCCGCCGCGACTCGAGTTCGTGCGCGATACGCTGCTCGAGCACGTGCGAGCATTGCACGCGTTCTACGGCGAAGAGAAGGGCGTGCGCATCGCGCGCAAGCATCTCGCGTGGTATGCGAAGGACCGCCCCGAGAACGAGGCGTTTCGAGCCGTCGTGAATCGCGCCGAGACAGCCGCCGAGCAGCTTGCGCTGACGCGCGACTACTTCGACGCTCTCGAGCGCGCGCCGGCGCTCGACGCCGCGGCTTGAGGCGGAGGAGGAATGGAGTCGTCGCGCTCGTAGACCACCGGAATCCCGCGGCTCGCCGCGTACGACACGGCCCACTCGAGCGCGGCGGCGTGCGACAGCGGCACGGATTGACCGAGCGTGGCGACTTCCCAGCGCACGTTCTCGCCTACGACGCGGCTTGCGACGTGCTCGATCGTCGTGACGGGGTTGCCGTTTTCATCGAGAGCAGTCTCGACCAGCATGAACGTCTCCTCGACGTATGACTCCCCCGGATCGAGCGCTGGGAGGACTCGAACTTCGCTGGCCTTCATCTTCGTTATCCCTGGCCTTGACGCGAAGTATCTCAGAGCCGCGCAATGCGCGGCTCCGGGTTTCAACATAAGAGGTTCGGCGCTCGCGCGGACGGGCGATAATCGAGCCGCCGAGCCGCCTGCTTCCGCGGCACGGTCTCTCAAGCCGGCGTATCAGCGCGCGAATACGCGCCGGGACCGGCCGTCGAAACGCGTCCGAAGCGGCGATCGCGGCGCGCGAACTCGCGCAGCGCGGCGTCGAGCGCGGCTTCGTCGAAGTCGGGCCAGTAAGTGTCGACGAACACGAGCTCCGCGTACGCGCTTTCCCAGAGCAGAAAGTCGCTGAGCCGCCGCTCCCCACCGGTGCGGATCAGGAGATCGACGGGCGGGCAAACATCGGAGTGAACGGCTGCCGCGAGCGCGCGCTCGAAATCGCCCGCGTCGTGCGCGTGCGCCGCCGCCTGTGCGATCGCGGCGCGTGCCGAATAGTCGACGGCGAGGCGCAAGTGCAGCTCGGCGCCGTCGGCGGTAATGCGCTCCGTGTTCTCGATCGTGCGCACGAGATCCCTGGAGAGACGATCGCGGCGGCCGATCACGCTCAACCGAACGCCGTTGTCGAGACAGCGCGCCGTCTCGCTGACGAGGTAGCGTTTGAGAAGACGCATGAGGCTCGCGACCTCTTGGGGAGGCCGCGACCAGTTGTCCGCGGAGAACGCGTAGAGCGTCAAGACGTCGATCGGGCCGCGAGTGGCAGCCTCGACGATTCGTCGAACGGCTTTGGCGCCGGCGCGGTGGCCCGCGGAGCGCGCGAGCCCTCTGCGTTCCGCCCAGCGGCCGTTGCCGTCCATGATGATCGCAGTATGCATTGCCCTCAGGTGCCTTTTGCTGCTTGGATCAGCGCTTCCATGTGTGCGAGATGGCGCGCAAAAACACGCTTGCCCTTGGCGGTCAAGCTGAATTCGGTCTTCGGCACGCGTGCCGCGAACCGCTTCTTGCAAGAGATGTAGCCGGCATCCTCGAGCTTGCGCGCATGAATGCTCAAGTTGCCGTCGGTCGTCTTCAGGAGCTCGCGCAGCTCGGCGAACGTCATGCTCGGGTTGACGCTGAGCGCGCTCATGATGCCGAGCCGCACGCGCTCGTAGATCAGGCGGTCCGTTTCGCCGGCTTCGCGATCCGCGAAATACCCGGCAACGGCTCGCAGCCGCTGCGAGTCAGGCACTGCGGCTCCGGCTTCGTGACGTTTCAGCACCGTCTTAGCCCCCATGGTGCCTCACGATCGTGACGCCGAGCGCGAGGTGGATGCCGCCGAAGCCGAGCGCGAGCACGACGTGGGCGGAGCCGGGCGGCAGCCACAGCGTCGCCGTGCCGAGCGCCATGAAGGCGAGGCCAGCCGTGAACACGGCGGGAATCGAGAATAGACCGCATGCCGCGAGACCGGAGCCGTAGAGCATCAACCACATGCCGGTGATGACCTCTCGGTCGACGCGGCCGACGAGCGCCGCCGTCAGGATGGCGCCGGCCATGAACGACGGCGCCAGCGTCATGAAGAAGCGCTGCGCGACGGCCCGCCGCAGGCTCAAGCCTTGCGCGCGCGCCTTCTGCTCCATGAACCACAGAGCCGAGGCGCAGGCCACTATGGCGGCCCCGATCCACACCGTGAGCCAGAGCTCCGCGAGCTGCGGCAGCGATTCGACCCCGACGGCGACGAGCGCCGTGACGCCCATCGCGATGCAGCCCTTGCCCGGCACCGTCGTGAACGTGTGCGCCGCCTCGATCGTGCTGCGGATGTAGCGCAGATTCTCCACGGCGCCGGAGTCGATCGGCGTGGGCTCGATTCGTCGGGGGCGGTTAGGAAAGGCGCTCATCGAGGGCTACGACCATCTGCCTGGGATTCTAAGGCAAGTACTTTACGCCGCAAAGTGCCCGCAAGTCCGTGACATGGTCCACAAGTTTTTCGTCGTCCTGGCCGCCGCGCCCGCCGTCTCGTGGTGCTCGACATATGCGGCCGGCGCCTCCCAACGCTCCGCCCGCCGACTCGTTGGCGCGCCGAGCACCGCGCCGGCCGCGGATGGGCCCTCACGCGTCAGTGGCTGCCTTTACGTTCCGTGATCCAATCGGTCACTGCAAATAGCACGCCAGAAACGACGAACGTGAAATGAATGCCGACCTTCCACGCCAAGTCCTGCCAAGGCGTGTCCGCGACGTTGATGAACGCCTTCAAGAGCTCGACGGCCGAGATTGCGACGATGGCGCCCATGAGCTTGATTTTCAAATCTGAGAATCCGACCCGCCCCATCCAGGCCGGCCGGTCCTCGTGCTCGCCCGTGCCGATCTTCGACACGAAGTTCTCGTAGCCGCTGAAGCCGATGATCAAGAGCAGCGCGGCTATCAACGCGGAGTCGACGAGCGTCAGGATCGAGACGATCATCTCGTCGTCCTCGAGCGTGAACATGGTCATCGCCAGCCCCGCGAGCTGCTTCACGAACTTGATCAGCAGGCCCACGATTGCGAGCAGCAAGCCGATGAAGAACGGCGCGAGCAGCCAGCGGCTGCGAAACACCCAGTGCTCGAGCCTCGATTCTACCTTGTTCATTCTTTTTGGTACCCGATCGTACGAAACACGCGCGGCGTCGCGCGCGACGCGGCGACTATACTGCATCGCGGCGAGACGCCGCTATTTGAGCGCGAAGACCTTGAACGCGCCGGTCGGCGCATCGGAATCCGCGGCGTCGACGTGCAGCACCCGGTTCCGGCCGAGCTGCTTCGCGCGATACAGCGCCTCGTCGGCCCGCTGGATGAGGCCGACGAGGCTGCGCTTCGTGCCGGGCTGCATCGCCGCGGAGCCGATGCTGACGGTCAAGATGCCGTCTTGGCCGCGCGCATGCGGGATCTTGAGCGCCATCGTCTCGCGCCGAATCTGCTCGGGCAGCGCGCTCGCATCCGTGCCCGACGGGGCATAGAGCACGAGCGCGAACTCCTCGCCGCCGTAGCGCGCGCAGAAGTCGAACGGCCTCTTCGCGGCGCGAGCGATGATCGAGGCGACGCGGCGGATGCACTCGTCGCCGGCCTGGTGGCCGTAGAGGTCGTTGTACGGCTTGAAGTGATCGATGTCGACGAGGATGACCTGGAGCAGCTCGCGATTGCGCTGCGCCTGGAGCCACAGGCGGTTCGTCAGGTTGTCGAACATTCGCCGGTTGTAGAGGCCCGTCAAGCCGTCGCGCTCCGCGAAGTCGTTCAAGAGGCGGTTCTCGACGAAGTTTTCGCGCAGCAGGCGCTCCATCCGCAGCGCGGACAGCACGGACATCAGGGTCGCCGCGAATGCGACGCAGGACGCGAAGATCAGCGGACCGCGCTCGATGCCGAGATACCAGCCGATGCCGACGAACGAAAGCATCAGCGCGGCTCCGACGACGATGACGGGCCGCGACAGTAGGCCCAAGAACAGCGTCGCATAGACGACGACGAGCACGTCGCCCATCTGGAACTGCGGCTGGCCGGCCGCCGCCGCGAGCCCGCTCATGACCATCACGCTCATACCCGTGACGATGACGCCGATCGACGCGATCCACTGGTAATGACGCTGGAGCCCCGGCACCATCGTGGCCGCGAGAATCAGCACGAGCGCGGGGCAGGCCACCCCGAGACGCAGCAGGTAGATCGGCTCAAGGATCGCCTCGGAGAGCGGTGCCATGCTCCCGCGCATGTTGATGGCCGTCATGACGGCCACGAGTGCCAGATAAATGGCGGTGGCCCATCGCGCGCGCGCCATCGAGCGCTCAATGAAGTAGTGCTGGAACTCCGCCTCCATTTCCGGGGAGAAATGGAGCTGCTCGACCTCACGCTGCGTCTTGGCGTCGATCGAGGCGGCTTCTGTAAAGCCTGTTGCGCCCGACCGAGAGGTCTGCACGGCGGGAGGGCCCTCCAGGAACGATTTCGTACTGCGCCACGCTAGCACAGGAGTCGGAAAGGAATTGTGGACCGTTCCTCAACTCGACGTTTTTTCCGGCCCACCGGTCAGAAAGTGCGGGTTTTATAGGCCCTGCGCGTCGAACCAGTGCTTGAAGCAAGCAATCCCGCGCTCGGCCAAGGCGGGGCTGAAGCGCCGCGTGGCCTCGCGCAGGGAGGCCACGCTGGTCCCCGGCGTCGCCGCGATTTCGCAAGCATGGCCCACGAACCAGGCCTCGAGGGCAGGGCCTACGGCCTCGGCATGGAACTGAAGCGCCAATGTGTGCTCGCCGAACGCGAACGCCTGGTTCCGGCACGCGGGCGTCGACGCGAGGTGAACGGCGCCTTCGGGCAGATCGAACGTGTCCCCGTGCCAGTGCAGCACGGCCGCGTCGCCGAGGTGGGCGAGGCACGATTGCGAGCCCGCGCTCGTCAGCGTCAGCGGCGCCCAGCCGAGCTCTTTCGTTCCCGATGGGTACACGCGCGCGCTGAGCGCCTTCGCGATGAGCTGGGCGCCCAAGCAGATGCCGAGCAACGGGCGGCGTGCCGCGATGCGCTGCGCGAGCCACTCGATCTCGCGGTCGAGAAACGGATAGCGGTCGTTTTCGTAGACGCCGATCGGCCCGCCGCAGACGACGAGCAGGTCCGGCGCCAGCACGTCGACGCTGTCGAGATCGGCCGTCGGCACGTCGACGTAGCGCACGGCGTGGCCGCGCTCGGCGAGCAGCGGGCCGAGCAGGCCCAAATCTTCGAACGCAACATGACGGAGGGCGAGAGTCGCGGGCATGGGTTCGACGCACGAGTGGGAGCTGCGCATCGTACTGCCGGCGCCGCGCGATTGGCAGTCTCGCGCGCGCGGGCCGCTTCACGCAGAATGGCGCGAACGATGCTTGGGGAGTGGGTCGGTATGCGCGCTTCATGGCTCGCTGCGTCGGTCTTGCTGCTTGCCGCAGCGCCGCAGGCTCGCGCTCAGACGGCGCCGGCCGCAACGCCGCCCTACACGATTCCGGCCGACACGCCGGCCCACGTTCGCCGCGCCGTGGAGTCGCCCGAGCGCACGGCCGAGCAGCGCGCCCGCGATTACTATCGCAAGCCGGCCGAAATCTTGACCATGTCGGGCATCGAGGAGGGGGACCGCGTCATCGAGATCGCGTCGTTCGGGCAGTACTTCTCGACGATGCTCGCTGCGGCCGTGGGCCCGAGCGGCCGCGTCGACATGTACGACTTGCCTTATACGGAACGGTTCGCCGGCGCGGCATCGCGCGAGTTCGACGAGAGGCACGCAAATGCGGTTTACCACCTCGAGCACTACAACGACGTCGCGTTCCCGCAGGGTGTCGACTCCGTGTGGAACGTTCTCTACTACCACGACCTGAAGCCGCAAGGCGTCGACACGGAGGCGTTCAACCGCAAGATCTTCGACGCGTTGAAGCCCGGCGGCATCTATCTCGTCATCGACCACAAAGCCGAGGACGGCTCCGGCTGGCGCGACGCGGAGACGATCCACCGCATCGGCGTCGAGACCATCGAGCAAGAGGTGTTGGCCGCGGGCTTCGAGCTCGCGCTCGAGAGCGACCTGCTGGCGAACCCCGCCGACGATCGCACGAAGATGGTCTTCGCGCCCGGCACGCGCGGCACGACGGACCAGGCCTTGTTCATCTTCCGCAAGCCGAATTAGCGGCGCGGCCGCAAGCGAGGGCCCCCGGGACGATGCTCTGGCAATGCCCCGCCGAGCCGATCGCCGCGCTCGTATTGGCGCATGGTGCCGGTGCCGGCATGCGCCACAAGAGCATGCAAGCGATCGCCGACGCCTTCGAACGCCGCGGCATCGCGACGCTGCGCTTCGACTTCCCGTACATGGCCGCAGGCCGCAGCCGCGTGGATTCACCGGAAGTCGCCACTGCAAGCATCGCCGAAGCCTACGCCGCGGCCGCAGAGCGAACCACGCTGCCGATCTGGCTCGGCGGCCACTCGTTCGGCGGCCGCATGGCTTCGCACGCCATCCTCGACCGCGAGCTCCCGGCCGCGGGCCTGATCTTCTGCTCGTTCCCGCTGCACATGCCCGGCAAGCCCGACACGAAGCGCGCCGCGCATCTCGCCCAGATCCGCCAGCCGATGCTCTTCCTCTCCGGCACGCGCGACGATCTCGCCGACCGCACGTTGCTCGAGCCGCTCGTGCGCTCGTTGCCGAACGCGACGCTGCACTGGCTCGACACCGCCGACCACGGCTACCGCGTGCTGAAGCGCCGTCGGACGCGCACCGACAGCGTCTTCGACGAGATGGCCGGCGCCGCACGTACCTTCATCGACGCGCAGGAGGCTCGCGCTTCGCGTTGACCCGCTTGGCGCGGGGCCGGGCGGCGGCCTTGCGACCGCTTGGGGCTGCGTGTAGCGGAGCCGCCGCCGTTGCGCGGCATGCGGGTCAAAGTGAGGCGTTGGCGGCACGGCGCATTCTGGCTCTCGCAACCTGGATCGTTCTATGCTTCGGCCACGCTTCAGCGCTACGGATGGAGAGCTCGATGATGTTCGTGAAGCCGACGATGTTCGCTGCCGCGGCCGTGCTTGTTGCGGGAATGAGCGGTTGCGACGGCGGACGCAGCGCCGAGGAGCTCGCGGCGGTTCGGGCGCTCGAAGCGCGCGTCGCGGCGCTCGAGCAGCGCAAGACGCGCGTCGAGGACGTCAACGCGATCGAGCGGCTCCAGGGCGCGTACGGCTATTACATCGATCGCGGCTTGTGGGACGAGGCCGCGGCGCTCTTCGCCGATGACGGCACGATCGAGATCGCGCTCGACGGCGTCTACGTGGGCAAGGAGCGCGTTCGCGAGTATCTCTATGCGCTCGGCGGCGGCCGGCAAGGCCTCGTCGACGGCAGGCTCAACGAGCATCTCCAGGTCATGCCCGTCATCACGCTTTCGCCCGACGGCGAAACGGCGAAAGCGCGCTGGCGGGCGATCGCGCTGACGGGCGAGCTCGGCGGCGATGCGTTTTGGAGCGAAGGCCCGTACGAGAACGAGTACGTCAAGGACGGCGGGGTCTGGAAGATCAAGACGTTGCACTGGTATCAGGCGCTGCACGTGCCGTACGAAGGCGGCTGGCAGACGCAGGCCGATCCGACGGGCGGCAAGTACGTGTCCGCGACGCTGCCGCCGGATCGCCCTGCGACGGTGGAATACAAGACGTGGCCGGACACGTACGTGCCGCCGTTCAGCTTCCCGAACCCCGTCGGCAAGTACGTGGCGGCGGAGTAGGAGCAGGCCATGCGCAAATCCCGAGTCGTACTCGCCGCGTCCGTCGCCGCCGCGCTCGGCGCCGCCGCTTGGCTCGCTCGCCCGGCCGATTCGCAAGAGCCTCCGTCGCTCGGATCGCTCGCGGCGCGCGCCGCCGCGCTCGAGCGCGACATCGCTCGGCTCGAGGACCTCAACGCGATCAAGAGGCTGCAGCGCATTTACGGCTTTTACACGGACAAGCAGCTCTGGTCCGCGGCGGCGGATTTGTTCTCGGCCGACGGCGAGATCGAGGTGGGGAACCAGGGCGTCTACGTGGGGCGCGACCGCATCCGCGATTTCCTCCGCTTGAACGGCCCCGAGTCGCCGCAGCCGAATCGCCTATACGATCAGATGCAGCTTCAACCCGTCGTGCACGTCGAGGACGACGGCATGACGGCGCGCGGCCGCTGGCACGTGTTCGCGCAAGAAGCCATCCACGGCGAGTACGCGCGCTGGGGCTTGGGCGTGCTCGAGAACGAGTACGTGAAGGAAGACGGGATTTGGAAGATCCGCCGCCATCACTTCTACACGACGATGTACACGACGTACGAAGCAGGCTGGGGCAAGGAGGCGATTCCGAATCCGGGGCCCTCCGCAGAGCTACCGCCCGACCGGCCGCCGACCGTGGCGTACGAGGCGTATCCGAAGGCTTTCGTCGTGCCGTTCCACTACGAGAACCCTGTCACGAGCCCGCGGCCGGAAGCGGGCGGCGAAGCGAGTGCCGGTGCGGCGGCGCTCGCAACGCTCGACGCGACGCTCGCAGCGCTCGAGCGCCGCGTCGGCTTGCTCGAGGACGTCGTCCAGCTCGAGCGCATGAACGGCATCTACGGCTACTACCTCGCGCACCTTCAGTGGGACGACCTCACCGGCATCTTCTCGCCGGCGGGCAGCATCGAGATCGCGATGCGCGGCGTGTACATCGGCTCCGCGAGCGTGCGGCGCAATTTGAATCTGTACGGCCAGGCCACCGACGATCAGTTCGGGCTCCAGCACAATCACATGCAGTTCCAGCCCGTGATCACCGTGGCGCCGGACGGGCAGAGCGCACGCATGCGCTCGCGCGCGCTCAGCATCATGGGCCAGTGGCAGCGCTACAGTCAGTGGATGGGCGGCGTCTACGAGAACGAGTACGTCAAAGAAAACGGCGTCTGGAAAATCAAGCGCGATCAGGTCTTCAACACCTACTTCGTGCCGTACACGGTGGGCTGGAAGGACGTGACGCCGCGGCCGCCGCCCGGCATCACGGCGTCGAACCCGCCCGACGCGCCGCCGACGCTGCCGTTCGAGATGTATCCGAGCGCGTTCCTGCCGCCGTTCCACTACGCGCACCCCGTGACGGGGCAGCGCGTCGAATAGGCGCGGCCCTTAAGCCTGGCCGGTCTTCGATCCCGCGCCGGCCGTGAGCTTCTGCAACAGATCGAAGACGTTCGTCGGCACCGGAAACACGATCGTCGAGCTGCGGTCGCCGGCCACCTCGGTCAACGTTTGCAGATACCTGAGCTGCATCGACTGCGGCTCGCGCGCAAGCATCTCGGCGGCCTCGACGAGCTTCGTGGCGGCCTGGTATTCGCCGTCGGCGTGGATGATCTTCGCGCGCCGCTCGCGCTCGGCCTCCGCCTGTCTGGCAATGGCGCGGATCATGCTCTCGTCGATGTCGACGTGCTTGATCTCGACGTTCGCCACCTTGACGCCCCACACGTCGGTCGCTGCGTCGAGGATCCTCTGAATGTCGTTGTTGAGCCGGTCGCGCTCGGCGAGCAGCTCGTCGAGCTCGTGCTGGCCGAGCACGGACCGTAAGGTCGTCTGCGCCATCTGCCCCGTCGCTTCCATGTAGTTCTCGACGTTGATGATCGCTTGCTGCGGATCGACGACGCGGAAGTAGATGACGGCGTTCACCTTCACGGAGACGTTGTCGCGCGTGATCAGGTCCTGCGACGGCACGTCGAGCACGAGCGTGCGAAGGTCGACGCGCACCATCTGCTGCACGATCGGAATCAGGATGATCAGGCCCGGCCCTTTCACGCGATAGAAGCGGCCGAGCATGAAGATCACGCCGCGCTCGTACTCGCGCAGCACCTTGAAAGCGCTGAACAGCAGCGCGCCGATAATCACGATCAGGACCGCTACGAAGATATCCATCTCTGCTACTCCTCGGCTGTTGTTCTTTGCATTGCTGCGCCGTGCGCATCGGCGGCCGCGTCGGGCTCGACCTTGAGCACGAGACCCTCGACGCCCGTGATGCGCAGCTTGTCGCCCTTGCGCACGGGGCGCGGCGACTGCGCGGCCCAGATCTCGCTGAAGGCGCGCACGTTGCCGCGCTCGGCGAAATCCTCGAGCGCGACGGCCGTCGCGCCGATCATCGCTTCGCGCCCCGTGGTCACCTCGAGCCGGCGCGCGCGCATCGCGGCGCCGACGCCGAAGATGAACACGGCCGCCGACGTCGCGGCGACGGCCGCGATGATCGGTATCGAAACGCGATAGCCCGGCAGGTCGGAGTCGAACAAGATGATCGAGCCCGCGATGAACGAGATGACGCCGCCGGCGCCGAGCACTCCCACCGTCGGGGTGACGACCTCGGCCACCATCAGCGCGATGCCGAGCAAGATCAGCGCCACGCCCGCATAGTTGATCGGCAACATCTGCAGCGCATAGGCGCCGAGCAGCAGGCAGATGACGCCCGTCACGCCCGGCACACCCATGCCGGGGTTGTAGAACTCCAGTATCAAACCGTAGATGCCGATCATCAGCAGCAGGTAGGCGACGTTCGGGTTCGTGATGAGCGCCAGGAGCTCGTGCCGCCACCCGGGCACGATCGTCGTGACTTCCGCGTCTTCGAGATCGAGCGTGACGGTGCCGCCTGCGACCTCGAACGTGCGGCCGTCGAGCGCCATGAGGAGCTCGTTCAGGTCCTCGGCGACGAGGTCGATGACGTTCTGCGCGAGCGCTTCGGCAGCCGGCAAATTGGCCGCCTCGCGGACGGTTCGCTCGGCCCACTCGGCGTTGCGGCCCCGCAGCGCCGCCAGGCCGCGGATGTACGCGACCGCGTCGTTGACGACTTTCCGCTCCATGGCCGACGGGCTCGCGGGCTCCGGCGCCTCGTCGCCGCCGTCCTCGTTGGGCTCCGCGGGCTCCGTCGGCGACGGGAACGGCGAGCCCCCGATGCTGACGGGCGTCGACGAGCCCACGTTCGTCGCGGGCGCCATCGCGGCGAAGTGGCTTGCGTAGAGGATGTACGTGCCCGCGCTCGCGGCGCGCGAGCCGTTCGGCGCCACGTACACGACGACGGGGATCCGCGACGCCAGGATGGCCTTGATCATGTCGCGCATCGACTCGTCGAGGCCGCCCGGCGTGTCGAGGCGCACGATCAGCACGGCGGCGCCCTCCTCCTGCGCGTCGTCGAGGGCGCCCATGAAGTAGTCGGCCGTGGCCGGCGTGATCGGGCCGTCGAGCTCGACGACCCAGACTTCGCTCGCGTTCGCGGCCGCGCCTGCCGCCAGCAGGAGGCAGAGAGGCAAGCCGTACAAGTTGCGGCGCAGGGCCGTCATGCGGCCATCATAGCCTGGAGACCCCCGGAGCGGTCCGGGCGGAAGACCGCCCCGGAGGCCGGTTCGAGTATGATTTCGCCGAGGCCGCGGGCCCTTCCGCCCGAGCCCCCCATTTGCCGGAGAGAGCCATGAAAGACGAGACCCCAGGATTCGATCGCCGCACGTTGATGGCAGGAGCATTCGGCGCC
>JBBIJV010000075.1:0-15024 GCA_037445815.1 Rhodospirillaceae bacterium
TCGCGGCGAACCGCATCCTCGCCAACGAAGGCGTCGTCGACGCGTTCGGCCACGTCAGCGTCCGCGACCCGCGCAACGCGGAACGCTTCTGGCTGTCGCGCTCGCGCAGCCCCGCGTTGGTGGAGCTCGACGACCTCATGGAGTTCACGCTCGACGGCACGGCCGTCGACGCGCGCGGCCGCACGCCGTACGGCGAGAGGATGATCCATGCGGCCGTCTATGCGGCGCGCGCCGACGTGCACTCCGTCGTGCATCATCATGCGTACGGCGTGCTGCCGTTCGCGATCACGGACGTGCCGCTCAAGCCCGTGGTGCACACGGCGTCGATCATCGGTGCAGAGATCCCCGTCTGGGACATCCGCACGAAGTTCGGCGGCACCGACATGCTCGTGCGCTCGATCGAGCAGGGCCGCGATCTCGCCGCGGCGCTCGCCGGCAACACTTGCGTGCTGATCCGCGGCCACGGCGCCGTCGTCGTCGGCGCGTCGGTGGAGCGCGCCGTGCTCACGGCGATCTACTTGCAGGTCAACGCGAACGTGCTGCTCCAAGCGTTGCCGCTCGGGACGCCGAAGGCGCTGTCGCCCGAGGAGATCGAGCTGTCCTCCGCAGCGCAGTTCTCGCCGCTCGCGCTCGACCGGAGCTGGGAGTACTTCTGCCAGCGTGCCGGCGTAGATCCGGGTTAGCCGCTTCAGCTTCCTTCAGATGCCTAACCTCGAGCGCGGCTTAGAATCGAAGCCGGCGGCGAGCTTGGGCCGCGCGCACTCGAACAACAACCTTTGGGGGACATCGATGAAGACCGTGAAGCTTGCACTCGTACCGCTCGCGTTGGGGGCGCTCGGCGGCTCGGCCGTCGCGCAGCAACAGCAGCAGCAACAGGCGCCGGCGGCGCCGATGAGCTTTTTCGTCACGAGCGTCGGCAAGGGCGATGGCGGCAATCTCGGCGGCCTCGCGGGCGCCGACGCGCATTGTCAGAGCCTCGCGGCCGCCGTCGGCCGCGGTAACGCGACCTGGCGCGCGTATTTGAGCGCGGGTGCGCAAGGCGCGAACGGCGTGGTGCACGCGCGCGACCGCATCGGCCGCGGGCCGTGGTTCAATGCGCGCGGCCAGCTGATCGCCTCGAACGTCGACGACTTGCACCAGGATCGCAACAACATCCGCAAGCCGACGGCGCTCAACGAGAAGGGCGAGGAGGTCAACGGCGTCGGCAACCAGCCGAACATGCACGACATGCTCACGGGCTCGGATTCCACCGGGCGCCTCGTGCCGGGCAACGTCGCGCTGACTACGTGCAACAACTGGACGAGCAACAGCACGGGCAATGCCATGGTCGGGCATCACGACCGGCTCGGCGGCCCGAACGCGTCGTGGAACGCCGTTCACAGCTCGCGCAGCTGTAGTCAAGAGGACCTCGTCGCCACGGGGGGCGCGGGCCTCTTCTACTGCTTCGCGGTTCAGCCGTAGTCCTTGCGCGGCGGCCGGCGCTCAAGCGCCGGCCGCCGTCGTCCCTCCACTCCGGGATGCGCTCCCGCGCAAATCGCGGATTCCGTGACGCGCCTCGGCGCAAGCGCCGCGCGCCGGCGCGTACCGTGCGGCCATGCTGCGGACGCTGCACAAGGCCGTCACGATCGCGAGCGTGCTCACGCTCGCCGTCGCGTTCTTCAATCGCAACGACTTGCCGGGCGCGATCGACTTCCATCCGCGCCTGAAAGACCCGCCGCGGCAACGCGCAATCGAGAAGCCGCCCATCGTGTTGACGTATGCCGGCGTCGACTATCGCGTCGAGCCGCTCTACTCGTACGAGCTGTACGGGCTCGTCGTGTCGTACCGCCAGCACGACGGCGAGGACTCGATGCACCGCTGGTCGAACGATCATCTGAACGTGGCCGACGTCTGCGTCGTGTGGAGCGACACGGCGTTCGCGCCGACGCTCTCCAAGCTCGACTTCTGGAACGGCGTCTTCACGTGCAACGTGCAGACGCGCGACAGCGTCGCGTGGGCCAACTTCAAGATGAATCAGCTCTCGAACAACCACCTGATCTCGGCCGACCCGTTCATTCGCGGCCGCGTCGGCGAAGTCCGCATCGGCGACCAGATCCGCATCGAGGGCCGGCTCGCGCGCTACGGCGCCGTGGGTGGCGGCCTGCGCGGCACGAGCACGACGCGCGACGACACGGGCGACGGCGCCTGCGAGACGATCTTCGTCGAGGACTTCGAGATCGTGGTGCCGGGCTCGAGCGGCTGGCGCACGACGATGTGGATCTCGCTCGCGGTCTTGATCGCGGCGCTCGCTGTGCACTTCGCGCTGCCGTACCGCCCCTATCGCGATCGACTTTAGCCACGCACAATGGCCGGTTCATGAGCGGCTTCGATGGCAAGAACTTCATCGACGGCGAATGGCGGCCCGCTTCGGGCGGCCGCACGTTCGAGCAACGCAACCCGGCGTTTCTGCACGAGGTGACGGGGCGGTTCGCGGATTCCTCGGCGGCCGACGTCGACGCCGCGATCGCGGCGGCGCAGGCGGCGTTCCCGGCTTGGCGCGCGCTGTCGCCGCAGAAGCGGAAAGCCTGCCTGGACCGCGCGCTGCACGCAATGATCGAGCGCCGCGAGGAGATCGCGGCCGTGATCACGCGCGAAAACGGCAAGGCGCTGCGCGAAGCGCGAACCGAGGTCGATTCCGCGATCAAGGAGATGGACTACCAGATCGCCGAAGGGCTACGGCTTTGCGGCCAAACGGTGCCCGTCGACGTCGGCGGCACGCTCGCGTACTCGACGCGCGAGGCGCTCGGCCCCGTCGCGATCGTGACGCCGTGGAATTTTCCGCTCAACGTGCCGTGCCGCAAGGCTACGCCGGCGCTGATGGCCGGCAACACCATTGTACTGAAGCCCGCGAGCCTGACGCCGCGCACGGCAATCGAATTCACGCGGCTTCTCGCGGACAGCGGCGTGCCGCCCGGCGTCGTCAACTGCGTCACGGGCGCCGGCGGCAGTGCCGGCGCTGTGCTCGTCGGCGACGCGCGCATCAAAGCCGTCTCGTTCACGGGGTCGACGGCCGTCGGCAAGTCGATTCAGCTCGCAGCCGCGCGCAACTTGACGCCGACGCAGCTCGAGCTCGGCGGCAAGAACCCGGCCATCGTGCTGCCGGACGCCGACCTCGATCTCGCCGTCGCGGAGATCGTCAAAGGTGCGTTCGCGTGCTCGGGCCAGTGGTGCACGTCGACGAGCCGCGTGATCGTGCTCGAGGGAATCGCGGCCGAGCTCACGAAGCGGCTCGTCGCCGCGGCGCAGGCGATCGCCGTGCGCGACGGAGCGAACGAAGACTGCGGCATGGGGCCCGTCTGCGGCGCACGACAGAAGGCCGATGTCCTCGCGTACATCGCGAAAGGCTGCGCCGAAGGCGCGCGCCTGCTGACGGGCGGCGCGGCGCTCGACGGCGAGGACTACGACCATGGCTGCTTCATCGCGCCGACGGTGTTCGACGGCGTGACGCCGAGCATGACGATCGCGCGCGAGGAGATCTTCGGCCCCGTCCTCGTCGTCATGGCCGTGAAGAGCTTCGACGAGGCCATCGACGTCGCGAACGGCGTGGCGTACGGCCTGTCGTCGTCGATCTTCACGAACGACCTGAAGCGCGCGCTGACGTACATGGAGCGCGCGGAGGTCGGGCTCGCGCACGTGAATTTGATGACAGCGCTCAAGGAGCCGCAGCTCGCATTCGGCGGCGTCAAAGAGTCCGGCGCCGGTCTGCCCGAGGCCGGCTCGTCGGGCATCGAGTTCTTCACGCACCACAAAGTCTGCTACGTGAAGTATCGCTGACCCGCGCCGCTCATAGGCTGAGCTGCCAGTAGCCCACGTCGACCCAGCGGCCGAATTTCCAGCCGACCTCGGCGAAGTGTGCGATTTTCGTGAAGCCGAGCTTCTCGTGCAGCGCCACGCTGGCCGGATTCGGCAGCGCGATGCCGCCGACCGTGCTGTGGAAGCCGCGGCCGCGCAGCTCCTCGAGCAACGCGCCGTAGATTTTCGAGCCGATCCCGCGGCCGTGATGCCCCGTGGCGACGTAGACCGTGCTCTCCACGGAGAACCGATACGCCGAGCGGGATTTCCAGCGCGATGCATACGCATACGCCAAGACCGCGCCGGCGTCTTCCCACACGAGCCAAGGAAATTGTGCGCTGGTCTCCGCGATGCGCCGCGCCATCTCGGCGTCCGACACCGGCGTTTCCTCGAACGTGATCACTGTCTCGCGGACGTAGTGGTTGTAGAGCTCCGCAATCGCGGCAGCGTCCGACCGTGTACAAGCGCGAATCATCGCGCCGCGAACGTGCCGATGACGGAGTCCGCCGTGCGGCGGGTCAAGTCGGTCTGAAACGCCAGCAACAGGATCATCGGCGTTTCCGGCGCGAGCACGGGCCAAAGGAGCAGTAGGCCGAAGCTCTTGTCGGCGCTCCGCAGGGTTCAAGGCTCAACGAACACCTCCTCGTGCAAGTCGAAGCTCGGCGTGTGGACGAGCACGAGCGTCGCAAGCGTGTTGCCGTTGTTGGCGTAATGAAAGCGCCGGCCGCGCGCGACCATGCAGAAGTCGCCGGCCTTCATCGGTTGCGATTCGCCGTCGAGGGCGAGGTCGATCTCGCCGCTCATGACGAGATAGTACTTGTCCGAGCGGCGCGACCACGCCTCCCTATGCCGTGCGCCGGGCGGCACTTCGATCACGGCGATCGACGAGCTCGAAAACTCACCGGCCGTGTAGTCGAAAATGCGAACGCCGTCGAACTCGAGCGGAGCGATGGAGCCTCGCGAACGGTGCACTTGGCCTCCGACTGCCGGTTGCCCGGCACGAGCACGGCGCCACATCGTTCCGGCAATCGCCGCGGGCTGTCAAGCCGCTTCGGCGCCGTGTGCATTCTCCCCCTGGGCCGACGACCACCAAGGATCGCGCGTTCCGTCGCCGAACGCCGCGCGCAGCGCCTCGATGACGACCTTCACCTTCGGCGAGACGAACCGCCGGTGCGGATAGACGGCGAACACGGTCAGCTCGGGCAGCCGCCAATCGGTGAGCACGGGCTCGATCGAGCCGGCCGCGAGATCGCGCGCTGCGACGAAGCTCGGCATCATCGCGATCCCGACGCCCCTCTGCACCGCGAGCTGCAGCGCCGCGGCGTGGTTTCCCGTCAGCGTCGGCCGCACCTTCACGCGCACCTCTTTGCCGTTGCGCGCGAATACGAGCTCGTCGCGCGGCCGCGGCTCCGTGAACACGATGTTCTTGTGCCGCTCGAGATCCTCGGGCCGTTCCGGGCGGCCGTGCCTCGCGAGATAGGCGGGCGCCGCGAACAAGGCGAGCTGCGTGCGCGCGAGCGGCCGCGCGACGAAGTGGCCGTCGAGCGAGCCGGCGACGCGCACGCCGACGTCGATGCCTTCCTCGACCATGTCGAGGACGCGGTTCGTGAGCCGCACGTCCACGACGAGATTCGGATGAGCGTTCATGATGTCCGCGAGCACGGGCATCAGGTGCTCGCCGAAGTCGATCGGCGCAGTCATCTTGAGCGAGCCCTTCGGCGTCTTCGTGAGCTCGCCGACCGACGCGTCGGCATCCTCGAGCGCGTGGAGGCATTCGATGCAACGCTCCAAGTAGACGCGGCCGGCTTCCGTGAGCCCGACGCGGCGCGTCGTCCGATCGAAGAGCCGCGCGCCGACCCGCGCTTCGAGCGCCGCCACCCGCTTGCTCGCGGAGGCCGTCGAGATGCGCAGCTCGCGTGCCGCGGCGGCGAAGCTCGCGTGCTGGGCGACTTGCACGAATACCTTCATGTTCTCTTCGTGGTCCATGCCCACGAGAAGCTACCATTGCTTCGTTTTGGGAAACAGTCCATTCGCACGCCGGCGGATTGCCTCCGCCCGGCGTTCGGCTACCTTTTCCATCGGCCGGTTGTCGGCCCCTGACAAGGAGGCAGCCAATGAGCGCGAAACCCGTGCTACCCGCTTACAGCATGAACCGCCAGGACTTTCCGCGAATGTACGAAACGGCCATCGTGCCGAAGCTGTTTCGGCCGTGGGCCGAGCTGCTCCTCGATCGCGCGGAGCTGAAGGCTACGCATAGCGTTCTCGACGTCGCCTGCGGCACCGGCATCGTCGCGCGCCTTGCGCGCGAGCGGCAAAAGGGCGCCGGCAAAGTCGTCGGCGTCGACGTGAGCGCGCCGATGCTCGCAGTTGCGCGAGAAATCGAGCCCGCCATCGACTGGCGCGAAGGCGACGCGGCCGCGTTGCCGGTGGCGCAGGGCGAGCAATTCGACCGCGTGCTCTGTCAGCAAGGCATCCAGTTCTTTGCCGATCGTGTGGCCGCGGCGCGCGAGCTCAAGCGCGTCACGGCGCCCGGGGGCTTGCTGCTGGCCGCGGTTTGGCGCTCGACGGAGACGATGCGCGTGTTCGAGGCGTTGCAGCGCGTGGCCGAACGCCACGTCGGCCCCATTCGCGATCAGCGCTACGCGTTCGGTGACGCGCAAGCCCTGAAGCGTCTATTGACCGACGCCGGCTTCGGCGACGTGCGTGTCGACGAGGTGTCGCTGGTGTCGAGATTCCCCGACGGAGCGGAATTCGTGCGCATGAATGCGATGGCGCTCGTCGGAATGAGCGGCGCCCAGGTGCAAGAGCAGGAGCGCGACCGTCTGCTCGAGTCGATCGCCGAGGAAAGCATGGACGCGATGAGACCGTACTTGGAAGGCGCCACGCTGGTTTGCGAGCTCCGCTCGAACATCGCCGTCGCTCGCTGATGGCCGCGCACGCCGCGACGACACGCCGCTACGCCATGTCGAACAGCAAGAGCTCCGTGTCGGCCGCGGCGCGAATGACGACGCTGTCCTCGTAAGCGACCGCGGCGCCGTCGCCGGCCCCGAGCTGCTCGCCGTTCACGGTGACGGCGCCGCTCGCCACTTGCACCCAGCCCTTGCGCGCGCGGTCCGTGGCGTGCGTGACCTCGTCGCCGGCGACGAGCAGCGCCGCGTAAAGGTCCGCATCCTGATGCACGACGACCGACCCTTCTCGGCCGTCGCGCGACGCGACGAGCCGCAGCCGCCCGCGCTTCGCGTCGTCGTCGAAGCGCTTCTCCTCGTAGCCCGGCTCGAGGCCGCGGCGGTCCGGGATGATCCAGATTTGAAAGAAGTGCACGGGCTCAGTGTGCGAGTGGTTGTACTCGCTGTGCTCGACTCCGGTGCCCGCGGACATCCGCTGGACGTCGCCGCGGCGAATCACGGAGCCGTGGCCCATGCTGTCGCGGTGCGCGAGCTCCCCCTCCAACACGTAGGAGATGATTTCCATGTCGCGGTGACCGTGCGTCCCGAAGCCCTGCCCCGGCTGCACACGGTCCTCGTTGATGACGCGCAGCGGCCCGTAGCCCATGAAGCGCGGGTCGTGGTAGTCCGCGAATGAAAAAGTATGGCGGCTGTCGAGCCAGCCCAGCCTGGCCCGGCCGCGCTCATCGGAGCGGCGAATCAGCAACATGGCGCCATTATCGCAGGTTGCCCGGCGGTATACGCGCCGCCGCGATCTGCCGGTCGACGTCGACGAGCTCGGTCGCGTGCCGACGGCGCTCACGCCGGGGCGAACCGCTTGCGCGGCAACCGAGCCCGGTTCCGCACGGGGAACCCGCTCGGTGTAATATCCCGGCGCACCGGTAGGGAGGTGCGATGCAGATCAACACGGACCGGTTCGTCAGTCTGATCGCGATGCTGATCGGCTCGGGACGCCCGTTCATCATCGTCGATCAAACCGCGCGCTTGCGCGAGCTATCGGGGACGCGCCGCAGAGCTGGTACGACGCCGTCGGCGTGGCGAATTCGGGCTCCTACAAGGCGATCGTCGAGGCCGTTGACCGCTCGGTTTGCGGCGATCGCTGGCGTGTGACGTCGGGCAAAGTCGTGCCCGGGCCGCTCTGACGCCGAGCGCCGCTTCATGACGGAATCGACGAGAGCTGCGCTCGAGCGCATCGCCGCCATCGTCGGCCCGAGCGGCATCGTCGCGCCCGACGACGCGGCTCCGCTCTTGCGCGACGAGCGCGGCGTCTACCGCGGCGCCGCCGCGCTCGTGGTGCGCCCCGCTTCGACGGAAGAGTGCGCCGCCGTCGTGCGCGTCTGCCACGGCGCGCGCATCGGCGTCGTGCCGCAGGGGGGCAACACGGGATACTGCGGCGGCGCGACGCCCTTCGACGGCGAACGGCGGCAGGTTTTGCTGTCGCTGGCGCGGCTGAACCGCGTGCGCGAGATCGATTCCGTCGGGTTCACGATGACGGCCGAAGCCGGCGTCGTTCTCTCTCGCGCGAAGGAAGCCGCGCGCGAGCAAGGCTTGCTCTTTCCCTTGAGCATGGGCTCCGAGGGGTCCGCCCAGATCGGCGGCGCGTTGTCGACGAATGCCGGCGGCGTCGCCGTGCTGCGCTACGGCACCATGCGCGAGCTCGTGCTCGGCATCGAAGCCGTGCTGCCGAACGGCGACGTGTTGTCGGAGCTCAAGGCGCTGCGCAAGGACAACACGGGGTACGACCTGAAAGCGTTGTTCCTGGGCGCCGAAGGCACGCTCGGCGTCATCACGGCGGCGGTGCTCAAGCTCTTTCCGGAACCGAGAGCGCGCGCGACGGCATGGGTGGCCGTCGCCAGCGTCGAGGCGGCTTGCGGCTTGCTCGGCCGCGCGCGCCGCGAGAGCGGTGACGAGGTCGTGTCCGCGGAATACGTGTCGCGCCGCTCGCTCGAGCTCGTGCTGCGGCACGTCGAAGGCGCGCGCGACCCGCTCGGCTCGCCGGCCGAGCACTACGTCTTGCTCGAGCTCGCGTCGGCCGATGCGGACGACGCGCTGCGCGCGAAGCTCGTGCGCGTGCTCGAGACGGGGGTTGCGGACGGCGCGATTCTCGGCGGCGCAATCGCGGAATCGGAGGCGCAGCGGCGCTCGCTGTGGCACCTGCGCGAGCGCGTGCCCGAGGCGGAACGGAGCGACGGCGGGTCCGTGAAGCACGACGTTTCCGTGCGGATCTCGTGCATCCCCGAATTCGTCGAACGCGCCGAGCGCGAGCTTGCGCGGCTCGCGCCGCACAGACTCTCGATCTACGGCCACATCGGCGACGGCAATCTGCACTTCAACGTGCTGCCGCCGGCCGGGCAGAGCATCGGGGCGTTTCGTGCCGCGGCGGGCGAGGCGGTTTCGGCGTGCGTGCACGACGTCGCGGCAAGCCTCGGCGGCAGCTTCAGCGCCGAGCACGGCGTCGGCATCCTGAAGAAACCGGAGCTTGCACGCTACGAGTCGCCGGCCGCGCTCGCGCTGATGCGCGCGCTGAAAGCCGCGCTCGACCCGCACGGCATCATGAACCCGGGCAAGCTGCTGTGACCGAGCAGGTCTTGATCCCGCATCCGGCCGCGGCGTGCGCCGCCGTTCGCGTCGTGGTCGCGCGCGCGCAGCTCGGGCCGACGGGCACGGCCCTCCGGTTCGAGTATCGCTTGACGGGCGAGCTCGGGCGGCTCGCTACGCCCAAGCGCGTCGCGCCGCGCCGCGCCGAAGGGCTCTGGGAGCGCACGTGCTTCGAGGCGTTCGTCGCGCAGTCGGCCGGCGACCGGTACTACGAGCTCAACTTCTCGCCGTCGACGGAGTGGGCCGCCTATGCCTTCGAGGGCTATCGAGAAGGAATGCGGCCTCTCGAGCTCGACGTACCGCCGTCGATCCGCGTTGCAGAGACGGCCGGCGAGCTCCGTGTGACGGCCGACGTGGAGCTCGGCGCGCTTGCCGGCGCAGGATGGCCGTGGCGGATCGGCCTCACGGCCGTCGTCGAGGACCGCACGGGCGGCCGCGCGTATTTCGCGCTGCGGCATCCGCGCGCGGTGCCCGACTTCCACGATGCCGCCGGTTTCGTCTTCTCGCTCGACCGGAGTGCTCGATGAGGTTCGGCTTGGATCGGCTCGTGGCGTCGCCTGCGTTGCGCAAGCCGCTGCGCGGAAAACGCATCGCCGTGCTCGCGCATCCGGCGTCGGTGACGCACGATCTGATTCACGCGCTCGATGCGCTGGCCGCGCTGCCCGATCTGAAGCTCACGGCCGCGTTCGGCCCGCAGCATGGGCTCCGCGGCGACAAGCAGGACAACATGGTCGAGTCGCCGGACTTCAACGATCCGGTGCACGGCATTCCCGTCTTCAGCCTGTACGGCGCCGTGCGCCGGCCGACGGCACGAATGATGAGCGCGTTCGACGTGCTGCTCGTGGACCTACAAGACGTCGGCAGCCGCATCTACACCTTCGTCACGACGCTGCGCTACGTGCTCGAGGAAGCCGCGCGGCACGGCAAATCGGTCTGGGTGCTCGACCGGCCGAATCCCGTCGGCCGGCCGATCGAAGGCTTGCGGCTTCGCGCCGGTCAGGAAAGCTTCGTCGGCGCCGGGCCGCTGCCGATGCGCCACGGGCTCACGATGGGGGAGCTCGCGCGCTGGTTCGTCGCGACGCTCGAGCTCGAGGTCGACTGCCGCGTCGTCGCAATGCGCGGCTGGGAGCCGGACGCGGCGCCGGGCTACGGCTGGCCGCCCGACCGCGCGTGGATCAACCCGAGCCCGAACGTCCCGAGCATGGAGTCGGCTCGCTGCTATCCGGGCGCCGTGCTGATCGAAGGCACGACGCTCTCCGAAGGCCGCGGCACGACGCGGCCGTTCGAGATGTTCGGGGCGCCCGACATCGACCCGCAGGTGCTGCTCGATCGCATGCACGAGCTCGCGCCGCAGTGGCTGCGCGGCTGCCGGCTGCGCACGTGCTGGTTCGAGCCGACGTTTCACAAGCACGCGGGCAAGCTCTGCGCCGGCGTGCGAGTGCATGTCGACGCGAGCTCGTACTCGCACGCGGCGTTTCGGCCCTGGCGCCTGCACGCGCTCGCGTTCAAGGCGCTGCGCACGCTCGAGCCGAAGTACCCGCTCTGGCGCGAGTTCATCTACGAGTACGAGCCCGGCCGCCTCGCGATCGACGTCATCAACGGCAGCGACCTCTTGCGGCGCTGGGTCGACGACCCCCGCAGCACGCCCGCCGACCTCGATGCCCTCGCCGCTGCCGACGAAAAGTCCTGGCGCCGCGAACGCCGCCCCTTCAAGCTGTACTGATCGGCCGCCGCGGCGTGCGAGCGGCGTAGGCGCGAGGGATGCGCGTCGAGCGTTCAAGTCGCCCCGGGCTCGGGTGCGCCCCGCGCGCCCAGCACGGCGCCGGCTAACAGGCCGAACTCTGCGGCCCGTCGCCGCAAGCGTCGTACTCGATCTCGATCGTGGCGTGCGTGATGCTGAATTGCTGCGCGAGCCGGCGCTTGATCTCGCGCACGGCGACGCCCGAGTCCGTGCCGGTTGCGACGCACGCGTGCAGCGTCACCATGGGGCGCTCCTGACTGATCGACCACGCGTGCACGTGATGCACGTCGAGCACGTACGGCAGCGCCGAGCGGAGCTGATCGCGCAAGGACCGGGAATCGAACCCGCGCGGCGAGCCTTCGAGGAGGATGTGCCCGCTTTCGGCGACGACTCGCCACGCCGAGCGCACGATGATCAGCGCCACGACGATCGACAGCAGCGGGTCGATCGGCGTCCAGCCCGTGGTCAGGATCACGAGCGCGGCGACGACGGCCGCGACGGACCCGAGCAGATCGCCGACGACGTGCAGCGCCGCCGCGCGGATGTTGAGATTGTCCTTGTCGCCCGAGCGCAGCACGAAGAACGTGACGACGTTGACGGCCAGGCCCGCGGCCGCGATCCACAGCATCGGCCCGGCGAGCACGTTCACCGGAGACGCGAAGCGCTCGACGGCCTCCACGACGATCCATACGGCGATCGCGAACAAAGAAATTCCATTCACGAAAGCAATGAGCACGGCGAACCGGTCGAAGCCGTACGTGCGGCGCCAGTCGGCAGGCTGGCGCGTGAGCCTGAAGCCGAGCCACGCGAGCGCGAGGCTCGCGAAATCCGTGAGCATGTGACCCGCGTCGGCGAGCAGCGCCAAGGAGCCCGCAAGCACGCCACCGACCACCTCGGCCACCATGAAGCCGCCCGTCAGCACGGCGGCCAAGCCGATGCTGCGCTCGTTCGCCCCGTGGCCCTGGGAATGGCCGTGACCGCCATGGCCGAACGCCTGGTCGTGCTCGTGATCGTCGTGCGAGTGAGCGTGGGGGTGCTGCTGCATAGGTCGGTTCGAACGCATGGTACCACGCACGAATTGACCGTCTCGCCGCCCGCGAGGATCATTGCGCCCGGCTCATAACGAAGGAGCGCTCGACTGCACGGGCGCCGAATCGGTCAACGGCGGCAACTCTACACTCGTGGCGCTCAAGGCAAGGCAAAAGCTCGGCAAATACCGAATCGAGCGGCGCATCTCCGAAGGCCCGATCGCGGCCGTCTACGCGGCCGTCGACACGATCCACGGCGTGCACGTGGCGCTGAAGATCCCGCACGAGAGCGCGATGAGCGACCACTTTCTCGAGGACTTCAAGCGCGAGGCGCGGCTCGCGCACGTGCTCGAGCACCCGAACATCCTGCCGATCCGCGACGCGTCGTTCATCGCCGATCGCTTCGTGATTGCGATGCCGCTCGGCGAGCGCTCCCTCGCGAGCCGCATGAGGAACCGCCTCTCCACCGAGGCCGCGCTCGAGCTCATCGATCAGGCCGTCGCGGCCGTCGCGCACGCGCACAGCGCGAACGTCATTCACTGCGACATCAAGCCCGACAATTTCATCCTGTTTCCCGGCAACCGGCTGAAGCTCACGGACTTCGGTTTCTCGAAAGTGGCCGAAGGCACGTTGAAGGCGTCGGGCTCGGGCACGGTCGGCTACATCGCGCCGGAGCAGGCCGTCGGCCGGCCGAAGTTTCAATCCGACGTGTTCTCGCTCGGTCTCGTCATCTACGAGCTGCTGTCGGGCTACTTGCCCGAATGGCCGTACGACTGGCCGCCGCCGGAAGTGAAGCGCGTGCGCGAGAGAGTCGGCGTGAAGCTCACGGACTGGCTGCGGCGCGCGATTCAGGTGCGGCCCGAGAACCGATTCCGCAACGCCGTGACGATGTACCGCGAGTTCAAGCGTTTGCGCAACGGCGCCGTGAAGAAGAAGCGGCGCGCGCGCCGCAACGACGACGACCCGTCGCTGTGGCAGAAAGTGTTGTTCCGCCAGTTTCGGCGCAAGTACGGGCGGTCCATCGAAGCGCGCTATCGCTGCCGCCGCTGCTCGGGACCGGTCTCGGAGCTCATGCAATGTTGCCCGTGGTGCGGCACGGAGCCGCCGCTCGAGACTCATAAACATAGCCATCCCGCCGAGTGCCCGCGCTGCCATCGCGGCGTCAAGACGGATTGGCACTACTGCGCCTGGTGCTACGGCCCCGGCTTCGAGATCGAGACCACGCGCCGCTACACGGACAAGCGTTATGTCGCGCGCTGCCAAAATGAGACGTGCCGCGGGCCGCTGATGCCGTTCATGCGCTACTGTCCGTGGTGCCGTGCCAAGACCAAGCGCCCATGGAAGCTCCCTGGCAGCACGACGCGCTGCTCGCACTGCCGTTGGGGCGTCGATACGAACTATTGGCATTACTGCCCGTGGTGCACGAAGGCGCTCGAAGCATGACGCGCGTCGCGGACACAAGCGCATGAGCGCGGACGGCGAGCGCGTGCAGTTGTTCCTCGGGGAACAGGAGCGCGAGCAAGCCGATCGAACGCTCCCGCACGGCGAAGTCTGCGTGCGCAGTCTTCGCTCGCCGGACAAACAAACGCAGAACGAGGATTCGGCCGCGATCATCGAGCTCGGCGCAGATTCGCTCGTGCTCGCCGTGGCCGACGGCGTCGGCGGCTCCGTGGCGGGGCGAGAGGCCTCGAACGCGGCCGTGCGAACGCTGTCGCGCGTGCTGACGAGGCTGCCGGACGAAACCGCGGAGCTGCGGCCCGCTATCCTCGAAGCCGTCGAAGAGGCGAACAAGGCCGTGCTCGGCCTCGCGCGCGGCGCCGCTACGACGCTCGTCATCGCGCAGCTCGATTCGACGCGCTTGCGCGTGTATCACGTCGGCGATTCGGAGCTCCTGGCCGTCGGCCAGCGCGGCCGCGTCAAGCAGCGCGTCGTTCCGCACTCGCCGACCGGGTTCGCCGTCGAAGCGGGTCTGCTCGACGAGGACGAGGCCGTGCAGCACGATCAACGCCACGTGCTGTTCAACGTCATCGGCTCGACGGACATGCGCGTCGACGTCGGCCCCACGCTACAGCTGGCCGTGCGCGACACGGTGCTGCTCGCGAGCGACGGCCTGTTCGACAATCTGTACATCGACGAGATCGTCGACACGATTCGGCGCGGCCCGCTGCCCGAGGCCGCGGACAGGCTCGTCGAGCGCGTGCAGGCGCGCATGCGGGGCAAAGACGCCGATCACCAGCCGTGCAAGCCGGACGATCTGACGATCGTGCTGTTTCGGCCCCGCAAGACGCGCTGACGCGAGGCTTTCCGCCTCGCGGTCAGCCGAGCTTCGCTTGGCGCGGCGCGCCGGCCGGAACCGAGCGGGACTGCTCGAGCTCGTAGGCGCGCGCCAGCTCCTCGATGAACTGGTGCGGGAACTGGCCCGGCTGGTGCGCCGAGACGACCTCGAACAGGTCCTTGTAGAGGTCCCAGTACTTCAGCTTGTTCGCGGCGCTGATCAAGGCGTTGCCGCGGCCGATCTTGCTCTCGAGCTCCTCGGGGTCCAAGCGGCCGACGTAGTCGACGACGGCCGTCCGCACGGCCGCCAGCAAGAGCTGCTGGTGCTCCTTGATGTCGCCGAACGTCTCGCGGATGGCGTCGACGGCCGAGAGATATTCCGCCGACTCGCGGAACAGCAGGTTATTGAGCGCCTCTTCGACGCTCGCCGAGAATTTCAGCGGGTTATTGTTCTGCGGCTGAATCGTCGTCGTCGGCACGCGCAGGAGATTCTTCTGCTCGGCGCGCAGGTGCAGGTTCTCGCTGATGCCGAGCACGACCTCGCGCAGGATCTGGCCGAGACGGTGCAGCACCTCGCCGGTCTGCTTGTCGTCCAGGCGCTGCGGCG
>JBBIJV010000076.1:0-14982 GCA_037445815.1 Rhodospirillaceae bacterium
GGCAGCGCGTCGGCGGCCGCCTCGTTCGCGAGCTCGTAGCCCTGCCCGGCCGGCAGCGGCTCGAGCCGCAGCGTCACGGCGGCGTGCTGCTCGCGCCCGCCGATTTGCCGGCTGAACTTGCCTTCCTGCTCGACGGCCTTGCGCAGCGTCTCGCGATACGCTACCTGCGGTCTTCCGACCTTGGCCGCCACGCCGAACTCCCGCGCCATCCGCTCGACGACGATCTCGAGGTGCAGCTCGCCCATGCCGCTCAAGATCGTCTCGCCGGACTCGGCGTCGACGTGCACCCGCAGCGTCGGGTCCTCGCGGACGAACTTCTGCAGTACCTCGTTGAGACGCGCGTGGTCGGCGGCCGTCTTCGGCTCGATCGCGGCCGAGATCACGGGCTCGGGAAACTCCATGACCTCGAGCGTGATCGGGCTCTGCGGGGAGCTCAAGCTGTCGCCCGTCGTCACATCCCTGAGCCCGACGGCGGCGGCGATGTCGCCGGCGCGTACTTCGTCGATCTCGGAACGTTCGTCGGCGTGCATCTGCACGAGCCGGTCGACGGTCTCCGTCTTGTCGCGCTGCGGCACGTAAATCGAATCGCCGGCCTTGAGCACCCCCGAGTACACGCGGAAGAACGTCAGGCTTTCGTCGGCGTCGCCGGCGATCTTGAATGCATAGGCGGCGAACGGCTCTTTGTCGCTCGGGGCGCGCACGCCTTCCTCGCCGCCCGGCAACAAGCCTTTGACGGGAGCGCGATCCGACGGCGCCGGCAGATGGAACACGACGGCGTCGAGCAGCGCCTGCACGCCCTTGTTGCGGAACGCGGAGCCACAGAGCGCGGGCACGATGTCGCCGGAGAGACAGCGCGCGCGGAGCCCGGCGCGGATCTCGTCGACGTCGAGATCGCCGCGCTCGAGGAACCGTTCGAGCAAGCGCTCGTCGCCGTCGGCGGCGGCCTCGACGAGCTTCGCTCGCTGCTCCTCGGCTTGGCTCCTGAGCGAAGCCGGAATGTCGGACTCGATGACGCGCATGCCGAGCGTCTTGTCGTCCCAGCGGACGGCCTTCATCGTGACGAGATCGACGACGCCTTCGAAGCTTTCGCCGGCGCCGATCGGCAACTGTAACGCGACGGGCTTCGCCTTCAGACGCTCGCGAATCTGCTCGAGCACGCGGAAGAAATCGGCGCCCGCTCGATCCATCTTGTTGACGAACGCGACGCGCGGTACGCCGTACTTGTTCGCCTGCCGCCAGACAGTCTCGGTCTGCGGCTCGACGCCGGCGACGCCGCAGAAGACGGCAACCGCGCCGTCGAGCACGCGTAGCGAGCGCTGCACCTCGATCGTGAAATCGATGTGGCCCGGCGTGTCGATGATGTTGATGCGGTGCTCGGGGAGCCGGCGGCTCATCCCCTTCCAGAAGCAGGTGGTCGCGGCCGAGGTGATCGTGATGCCGCGCTCTTGCTCCTGCTCCATCCAGTCCATGACGGCCGAGCCGTCATCGACCTCACCCAAGCGCTGCGAGACCCCCGTGTAGAACAGAATTCGCTCGGTCGTCGTCGTCTTGCCGGCATCGACGTGGGCCATGATGCCGATATTCCGATACCGCGCGAGTGGGGTCTTCCGTGCCATGTCGACGCCGCCCGAGCATCATTACCAGCGATAGTGCGCGAACGCCTTGTTCGCGTCCGCCATGCGGTGCGTGTCTTCGCGCTTCTTGACGGCGGCGCCGCGGTTCTCGGCCGCGTCCATGAGCTCGTGCGCGAGGCGCACGGCCATGCTCTTCTCGGAGCGCGCACGCGCAGCCTCGATGGCCCAGCGCATCGCGAGCGTCTCGCGGCGAGCCGCGCGGACTTCGACGGGGACCTGGTACGTGGCGCCGCCGACGCGCCGCGACTTCACCTCGACGGCGGGTTTGATGTTGTCGAGGGCAACGCCGAGCAGCTCGATGGCGCGGCTCCGGTCCTTGCCGACGCGCTCGGCCATGCGGTCGATCGCACCGTAGACGATCTTCTCGGCCACGGATTTCTTGCCGCTCTTCATCACCATGTTGATGAATTTGGCGAGCATCGGATTGCCGAACTTCGGATCCGGCAGGGTGTCGCGCCGCGGCGCTTGTGCTCTTCTCGACATGTTCAACCTTTGGGCCGTTTGGCTCCGTACTTCGACCGGCCCTGGCGGCGGTCGCCCACGCCGCCGCAATCGAGGGTGCCGCGCACGACGTGATACCGGACGCCCGGCAGGTCCTTCACGCGGCCGCCGCGAATCAGCACGACCGAGTGCTCTTGCAGATTGTGGCCTTCGCCGCCGATGTAGCTCGTGACCTCGAACCCGTTCGTCAAGCGAACGCGCGCCACCTTGCGCATGGCCGAGTTCGGCTTCTTCGGCGTCGTGGTGTAGACGCGCGTGCAGACGCCGCGCTTCTGCGGCGAGGAATTGAGCGCGGGCACGTTGCTCTTGTGCTTGACGGCCGCGCGCGCCTTACGAACGAGTTGGTTGGTCGTCGCCATTCAATGCTTCCAAAATAAATTTTGGCCCGTCACCGTGCTTTGCGCGCGGTAACCGGGCCTACTGAGTCCTGGCCTGGCCGAGAGATGCGAGGCGTTTCGGGTTCGCGAAACCGGCCTAGGTGCGCCAGGGACAGCCCGAAATTCTAGGCGTCGGGCTGGACTGGCGTCAACCAAAGCGGCCGCTCGCAACGGTCGCCGTTGCGGGCGGTCGAGTCTCACTTGACCGGGTAGGCGCGGTGCCAGGCGGCGGGTGGTCAAAGTGAGATTCGATCGACCACCCTCGGCGCTTCGCTTTCCGCTACTGCGTCGCTTGGGTCTCCTTCTCCTCCGAGGCCTTGCCAGCTCCGGCCGCAGCCTCGGCCTTGAGCTGCTGCTGCATCTCGAGCTCCTTGAGCTCGGCGGCCAGGATGTCCTCCTGCGTGCGGCGGCGGTCCTGGTGGTGGGCGTACCCGGTGCCGGCCGGGATCAGACGGCCGACGATGACGTTTTCCTTGAGGCCGCGCAGGTCGTCGCGGAGGCCGCGGACGGCCGCCTCGGTCAGGACGCGCGTGGTCTCTTGGAACGACGCCGCGGAGATGAAGGACTCCGTGGCGAGCGAGGCCTTCGTGATACCGAGCAGGACCGGCTCGAACGTGGCCGGCTTGCCGCCCTTCATCTCGGCTTCCTTGTTGGCCTCGAGGACGCGATGGCGGTCGACCTGCTCGCCGCGCAAGAGACGCGTGTCGCCCGAGCTCGTGATCTCGACCTTACGCAGCATCTGCCGAATGATGACTTCGATGTGCTTGTCGTTGATTTTGACGCCCTGCAAGCGGTAGACGTCCTGGATCTCGCGGACCAGGTAGTCGGCCAGCTTCTCGACGCCCTGCAAGCGCAGGATGTCGTGCGGGTTCGGCTCGCCGTCGGCGATGATCTCGCCGCGCTGCACCTTTTCGCCCTCGAAGACGTTCAGGTGCCGCCACTTCGGAATCAGCTCCTCGTGCTCCTCGCCCTCCTCGTCCGTGATGACGAGGCGGCGCTTACCCTTCGTCTCCTTGCCGAAGCTGACGGTGCCCGAGTACTCGGCGAGGATCGCCGGGTCCTTCGGCCGGCGCGCCTCGAAGAGATCCGCGACGCGGGGCAGACCGCCCGTGATGTCGCGCGTCTTCGAGCTCTCCTGCGGCAAGCGCGCGAGCACGTCGCCCACGACGACGCGCGCGCCGTTTTCCATGCTGAGCACGGCGCCCGAGGGCAGCGCGTACGCGGCCGGGATGTCCGTGTTCGGGAACGTGACCGGCTTGCCGTTGCCGTCGACGAGCTTCGCCGTCGGCCGGTACTCGTTGCTGCGCTGCGCCGCGTCGAGCACGACGATGCTCGTCAAACCCGTGATCTCGTCGACCTGTGACGCCACCGTCACGCCGTCGATGAAGTCCTCGAACTTCAGATACCCGGACACCTCCGTGACGACGGGGTGCGTGTGCGGGTCCCAGCTCGCGACGAGCTGGCCCGGCTCCACGGCATCGCCGTCCTTCACGCTCAGCGTGGCCCCGTACGGCACCTTGTAGCGCTCGCGCTCGCGGCCGAACTCGTCGACGACGGCGAGCTCGCCCGAGCGCGACGTCGTGATGCGATGGCCCTTCTGCTCGTGCGTCACGGTCTTCACGTTCACGAACCGGATCGTGCCCGCGCTCTTGACCTCGACGCTGTTCACGGCGGCGGACCGCGACGCGGCACCGCCGATGTGGAACGTGCGCATCGTGAGCTGCGTACCGGGCTCGCCGATCGATTGCGCCGCGATGACGCCGACGGCCTCGCCGCGGTTCACGCGGTGGCCGCGTGCCAGGTCGCGGCCGTAGCATTGCGCGCAGACGCCGTACTTCGTCTCGCAGGTGATCGGCGAGCGCACGAGCACCTGATCGATCGAGTACTGCTCGAGCATCTTTACGGCGTTCTCGTCGAGCAACGTGCCGGCCTTCAGCACGACCTTGTCGGAGCCCGGGGCGAGCACGTCTACGGCCGCGGCGCGGCCGAGCACGCGCTCGCGCAGCGGCTCGACGATGTCGCCGCCTTCGACGAGCGGCGTCATCAAGAGACCCGTCGAGGTGCCGCAGTCGATCTCCGTGACCACGAGATCCTGGGCGACGTCGACGAGACGGCGCGTCAGGTAACCCGAGTTCGCGGTTTTCAACGCCGTGTCGGCGAGACCCTTGCGGGCGCCGTGCGTCGAGATGAAGTACTGCAGCACGTCGAGGCCTTCGCGGAAGTTCGCCGTGATCGGCGTCTCGATGATCGAGCCGTCCGGCTTCGCCATGAGGCCGCGCATGCCGGCCAGCTGGCGGATCTGGGCGGCCGACCCACGCGCGCCCGAGTCGGCCATCATGTAGATCGAGTTGAACGACTCCTGCTGCGTTCCCTTGCCGGGCCCTTCGGTGACCGTCTCGACGCCGAGCTTTTCCATCATCGCTTTCGCGACTTGATCGTTCGTGCGCGACCAAATGTCGACGACCTTGTTGTAGCGCTCGCCGTCGGTCACGAGACCCGCCGCGTACTGGTCTTGGATATCCTTGACCTCGTTCTCGGCGTTCTGAAGGATCTGCTGCTTCTCCTTCGGCACGACCATGTCGTTGACGCCGAACGAGACGCCGGCGCGCGTCGCGTAGTAGAAGCCCGTGTACATGAGCTGGTCCGCGAAGACGACCGTCTCCTTCAGGCCGAGCTGCCGGTAGCACAGGTTGATCGTGGCCGAGATCGCGCGCTTGTTCATCGCGCGGTTGATCTGCTCGAACGGCAAGCCTTCCGGCATGATCTCGGACAAGAGCGCGCGGCCGACCGTCGTGTTCGTGAGCTTCTTGGTGACGACGCCGTCGATCTTCTCGCGGATGCGCACGCGAATCTTCGCGTGCAGCTCCACGACGCCCGACTCGTAAGCGCGGTGCACTTCCTCGACGTCGGAAAAGATCATGCCCTCGCCGCGCGCGTTGGCGCGCTCGCGCGTCATGTAATAGATGCCGAGCACGACGTCCTGCGATGGCACGATGATCGGCTCACCGTTCGCCGGCGACAGAATGTTGTTCGACGACATCATCAAGGCACGCGCCTCGAGCTGCGCCTCGATCGAGAGCGGCACGTGCACGGCCATCTGGTCACCGTCGAAGTCGGCGTTGAACGCCGTGCAGACGAGCGGGTGCAGCTGGATCGCCTTGCCTTCGATGAGCACGGGCTCGAACGCCTGGATACCCAAGCGGTGCAGCGTCGGAGCGCGATTCAACATCACGGGATGCTCGCGAATGACCTGCTCCAGGATGTCCCAAACCTCGGGGCCCTCGCGCTCGACCAGGCGCTTCGCGGCCTTGATCGTCGTGGCCTCGCCGCGCAGCTGCAGCTTCGAGAAGATGAACGGCTTGAAGAGCTCGAGCGCGAGCTTCTTCGGCAGGCCGCACTGGTGCAATTTCAAGGTGGGGCCGACAACGATCACGGAGCGGCCAGAGTAATCGACGCGTTTGCCGAGCAGGTTCTGCCTGAACCGGCCCTGCTTGCCCTTGATCATGTCGGCGAGCGACTTCAAGGGACGCTTGTTCGTGCCCGTGATCGCGCGGCCTCGGCGGCCGTTGTCGAGCAGCGCGTCCACGGACTCCTGCAGCATGCGCTTCTCGTTGCGCACGATGATGTCCGGCGCGTTGAGCTCGAGGAGCCGGCGGAGCCGATTGTTGCGGTTGATGACGCGGCGGTAGAGGTCGTTCAAGTCCGACGTCGCGAACCGGCCGCCGTCGAGCGGCACGAGCGGCCGCAGGTCGGGCGGCAGCACCGGCAGCACCGTCATGACCATCCACTCGGGACGGTTCGAGGACTCGAGGAACGATTCGAGCAGCTTCAAGCGCTTCGAGAGCCGCTTGATCTTGGTCTCCGAGTTCGTGCCCGCGATCTCGTCGCGAACCTTGTTGACCTCGATGTCGAGATTCATCGCGGCGAGCAGATCGCGCACGGCCTCGGCGCCCATGCGGGCGTCGAACTCGTCGCCGTACTGCTCGATGGCCTCGAGATACGCCTCGTCCGACAAGAGCTGGCCGCGCTGGAGCGGCGTCATGCCGGGGTCGACGACGACGAACGCTTCGAAGTAGAGAATCCGCTCGATCTCGCGCAGCGTCATGTCGAGCATCAAGCCGATGCGCGACGGCAGCGACTTCAAAAACCAGATATGCGCGACGGGGCTCGCGAGCTCGATGTGTCCCATGCGCTCGCGGCGCACCTTCGTCTGCGTGACCTCGACGCCGCACTTCTCGCAGACGACGCCGCGGTGCTTCAGGCGCTTGTACTTGCCGCACAAGCACTCGTAGTCCTTGATCGGCCCGAAAATCTTCGCGCAGAACAGGCCGTCACGCTCGGGCTTGAACGTGCGGTAGTTGATCGTCTCCGGCTTCTTCACCTCGCCGTACGACCACGAGCGGATCATGTCGGGCGAAGCAAGCCCGATTCGAATCAGATCGAAATCCTCGACCGCGCTCTGTTGCTTGAAAAGCCTCAGTAGATCCTTCATTGGGCACCACCTACTGCAAAATTAACCGTGCGGGACGCATTCATCGCCAAGTCGCTCGAACGAGCCCCGCCTAATCCGCCGTGTCGAGATCGATGTTGATCGCCAAAGAACGGATTTCCTTGACGAGCACGTTGAACGACTCGGGCATGCCGGCCTGCATCTCGTGCGTGCCGTCGACGATGTTCTTGTACATCTTCGTGCGGCCCTGCACGTCGTCCGACTTGACCGTCAACATCTCCTGAAGCGTGTACGCCGCGCCGTACGCCTCGAGCGCCCAGACTTCCATCTCGCCGAAGCGCTGGCCGCCGAACTGCGCCTTGCCGCCGAGCGGCTGCTGCGTGACTAAGCTGTAAGGTCCCGTCGAGCGCGCGTGCATCTTGTCGTCGACCAAGTGGTTCAACTTCAACATGTACATGTAGCCGACCGTAACCGGCCGGTCGAAACGCTCGCCCGTGCGGCCGTCGTAGAGCACGGTCTGGCCCGTCTCGGGCAGGTCCGCCATCTTGAGCAGCTGCTTGATCTCTTCCTCGTTGGCGCCGTCGAACACCGGCGTGGCAATCGGCACGCCGTGGCTCAAGTTCGACGCGAGCTCCACGATCTCGGCGTCGTTCAGCGACGCGATGTCGGCCTTCTGGCCGCCCGTGTGGTTGTAGATCTTGTCGATGAATGAGCGCAGCTCTTTGACGTCGCTGCCGGTTCGGATCATCTCGCCGATCTTGAGTCCCAGGCCCTTCGCGGCCCAGCCCAAGTGCGTCTCGAGCACCTGGCCCACGTTCATTCGCGACGGCACGCCGAGCGGGTTCAGTACGATGTCGACGGGCGTGCCGTCGGCCATGTACGGCATGTCCTCCACGGGCACGATCGTCGAGATGACGCCCTTGTTGCCGTGGCGGCCGGCCATCTTGTCGCCGGGCTGCACGCGGCGCTTCACGGCGAGATAGACCTTGACCATCTTCAGCACGCCCGGCGCCAAGTCGTCGCCGGCCGTGATCTTCTGCTTCTTCTCGTCGAAGCGCTTGTCGAAGAGCGCTTTCTGCGAGCGCAGCCGCTCGGCGGCCTGCTCGAGCGCCGCGTTCGCATCGTCGGCCTTCACGCGCACTTGGAACCACTGCTCGCGCGGCAGCTCGTCGAGATAGGCCTTCGTGATCTTCGCACCGGCCTGGAGCCCGTTCGGGCCGCCTGCCGCTACCTTGCCGATCAACGCCTTCTCGATGCGCTGATAGATGTCGTCCTCGAGGATGCGCTGCTGGTCGTCCAAGTCCTTGCGCACGGCCTCGAGCTCCTGACGCTCGATCGACAGCGCGCGGCCGTCCTTCTCGACGCCGTCGCGCGTGAACACGCGCACGTCGATGACAGTGCCGTCCATGCCGGGCGGCACGCGCAGGCTCGTGTCCTTCACGTCGGATGCCTTCTCGCCGAAGATCGCGCGGAGCAGCTTCTCTTCGGGAGTGAGCTGTGTCTCGCCCTTCGGCGTGACCTTGCCGACCAGGATGTCGCCGGCGCTCACCTCGGCGCCGATGAACGCGATGCCGCTCTCGTCGAGCTTCGTGAGCGCCGCGTCGCCGACGTTCGGGATGTCGGCCGTGACCTCCTCGGGCCCGAGCTTCGTGTCGCGCGCGACGCAGGTGAGCTCCTCGATGTGGATCGTCGTGAAGCGGTCCTCCTCGACGACGCGCTCCGAGATCAGGATCGAGTCCTCGAAGTTGTAGCCGTTCCACGGCATGAACGCGACGAGCAGGTTCTGGCCGAGCGCGAGCTCGCCCATGCTCGTGGACGGACCGTCGGCGAGCACGTCGCCCTTCTCGATCGCGTCGCCGGCTTTGACGAGCGGCCGCTGATTGATACACGTGTTCTGGTTCGAGCGCGTGTACTTCGTCAGGTTGTAAATGTCGACCCCGGCCTCCCCGGCCTTCGTCTCCTCGTCCTTGACGCGAACAACGATACGCGACGCGTCGACGGAGTCGACTATGCCGCCGCGGCGCGCCACTACGGTGACGCCCGAGTCGACGGCCACCGCGCGCTCCATGCCAGTGCCGACGAGCGGCGTCTCGGTGCGGAGCGTCGGCACGGCCTGCCGCTGCATGTTCGAGCCCATCAACGCGCGGTTCGCGTCGTCGTGCTCGAGGAACGGGATCAGCGAAGCGGCCACGGAGACGATCTGCTTCGGCGAGACGTCCATGTACTGGATCTGCTCTGCCGGCAGCAGCGCGAACTCGTTCATGTGGCGGCACGACACCAAGTCGTCGACGAACTCGCCCTTCGGCGACAGGTTTGCGTTCGCTTGCGCGATGACGTACTGACCTTCCTCGATGGCCGACAGGTAGTCGATCTCGTTCGTGACCTTGCCGTCGACGACGCGGCGGTACGGCGTCTCGAGGAAGCCGTACTCGTTCGTACGCGCGTACACGGACAGCGAGTTGATCAAGCCGATGTTCGGGCCTTCCGGCGTCTCGATGGGGCACACGCGGCCGTAGTGCGTGGGATGCACGTCGCGGACCTCGAATCCCGCGCGCTCGCGCGTCAAGCCGCCTGGTCCCAGCGCCGAGACGCGCCGCTTGTGCGTGACCTCGGACAGCGGGTTGTTCTGGTCCATGAACTGCGAAAGCTGGCTCGAGCCGAAGAACTCCTTGACGGCCGCGGCCACGGGCTTCGCGTTGATCATCTCCTGCGGCATCAGGCCCTCGCTCTCGGCCAGCGTGAGGCGCTCCTTGACGGCGCGCTCCACGCGCACGAGACCGATGCGGAACGCGTTCTCGGCCATCTCGCCGACGCTTCGCACGCGGCGGTTGCCCAAGTGGTCGATGTCGTCGACGGTCCCGTTGCCGTTGCGAATGTCGATCAGCGTCTTCAGCACCGCGATGATGTCTTCCTTGCTGAGCACGCCGGGACCCGTGTCCTCGGTGCGGCCCACGCGGCGGTTGAACTTCATGCGGCCGACAGCCGACAGGTCGTAGCGCTCGGCGTTGAAGAAGAGGTTCTGGAACAGGTTCTCGGCGGCCTCCTTCGTTGGCGGCTCGCCGGGGCGCATCATGCGGTAGATCTCGACGAGCGCCTCGAGCTTGTTCGTGGTGGGATCGATCTTCAGCGTGTTCGAGATGAACGGGCCGCGATCGAGGTCGTTGACGAACAACGTCTCGATCTTCTTGACGCCGGCTGCAATGAGCTTCTCGATCGACGTCTTCGTGAGCTCCTCGTTGGCGGCCGCGAGCAGCTCGCCCGTCGACTGGTCGACGACGTCGTGGGCGAGGATTTTGCCCTCGAGGTAGTCGGCCGGCACCTCGAGCTCCTTGACTTTGGCGTGCTCGAGCTCGCGGACGTGGCGCATCGTGATGCGCCGGTCCTTCTCGACGATGACCTTGCGGCCGATCTTGATGTCGAAGCTGGCCGTCTCGCCGCGCAGGCGCTCGGGCACGAGCTTCAGCGTGATCGGATCGCCGAGCTTGAACTCATTCTTTTCGAAGAAGAGATCGAGGATCTGCTCGTTCGTGTAGTCGAGCGCGCGCAGGATGATGCTGACCGGCAGCTTGCGCCGGCGGTCGATGCGGACGAACACGCAGTCCTTCGGGTCGAACTCGAAGTCGAGCCACGAGCCGCGATAGGGGATCACGCGCGCCGAGAAGAGCAGTTTGCCCGACGAGTGCGTCTTGCCCTTGTCGTGGTCGAAGAACACGCCCGGCGAACGGTGGAGCTGCGAGACGATCACGCGCTCCGTGCCGTTGATGACGAACGTGCCGTGCTCCGTCATCAGCGGCATCTCGCCGAGGTAGACCTCCTGCTCGCGGATGTCCTTGACCTTCTTCTTCGGGCCCGGGGCTTCCTTGTCGTAGATCATGAGCCGCACGAGCACGCGCAGCGGCGCGGCATACGTCAGGCCGCGGAGCTGGCACTCCTTGACGTCGAAGACGGGGTCGCCCAAGCGATAGCTCACGTACTCGAGCGCGGCATTGCCGGAGTAGCTGACGATCGGAAACACGCTCTTGAACGCGGCGTGCAAACCCATGTCGGCGCGCTCGGTGCCCGCGACGTCCTGTTGCAGGAACTTCTGATAAGAATCGATCTGGATCGAAAGGAGATACGGAACGTTCAGGATGCTCGGCAGCTTCCCGAAGTCCTTTCTGATCCGCTTCTTCTCAGTGAACGAATAAGCCATGCTCGCTACTCCGAATTAGGGTCGGCCAGCAAAAAAACGAAAGCGCGCCGGCCGCCTCGCGGCGGTCGGCTCGATACAAAAGCTCGAGAGACGAGCAGGCGCGCCGGCGACCGCCATGGGCCGCAAATTGCTCCTGCATTTGCGGCATGCCCGCCATCCATGGCGGGCCATGGCGGGGGCGCCGCAAGCGCAGGACGCGGGCGTCGATGCCCGCGGTGAGGCAACGCAGGAGCCGTTGCCGGGTAGCTTGCGGCCTGCCTCATGCGAGGCCAACCAGCGACGCCTTTACGGAGGAAAGCCCCATCACTTGATGGTGGCTTTCGCGCCTGCTTCCTCGAGCTGCTTCTTGATACTCTCGGCCTCGTCCTTCTTGACGCCTTCCTTGATGGTGCTGGGCGCTCCTTCGACGAGATCCTTCGCTTCCTTCAAACCGAGGCCCGTGACCGTGCGGACGACTTTGATGACGGCGACCTTGTTGTCGCCGAACGAGTCCAGCACGACGTTGAACTCGGTCTTCTCCTCGGCCGGCGCAGCGGCACCGGGGGCAGCCCCGCCGACGGCGGCGACGGCTACGGGCGCGGCCGCGGAAACGCCCCACTTCTCCTCGAGCGCCTTCACGAGATCGACGATCTCCAGAATCGGCTTCTGGCTCAGCGCTTCGATCAACTCTGCATTCGACAACGACATGACCTGTTTCTCCTACGAACGGTGCTACCTGAAATTCACTAACTACTGCTGCGGCTGCTCGCTGCGGGCCTTCAACGTCCTGGCCAACATCGCCGCCGGCTCCGCGAGCGTGCGCACGAGCTTCGTCATCGGCGCGGACAGCACCCGGACGAGACTCGTGCGTGCGTCGGCGAGCGTCGGCAACGAGGCCAGGCGATCGAGATCGGAGGCCGGATAGAGCTCGCCCCCGATCGATAGGGCCACCGTGACGAGCTTTTCGTGCTCCTTCGCGAACCCTTTGACGATCCGAGCCGCCGCGCCGGGGTCATCGCGAGAGAACGCCAACACGAGCGGCCCTTTGAGGCTGCCCTTCATGCACTCGAAGCTCGTGCCTTCGACGGCGCGCCGCGCGAGCGTGTTCTTCACGACCCGCACATAAACACCGGCTTGGCGAGCCGACACCCTCAGCTTCGTCATCTCGGCCACGGTCAAGCCGCGATATTCCGCGGCCACGGCCGACTGAGCCGTCTTCGCAATTTCGGCGACCTCGGCCACGATCGCCTGCTTCGCTTCGACACTACTTGCCATATCAACTCCCGGCTTCTCCTTGCGGAGATACCAATTGCCCTCGGTGGGCCCTCAAAAAAAGACGGTGGCCTCACCTCGAGCAATGCCGAGTCAGGTAACACCATCTGCGCAGGCGGCTCGTCGCCATTAACTCGGTCTCCCGAGGCCTACGGTCTTCGATGTCGGCCGTGCCGTCCCTTGGGCGGCTACGGCCTTCAAACAAACCTCTACGCGCGCGCTTCCTCGCTCCGCACGAGCGTCGAATGATCGACGAGCACGCCGGGGCCCATGGTCGAGGACACCGAAACCTTCTGCAGATAAACGCCCTTGGCCGACGCCGGCTTCGCCTTCTGCAGGTCCGCCACGAGCGCCATCAGGTTCTCCTTCAGCGCCTCCACCTCGAAACTCACGTTGCCGATCACGCAATGCACCGTACCGCCCTTGTCCGCGCGGTAGCGGACCTGGCCGGCCTTCGCGTTGCGCACGGCGCCCGCGACATCGGCCGAAACCGTGCCGACCTTCGGGTTCGGCATGAGCCCGCGCGGGCCGAGCAGCTGGCCGAGCTTGCCGACGACGCGCATCGCGTCGGGGCTCGCGATGACGACGTTGAAATCGAGATCGCCGCCTTGCATGCGCTGCGCGAGATCGTCCATACCGACGACGTCGGCGCCTGCTTGCTTCGCGGCCTCTGCGTTCGCACCCTGCGCGAAGACGGCCACGCGGACCTTCTTGCCGCTGCCGTTCGGCAGCACGGTCGAGCCGCGCACGACCTGGTCCGACTTCGTCGGATCGATGCCGAGATTGATCGCGACGTCGACTGACTCGGGAAACTTCGCGTGCGCGAGCTCCTTCACGAGCTTCAGCGCTTCGTCCGCCGGGTATGCCTTGCCGCGCTCGATGCGGCCTTCCGCCGACTTCTGCGCCTTGGTCAATTTCGCCATCGCCTAACCCTCCACGACCTCGAGACCCATGCTTCGCGCGCTGCCGGCGATGATCCGGACCGCGGCGTCGAGGTCGGCGGCGTTCAAGTCGCGGGCTTTGACCTTCGCAATCTCCTCGAGTTGCTTGCGCGTCACTTTGCCGACCTTGTTCGTGTTCGGCGTGCCGCTGCCCTTTTCGATGCCGGCCGCTTTCTTGAGCAGCACGGTGGCGGGCGGGGTCTTCATGATGAACGTGAAGCTGCGATCGTTGTAGACCGAGATCACGACGGGCACGGGAATGCCGACTTCCATCCCTTGGGTCTGCGCGTTGAACGCCTTGCAGAACTCCATGATGTTGACGCCGTGCTGGCCGAGCGCGGGGCCCACGGGCGGGCTCGGATTCGCCTTGCCGGCCGGCACCTGCAGCTTGATGTACGTTTCGACTTTCCTTGCCATACGCCTGATCTGCTCTTCTAGTTAGCGACGCTCACGCTTTCTCGACTTGACTGAAATCGAGCTCGACCGGCGTCGACCGGCCGAGAATCTGCACGGCGACCCGAACCTTGCTCTTCTCGTAGTTGACGTTCTCGACGACGCCGCTGAAATCGTTGAACGGCCCGTCCGTGACGCGCACAACCTCGCCGGGCTCGAACAGAATCTTCGGCCGCGGCTTGTCGACGCCTTCCTGCACGCGATTCAAGATCGCTTGCGCTTCCTTGTCCGAGATCGGTGCCGGCTTGTCGCTGCTGCCGCCGATGAAACCGAGCACCTTCGGGACCTCTTTCACGAGGTGCCACGTCTCGTCGTCCATCTCCATCTGCACGAGCACGTAGCCCGGGAAGAACTTGCGCTCGCTCTTGCGCCGCTGGCCCTCGCGCATCTCGACCACCTCTTCGGTCGGCACGAGGATCTCGCCGAACTTGTCCTGCAAGCCGGCGCGGCGCACTCGCTCGACGAGCGACTCCTTCACTTTGTGCTCGAAGTTCGAATACGCGTGAACGACGTACCACTGCAAGGCCATACGCCTACAAGCCCCCTTGTCCCGTGATCCGCGTCGTGATCCAGAGCAGGAAGAAGTCGAGCGCCCAGAAAAAGACGCCGCCGAACATCGCCACGACGAGGACGACCAGCGTCGTCTGGATCGTCTCTTCGCGCGTCGGCCACACGACCTTGTTCAGCTCGATTCTCGCCCCCTGGATGAACTTCCAGAGCATCCGCCCCTGAACCGACGTGAACGTGACGGCCGCGGCCACGGCGAGCGCCACGATGACGGCAAGTGCCCGCAGCAACGCGGACGTCTCCGCGAAGTAGTAGTAGCCCACGAGCCCGGCGAGCACGACGACGATGGCGAAGGTGAGCTTCGCCGTGTCGACGACCGTCGGTTGCTCTTCTGCTCTTGTTTCCATGCCCCTGTGCGCCCGCTGCGCGCTCAACTCCACCCGGCGGAGTTGGCACGCCAGGAGGGACTCGAACCCCCAACCTGCGGTTTTGGAGACCGCTGCTCTGCCAATTGAGCTACTGGCGTAAGCCTCTGACGGGATCCTATTGAATGATCTTGGCGACGACGCCGGCGCCGACTGTGCGGCCGCCTTCGCGGATCGCGAACCTCAAACCCTCTTCCATCGCAATCGGGGAAATCAACTCCACCTTCATCTGAATGTTGTCCCCCGGCATC
>JBBIJV010000077.1:0-14968 GCA_037445815.1 Rhodospirillaceae bacterium
GCGCGAACGCTTGGCCCGCGGCGTCGCCGGGGCGCGTGAACGCGTGCACGTGCCGCCCTTCGGCCTTCGCGACCTGCGCGAGCAGGTGTGCCGCGGCGCCGAACCCGTAAAGCCCAAGCCGCGGACCGTCGCCCGCCGCCCGGTAAGCGCGGTAGCCGATGAGCCCGGCGCAGAGCAGCGGCGCGGCTTCGGCATCGCCGTAGCGCTCGGGAATCTTCAGGCAATAGCGCGCATCGGCGACGATGAACTGCGCGTAGCCGCCCGGCACGGTGTAGCCCGTGAGCTCGGCGCGCACGCAGAGATTTTCGAGCTTCAGGCGGCAGAACTCGCATTCGCCGCACGTGCGCGCGAGCCACGGCACGCCGACGCGCTCGCCGATCGCGACGCCCTGCACCGCGTCGCCCGCGGCGACGACGCGGCCGACGACCTCGTGGCCCGGCGTCACGGGATAGCGGATGTTCGGCAGCTCGCCGTCCACGACGTGGAGGTCCGTGCGGCAGACGCCGCACGCGAGCACCTCGATCAGCACCTCGCCCGGGCCCGGCTCGGGCACGGCCACCGTCTCGAGCTCGAGCGGCAGTCCCGCGCCCTTGGCGCGCATCGCGGTCATCGTGGCAGGAAAGGCCATGTCGCTTAAGCCTCCCCGGCCGGGCGCGCCGCGTCAACGGCCGCCGAACGAGCGCCGGGAGTTCTTCCCGAGTTGCCGCCCCGCGAGCCGAACCGCCCGCCGCACCGTTAGAATCGCCGCGCGATCTCCGAGATGGAATCACATCCCATGCGAATGCGCTCGAGTGCGGCACGGCTCCTTTGCTATCTCGCCGGCGTCGGCACGCCGGCCGGCGCGCTCGCGCAGCCCGATGCCCTCGACGTCATCGAGGTCGTCGGCACGACGCCGCTCGGCGGCGAGCTCGACACCGACGATATCGCGGCCAACGTGCAGACGGCATCCGCCGGCGAGCTTCGCGAGCGCGGGGCGCTCGATCTCGCGGACTTCATGAACCGCAGCCTGGGCAGCGTGTTCGTCAACGAAGCACAGAGCAATCCGCTACAGCCCGACGTGCAGTATCGAGGCTTCGTCGGCTCGCCGCTGCTCGGCCTGGCGCAGGGGCTCGCCGTCTATCAGGACGGCGTTCGCGTCAACGAGCCGTTCGGCGACACGGTGAGCTGGGCGACGATTCCCGAGAGCGCGATCGAAAGCTTGTATCTCGTGCCGGGGTCCAACCCGCTGTTCGGCCTCAACGCTTTGGGCGGCGCCATCGCGGTTCGAACGAAGGACGGCTTCAGCGCCCCCGGCACGCGCGCCGAGCTCTCGATGGGCTCGTTCGACCGCATCGGCATACAAGGCGAGACGGGCGGCGCCGTCGGCGAGGATTTCGGCTATTTCGTGACGGCCTCGCGCCTCGAAGAGGAAGGCTGGCGCGACTTTTCGCCGACCGAGGCAGAGCAGCTGTTCGGCAAGATCACGGCGCGCGTCGAGCGCTCGCAGCTCGACGTGAGTCTGACGCACGCGAGCACGGAGCTCGTCGGCAACGGCGCCGCGCCCGAGGCCTTGCTCGAGATCGACCGCGAGGCGATCTTCACGCGCCCCGACCTCACGGAGAATCGTCTCACGATGCTCGCCGTCGGCGCAGAGCAGGCCGTGTCGTCGAGCGTCACGCTGCTCGGCAACCTCTACGTGCGCTCGAGCGACATCTCGACTTTGAACGGCGACGACTCGGACTTCGAGGAATGCGAGGACACGCCGGGCTTCATCTGCGAGAAGGAAGGCGCCGAGGAGGAGCTCGCGCTCGACGCCGACGGCCTGCCGATCGCGGCCGTGAACGAGCTCGAGGGCGCCACCGTGAACCGGACGCGCACGGAGCAAGACGGCAGCGGCTTCGCGCTGCAAGCCGATTTGTTGGGCGATCTCGCGGGCCGCGCCAATCGCTTTACGATCGGGGTCACGCGCGACGAAGCCGACGTCGACTTTGCGGCGAGCGCGGAGCTCGGCGCGCTCGACGTCACGCGGCAGGCCATCGGCGGCGGCGTGTTCGTCGGCGAGGCGTTCACGGGCCTCGCCACCGAGACAGAAACGACGGGATTCTTCCTGAGCAACGTCTTCTCTCTCGGCGAGCGCGCGACGCTGACGGCGTCGGGGCGCTACAACCGCACGCACGTCGTGCTCGAGGACCAGCTCGACGACGACCTCGACGGCGATCACACGTTCCAGCGCTTCAATCCTGCGCTCGGCGTCACGGTCGACGCCGGCGCGTTGACGTTCTATGCCGGCTACAGCGAAGCGAACCGCGCGCCGTCGCCCGTCGAGCTCACGTGCGCCGACGAGGACGACCCGTGCCGGCTGCCGAACGCGTTCCTCTCCGACCCCCCGCTCGAGCAAGTCGTCGCGAAGACGTTCGAGGCCGGCGTGCGCGGGCGTTTCCGCGACGGCCGCTGGCACGCGGGGCTGTTCCGCACGACGAACGACGACGACATCCTCTTCGTCAGCGCCGGCGCGCTGACGAATCAGGGTTTCTTCGCCAACGTGGGCGAGACGCGCCGCGACGGGCTCGAGCTGAATCTGAGCGGCGCGGCCGGCGAGCGCGTCGCGTGGTCGCTCGACTACACGTATCTCGACGCGACCTTCCGCGACGCCTTCACGGTTGCGAGCGCAAACCACCCGGCCGCCGTCGACGGCGAGATCGACGTGGAGGCCGGCGATCGGTTGCCGTTGACGCCGAAGCACCTGCTGAAAGCGGGCATCCGATTCGCCATAACCGGCGACGTGACGATCGGCGCAGACCTGCGCGCCGCATCGGAGCAGCTCGTGCGCGGCGACGAGGGCAATCTCGCGGAGGCGCTCGACGGCTACGCCGTGCTCGATCTGCGCGCCGAGTACCGCCTCGGCGAGAACGCGCGCCTGTTCGCGAACGTCGACAACCTGCTCGACGAGGAATACGAGACGTTCGGCCTGTTCGGCGACGCCGGCGAAGTGCTCGGCGACGACTTCGGATCGCCGCTCTTCGTGGGGCCCGGCGCGCCGCGAGCGCTATTCTTCGGCGTGCGCGTCGACTTCTAGCGCAACGCGCCGCTCACGGCTCGCGTGCCGGCGAATCGGGCAGCCGTTCGACGGGCCCCGGCGGCAAGTCGCCGGCGACGCGCGCGCTTAGGAAAGACCAGAGCTCGTCGTAGTATGGCGCGACATTCGGATCGCGTCCGCGCGGCGGCATCGTGCTCTGCGGCCCGAGGTACCCTCGATCGAGCGCCGCAAAGAAGCTGCGCTGCGCCATGCCGCGCATGCGCTGCGTCAAATCCGGCGCGAAACGCGAGCCGCGCGCGTCGGCGCCGTGGCACGTGGCGCATTGCGCCTCGAAGACGCGCCAGCCGATGAACGTGGCCAGATCGGCGCGGCACGGCGCGTCGGCCGCGCACTCGACTCGGTACGGCACGGCGTCGCCCGGAGCGGGCTGCGCCGCGCCGGCCGAGAGCCTGAGCGCGGCGCAACAGATCGTGAGCCAACCGGCGTAACGCACTCGCTCCGTCAGTAATGGATGACCGAGCGAATGCTCTTGCCTTCGTGCATGAGATCGAAGGCCTTGTTGATGTCTTCGAGGCCCATCGTGTGCGTGATCATTTCGTCGATCTTGATCTCGCCCTCCATGTACTGCTTGACCATGCCCGGGAGCTGCGTGCGGCCCTTGACGCCGCCGAACGCGCTGCCGCGCCAGACGCGGCCCGTGACGAGCTGAAACGGCCGCGTGCTGATCTCCTGGCCCGCCGCCGCGACGCCGATGATCGTGGACTCGCCCCAGCCGCGATGACAGCACTCGAGCGCGGCGCGCATGAGCTGCACGTTGCCGACGCACTCGAACGAGTAGTCGACGCCCCACCCCGTGAGCTCGATGATCACCTGCTGGATCGGCTTGTCGTAATTCTTCGGGTTGATGAAGTCCGTAGCGCCGAGCGCGCGCGCCATGGCTTCCTTCTCGGGATTGATGTCGATGGCGAAGATGCGCTCGGCCTTCGCCATGACGGCGCCCTGGATCACGCTCAAGCCCACGCCGCCCAAGCCGAACACCGCCACCGTCGAGCCCGGCCGCACCTTCGCCGTGTTCAGCACGGCGCCGATGCCGGTCGTGATGCCGCAACCGAGCAAGCACACCTTCTCGAGCGGCGCCTTCTTCGCGATCTTCGCGACCGCGATCTCGGGCAGCACGGTGTACTCGGAGAACGTGGACGTGCCCATGAAGTGCAGGATCTGTTTGCCCTTCTTCGAGAAGCGGCTCGTGCCGTCCGGCATCAAGCCTTTGCCCTGGGTTGCGCGAATCGCGACGCAGAGGTTCGTCCTGCCGGATTTGCAGAACAAGCACTTCTTGCACTCGGGCGTGTAGAGCGGGATCACGTGATCGCCGGGCTTCACGCTCTTGACCTCGGGGCCCACCTCCTCGACGACGCCGCCGCCTTCGTGCCCCAAGATGGACGGAAACGCGCCCTCCGGGTCCGCGCCCGACAGCGTGTACGCGTCCGTGTGGCAGACGCCCGTCGCGACGAGCCGCACGAGCACTTCGCCCTTCTTCGGGCCTTGCAGGTCGACCTCCTCGATGCTGAGCGGTTTACCTGCTTCCCATGCGACTGCTGCTAAGGTTTTCATTCTTCTTGCCCCCTGCAAGAGCTTTGGTGTTTGGGCATGATTGTAGGGACTTCACTCCGGTACGAATAGCCGTCGATGGATCTCTACCTCGGGCTCGGCTCGAACTTGGACGACCGCCGCGCCAATCTCGCCCGGGCCCTCGAGCGGCTCGCGGCGCACGGCGTCCCTCTCGTGCGCGCGTCGCCCGTCGTCGAGTCGCCGGCGATGCTGCCCGGCGACGCGCCCGTCGACTGGAACCGGCCGTTCCTGAACGTCGTCGCGCATTGCCGCACGGAGCTTGAGCCGCTCGCCGTGCTCGACGCACTCAAAGCCATCGAGCGCGAGCTCGGCCGCGTCGACCGCGGCCGCTGGGCGCCGCGCCCGATCGACCTCGATCTCTTGCTCTACGGCGGCGAGACGTTCACCGACGAGCGGCTGCGCGTGCCGCATCCCGGGATCACCGAGCGCGCTTTCGTGCTGACGCCGCTCGCAGCGCTCGCGCCGAGGCTCGCGATTCCGGGCCGCGGGCCTCGCACGGTGCTCGAGCATGCCCGTGCCGGGCGCCATCACCTGCCGCTCTGGATGGGCATCGCGAATGTCACGCCGGACTCGTTCTCCGACGGCGGCGAGCTGCCGACGGCCGAAGCCGTCGACGCGCGCGTGGCCGAGCTCGCGGCCGCCGGCGCCGAGCTCATCGATTTGGGCGCGGAATCGACGCGGCCCGGCGCCGTGCCGCTGACGGCCGACGAGGAATGGGCGCGGCTCGAGCCCGCGCTCGGCCGCCTCGTCGATCGTTATCGCGGCACGCTGCTCAGGCCGCGCTTCAGCGTCGACACGTACCACGTCGCGACGGCGCGGCGCGCGCTCGAGCTCGGCGTCGACGTCGTCAACGACGTGGGCGGACTGACGGATCCCGCGATGGTCGAGCTCGCGGCGGCGAGCGGCGCCGAGGTCGTCGCCATGCACAACCTCGGCCTGCCGGCCGACAAGTCGCGCACGTTGCCCGCGGATCAGGACCCCGCCGAGCTCGTCGAGCGTTGGCTCGAGGAGCGGCTCGTCGAGTGGGAACGAGCGGGCCTCGACCTCGCGCGCGTCGTGTTCGATCCCGGCATCGGCTTCGGCAAGAACGCGCTTCAGTCGTTGCGACTGCTGCGCAGCGTCGAGCGGTTCCATCGCTTCGGCTTGCGCCTGCTCGTCGGTCACTCGCGCAAGTCGTTCATGCACCAAGTGGCAGCCGCCGATCGAATGGACCGCGATCTCTTCACGATCGGCGTATCGCTTTCTCTGTGCCGCGCCGGGGTCGACATCTTGCGCGTGCACAACGTCGCCGCGCACACGGCGGCGTATCGCGGCTTCGCGCACGTGGACGAGAATCGCTGACGGCTCCGTGCGCTCCGGACCGAGCAGCGCACGCCCGCCACCCTTCCCCGCGCCCGGCGCGCCGTAGCAGAATTCGGCCGGGCGGGCAGCCTCGGGGTAGCACATGGCCGACCGATTGAGCCGACGGGGTTTCCTGAGAGTCGCGGCCGGCACGGCGGCAGCGCTCGCGGCACCGAAGGCGGCCCTCGGCCAGCGGCGGCCGAACGTCTTGTTCATCCTGGCCGACGATTTGGGCTACGGCGACCTGAGCTCGTACGGCCGGCCCGATTACCAGACGCCCGTGCTCGATCGGCTGGCCGCGCAAGGCATGAAGCTCATGAGCGCGTATGCCGCGGCGCCGGTCTGCACGCCGACGCGCTGCGCGTTCGTCACGGGCTGCTATCCGCAGCGCTTCGAGGTGGGGCTCGAGGAGCCGCTGACGATCGCGTCGCCGCCCGTCGGTCTGCCGGCCGGGCAACCGACGATCGCCTCGCGCATGCGCGCCGCCGGCTACGAGACGGCGCTCGTCGGCAAGTGGCACCTCGGCTGGCGGCCGGAGTACCGGCCGAACCGGTTCGGTTTCGACGAGTTCTACGGCAGCTTGAGCGGCGCGCTCGATTACTTCACGCACATCGCTCCCGACGCCGGCGAGCCCGCGCTGCCGGATCTCTGGGAGAACGACCGGCGCGTCGCGGCGGACGGCTATCTCACGGACTTGTTCACCGAGCGCGCCGTGGAATTCGTTTCGCGGCGGCGCGAGCGGCCGTTTTACCTGAGCCTGCACTATTCGGCCCCCCACGCGCCGTGGGAGGGCCCGGGCGACGGTGCGGCGTCCGATCACAGGGAGCACGGCGGCGGCCCCATGACGAACGGCGGCTCGCTCGAGACTTACGCTGCGATGATGCGCAGCATGGACGAAGGCATCGGGCGCGTGCTCGCGGCGCTGCGCCGCGCGCGGCTCGAGCGCGACACGCTCGTGATTTTCACGAGCGACAACGGCGGCGAGCGCTACTCGTTCCACTGGCCGTTCTCGTTCCAGAAGATGTACCTGCACGAAGGCGGCACCCGCGTGCCGGCGATCGTGCGTTGGCCCGGCGCCGTGCCGGCCGGCGCCGTCACGGAGCAAGCCGCGATCACGATGGACTGGACGGCGACGATTCTCGCCGTGGCCGGCGCGCCGGCGGACGGCATGCTCGACGGCGAGAACCTGCTGCCCGTGCTGACCGGTCAGCGCGAGATCTACGACCGCGAATTGTTCTGGCGCACGCGCACGCGCGCAGCTGCGCGCGTCGGGCGCTTCAAGTACTTGCAGGACGGCGACGCCGAGTTCCTGTTCGACCTCGCCGTCGATCCCGGCGAGAAGTGGGACTTGAAGGCCCGAGACCCCGCGCGATTCGCGGCACTCAAGGGCCGCTACGAGGCTTGGGAGGCCGAGATGCTGCCGCGCCCCAGCTGAGGTCGAGGTCTACGCGGCGGCAAGCACAGCGTCACCGTGAACCGGACTGAAGATGCTCCGCGAGCCACGCGGCAACCGTCTCGTGCCACTGGATCGAGCTCGCCGGCGACAGCACCCAATGGTTCTCGTCCGGAAAGATCAAGAGCCGCGACGGGATGCCGCGGCGCTGTAGCGCCGTGAACGCGCCGAGCGCCTGCTCCACCGGCACGCGGAAGTCGTTGGCGCCGTGAGTCACGAGCATCGGCGTGCGCCACTCGCGCACGCGGGTCGCCGGGTTGAAGCGCTCGTACGCTTCGGGGTCCTCGTAGTAAGCCGCGCCCATGTCCCACTCCGGGAACCAAAGCTCCTCCGTTGCGTAGTAGAAGCTGCGCAGGTCGAACAGACCTGCGTGATTCACGAGGCAGCGGAAGCGGTCCGGCCAGTTGCCGGCGATCCAGTTCACCATGTAGCCGCCGTAGGAGGCGCCGAGTGCACACGCTTTGTCCCCGTCGAGCCAAGGAAATCGCTCGATCGCGGCGGCCAACCCGCGTTGCAGGTCTTCGAGCGGCTTGCCGCCCCAGTCGCGGTTGATCGCATCCGTGAAGTGCTGCCCGTAGCCGGTCGAGCCGTGGAAGTCGACCATCACGACGCCGTAGCCCAGCGCAGCGTAGGTCTGCGGATTCCACCGATAGCTCCAGCCTTCGCCGAACGAGCCCTGCGGGCCGCCGTGGATGAGGAACGCGATGGGATATCTCGCGCCGCGCCTGAGCCCGACCGGCCGCATCGCGTAGCCGTACACCGTATCCCCGCCGGCGCCGGCGAAGCTGAACTGCTCGTAGTCGGCGAGCTCCACGCCGCCGAGCGCGTCGGCATTGACGGCGGTGAGCCGCTTCGGCTCGCCGCCCGCGAGCGCCAAGCTGTAGAGATCCGCGGGCGCCGCGAGGGAGTCGCGCACGTAGATCAGGCGGCCGTTCGCCACCTGGGGCGCAGCCGCCGAAAGTCCTTCCGTCAGCTGCCTCACCGCGCCGGTGTCGGCGTCGATCGCGAAAAGCGGCGTGGTGCCGAGGTGGTTCGCGGTGGCGTACAGCGTGCGGCCGTCTGCGGCGAAGACGAAATCGCCGACGGAACGGTCCCAGCCCGCCGTGAGGCTGCGCGTCGCGCCGCTCCTCAGATCGCGCAACATGACCTCGAGCCGATCCGACTCGTAGCCCGCCCGACGCATCGCGGTCCACGCGAGCAGCCGACCGTCCGGGGAAACGATCGGATGCGTGTCGGCGGCGTCGTTGTCTGCGGTCAAGTTCTCGGGGGCCGCCGAGCCGTCCGCGGGCACGCGGAAGATGTCGAGGTTCGTCGAGCGCGGCTCGGTGGTGCCGGCTTCACGCAGCGCGAAGAAGAGTGTCTCGCCGTCCGCGGAAAATGCAATCTCCTCGCGGCCGCCGAACGGCACGGAGGGCACGTCGCCGTCGAGATCGCCCGAAACTTTGATCGGCTCGCCGGCCGCACGGCCGTGCTCATCGACGGCCACGGTGTAGAGCGCCGAGCGGCGGCCGTCCATCCAGGTATCCCAGTGGCGGACGAAGAGCCGGTCGAACAGCATGCCGTCGCGCTGGCTCTCGCTTGCTCGGTCCAGCCGTTCGCGCGTGCAGGCGAGGTTCTCGCAATCCGCGAAAACTCTCGCGGTGAACGCGATGCGGTTCCCTCGCGGCGGCACCAAGAGATTGGCCACGTCTACGGCGAAATCCGTAACCTGCGTCGCTTCGCCGCCGGAGGCGGAGATGCGCCAGACCTGGTCGCTGCCGGAGCGCCCGGAAATGAAGTAAATCCACGCGCCGTCGGCGCTCCACTGCGGCGCAGCGTCGTTCTCGGCGTGCGCCGTGAGACGGCGCGGCTCGGCGTCCGTTTCGTCGAGATCGAGCAGCCACAGGTCCGTGCGGCCGCGGTTCGCGTCGAGGTCGGTCTCGCGCAAGACATAGACCACGCTCGAGCCGTCCGGAGAAACCTGTGGGTCGGACAGACGCGCCAAGGAAGCAAGGTCCTTGGGCGTCAGGCCGCCGGCGAAAGCCTGAGCGGTCGGCAGGGCGCAGAGGAGCAGAAAGCTGGTTCTCATCGTCGGCATCGTCGCAGTCGCGTCCCGCTTGCAATGTACCGCATCGCGGTCCGCACTTGGCGGCTCGTGCGCAGCCCGCACGTTGACCGCGATACGCCGTCGACCGTCGTTCCCGACTCGGATCCCGCGCCAGTACGCCACGCAACCGCAGCCCGGGCAGAAATGAATTCGATCGCCCCACGGCGCACGTATGCCTTCGTGGGCCCGACGCGTGGATGCCCTGGAGTCGCCGTCGAACGCGATGCATCGGCGGCGGTAGCGCTAGCGCACCGCGCCGCCCATGACGGCCAGCATCGCGGCTGCCTTGTCCAGGCTCTCCTGATACTCGGCGTCCACCTCCGAATCGGCCACGACGCCGCCGCCCGCCCACGTGTACACGCGCCCGCCCTGCTGCACCAGGGTTCGGATCGCGATGTTCGAGTCCATGTTGCCGTCGAAGCCGACGTAGCCGATCGAGCCGCAGTAGACGCTGCGCCGCTGCGGCTCGAGCTCCTCGATGATCTTCATCGCCGCGACCTTCGGCGCGCCCGTGATCGAGCCGCCCGGGAAGCACGCGGCGACGAGATCGAGCGCGTGGACGCCTTCTGCGAGCCGGCCTTCGACGGTGCTGACGAGCTGATGCACGCTCGCGAACGACTCGACGCCGAACAGCTTACTGACGCGCACGGAGCCCGGCACGCAAACTTTGCCGAGATCGTTGCGCAAGAGATCGACGATCATGACGTTCTCGGCGCGATCCTTCGCGCTCGTGCGCAGCTCCTCGGCGAGCGCGCGGTCGCGGTCCGGATCGGCCGAGCGCGGCCGCGTGCCCTTGATGGGCTTCGTCTCGACGCGCCGACCCTGCACGCGCAGGAATCGCTCCGGCGACGAGCATGCGATCTTGCCGTCCGGCCAATCGAGGTAGGCCGCGAACGGCGCCGGGTTGATGGCGCGCAAGCGAAGATACGCGTGCCACGCGTCGCCCTCCGCTTCGGTCTCGAACCGTTGCGTGAGGTTCACCTGATAGCAATCGCCGCGGCGGATGTGGTCTTGCACGGCGCGGAACGCGCGCGCGTACTCGTCGCGGCTCAAGTTCGGCCGCGGCGGGCCAAGCACGCGAAACGCGGGCGGCGCAGACGGCGGCTCGCCCGTCAAGCGCGAGACGAGCGCGTCCCAAACCGCGAACGTGCGCGCGTCGCGCCCGTTGCCGGCGAGCCACGTGCGCCGCGCGCCATGATCCACGACCACGGCCCAATCGTAGAGACCGATCGCGAGATCGGGCATCGCGATGTCGGCGGCGGCGAGCGACGGGATGCGCTCGAGCCGCCGGCCCAAATCGTAGCCGAAATACCCTAGGGCGCCGCCCGAGAACGGCAGGCCCGGCACGCTCGGCGCGACGTCGCCGAGCTCCTCGCGCAGCAGCTCGAGCGGCGCGCGTTGCGACTCGCTCGTCGCGGCGCCGACGCGCGCGATCTCCGTGGTCGCGCCGCACGTCCGCAGCGTGACATAGGGGTCCGCGACGAGGATGTCGAACCGCTCGTGCGAGTCCGCGGCCGCGCTATCGAGCCACGCAGCCCACGGCAGGCCCGCGAGCGTGCGGAACTGCTCTGCAACCGCATCCCGATAAGGAAGCTCGGTGATTCTCGGTGTTTGCAATGCGGCGGACCCTGACCCGCGGGCTCGCGGGCAAGGGCCGCGAGGAGGCTAATTTTCGAGTAATTCTTCGACGTCCGACAACACGTCCTCGTCGCTTTCCTCGTCGCTCGACGAGCGCGCCGCGGCGTCGACCTGTGGAAGGTCGCGCAGCGTGGCTTCCGTCAGCTCCGCGATCTTGCCGGCCGGGTCGGCCATGATGGCATCGTAGCCCGCGAGCGAGCCGCGCCGCATCACGGGCGGGACGAAGAAGGCCTCGATGTTCGAGGTCTTGCCGTCGATGACGCTGACGGAGATCAGCGTGCTCGAGCCGGCGGAGCCGAAGCCCGTCAAGATCGAGACGGCCGACGCGCCGGCGGCCGCGGCGAAAACTTGGATCTCCGCGAAGCCGACGGCGTCGACGCCGAGCTTCGAAGCCAGCACGCGCATCTCGTCGCCGGCCTCGTAGCGGCGCTTCGCGATCTGGCGCGGCAGCCGCATGCGCACCTGCGTCAGCATCTCCGCGTAGCGGCGGCTCGCGTCGAGCACGAGCTCCTGCAGCTCGGGATCGGCGCTGACGTCGCTCGGCATGAGCACCCGCACGTCGTAGCCCTGCGCCTTGAACGCCGCCTCGACGCCGGCGCCGAGATAATCGGCGAGCTCGCCGCTTTTCTCGATCTGTTGCTCGGTCTGGATGACCTTCTTCTTGATCAGCGAGGCCTGCGGCGGCAAGAAGGCTATCGATCGCGGCCGCGTCGCGCCTTCCTCGAATTCCTTCGTCGCGTGCATCGCGGCGTTCGCCGCAGCGCCGCTCGTGAGCGCAACCGCGGCCGCCACGCTAGTCAGTACTCGTCGCATCATTGCTCGTCTCCTCGGTTCGTAAGCGGTCGCGCAGCGTGCGCAGCCGCGCAACGACGACGGCACGGTCGCCGGCGTCGGGCGCCTTGCGCAGATATTCGACATATGCGGCCGCCGCGGCGCGCGGCTCGTCGAGCTTTTCCGCGACCTCGCCGAGGCCTCGGTGCGCCGGTGCGTAATTCGCGTCGAGGATGAGCGCCCGCTCGTAGGCCTCGCGGGCACGGCCGAGATTCGCGCGCAGCGCCGCCTGCCCTTCGGGCGTCTCGAGCAGCTGCGCGGCGCGCTCTTGGCGCGTGCGGGACAGCCTGCGGTTCGCATTGCGCATGCGCTCACGGTTGCTCAACTCCTCTTCGTCGATCTCCGTGAGCGGGCCCATGGCCGACCAGGCGTCGCCGGTCAGTTGCAGCGGCTCGGGCTGCTCGGGATAGCGCGCCGCGAGGCTCGTGGCGAGCGCGACGGCGGTGCGCGGATAGTCGTCTTGAATGTAGTCGCGAATCGTCATCGTCCGCACCGAGTACACCACATCGTCGAACTCGGCCGTATCCCGCCGGCCGCTCGGCGCGCCGGCCACCTGCTCGCGCGTGCGCGCTGCGCGCGCCTCGAGCTGCGGGTGCGTGCTCCAGATCGTCGGTATGCGCGGCGTGATGCCCTCGTAGTCGCGCGCCAGGATGTCGTAGATCTCGGGCAGCGCGTGCGCGTCGTACGGGCTCGCAATCATGAGCGGCACAGCGTGATCGTCGGCCTCCTGCTCGAGTTCGCGGCTGAACCCGTACATCGAGGCGCTCAAGCCCGTCGAGATGATACTGCCGATGCCGCCGAACACGCCCGTCAACACCATGCTCGCGACGATCTTCTTGTTGGCCGAGCGGAAGTTGACGATCGAATGATGGCCGGCGACGTGGTTGATCTCGTGCGCGAGGATCGCCGCGAGCTGCGCCGTATCCGTGAGCCGCGCGAGCATGCCCGTGTGCATGTAAATGTCGCCGTTCGGCAGCGCAAACGCGTTCGGCGACGGATCGCGCAGCACGAAGAACCGGTAGTCGATGTAGTCGTCGGTCGGCGGCGGCGCGAGGCTGCGCCCGACGCTCTCGACGAGCCCGACGACGCGCGGGTCCGTGTAGAGCAGCGACTGACGCGCGAAGTACCCGTTCAGCTCCTGCGATTCCTCGATGAGCCGGTGCTCTTTATCCTTGAGCGGGACCGGCTCGTAGACGCCCTCCGCGCTCGCGCCGGCCACGAGCGAGACCAGCGCTGCGGTCGCGAGCAGCCGCACGGGCAGGCGAATGGGGGCCTTTCGGGTCATCGTCGACGCGTGTACGGTGGCTGAGGGGCTCTGAACGCGAGCTGAATCGGCCGCCATGGTGCCTTGTGAGCTCAAGCTTACGTTGAACGGGGGATGCAAGTCGTGACTCATTTCACTCGCCGGACGTTGAAAATCAATGGCATCGACACCGTAGTTCTCGAAGCCGGCAGCGGGCCGCCGCTCGTCTACCTGCACGGCGCCGGCACGGCCACGCGCTTCGACTTCGCCGGCCCCTGGGCTCGCAGGTTCCACGTCGTCATCCCCTATCACCCCGGCTTCGGCGAGTCGGCCGACGACCCGGCCGTCACGGACGTCCATGACTACGTGCTCCACTACCTCGAGCTTTTCGACGCGCTCGAGCTTCGTCAAGTGCGCCTCGTCGGCCAGTCGATGGGCGGCTTCATCGCCACGAAGTTCGCCATCGAGCACGGCGCGCGAATCGAGAAGCTCGTGCTCGTCTGCCCGATCGGCATCCCCGTGCCTCCGGGCCAACCAACCGTGAACTTCCTCACCGTGCCGCCCGAAGGGCTGCCGGCGCTATTGGCGCACGATCCCGACACCGTCATCAAGCACCTGCCCAAAGGCGAGCCGTCGCCCGATTTCATCGCCGAGCGCGTCAAGGAAGCCGCGACGGCGGCGCGCGTGCTCGGCGACGGCAATTGCACGTTCGACGAGAAGCTGCCGCGCTACTTGCATCGCCTGACCATGCCGACGCTGCTCGTCTGGGGCAAGCAAGACCGGCTTACGCCGGTCGCTCAGCACGCGACCTGGGCCAACGCGTTGCCGAACGCCAAGGTGATGCTGTTCGACAACGCCGGCCACCTCGTGCTCGACGAGGCGCCGGCCTCCGTCACGGCGATCGCGGACTTCTAGCGCGGCCCGCGCGCGGCGCGACGTTACCGCGGCGAGCCGAGCTGCCGGTTCGCCCACGGAATGAAATAACGCCAGTTGGGCCCGTCCGTATGGCCGCCGTCGTGCTGCCGCCAGGCGAGCGCACCGTCGAGCAAGCCGACGTTGACGGGCGGCATCTTCTCGGTGCGGTAGTCGTCGGAGCGGCCGAGATCCTTCGCGCCGAGTAGGCGGAAGACCGGCTGCGCAGCCACGGCCGCCATGAAGCTGCCCTGCTGATCGAGCCAGAGCGCGTCGCCTTTTTCCGGGACGCCGTAGCTCAAGAACACGGCACGCGGCGCGCAGAGCGCGATGAGCTCGTGCGCGTCGACGGGCAAGTCGCCGGCGTCCATGCGGCCGAACGTCGATTCCTCGGTGCCGTACTTCAGGAAATTTCCGGCCATCCAGTGATACTCGCCGGCCGCCGTCAGGTTCTCGACGGCTTCGCCGAAGTTGCGGCGATGGAGCTTCGCGCCGCCCTCCCCCGACGAGCCGACGAGCACCACGGCGAAGCGCGGATCGAATGCCATCGCGACGAGCGCCGCCTTGCCGTAGCGCGAGACGCCTTCGACGCCGACGCGCCGCGCGTCGACGGCGGGGTGCGTCTCGAGGTAATCGAGCCCGCGCGACGCGCCCCACGCCCACGCGCGCAGCGCACCCCAGTCGTCGGGCCTGCGCGGCTGCCCCTTGTTCACGAGCCCGATGATGCCGCGCCTGAGCCCCGCGCCGTTGTCGGCCTGCACGCTCGTGGGCCGCAGCGACGCGAAGCCCCAGCCGGCCGCGATCAGCTGCTCCGTGGCC
>JBBIJV010000078.1:0-14897 GCA_037445815.1 Rhodospirillaceae bacterium
CTCACTGCGCTCGCGGGCGCCGGCGTCTCGGGCTGGCACGTGCGGCTCCAGAACCTGCCGCCGTCGGAGGTCCCGGCTTGCGGGCCCGGCTACGACTACATCATGGAGACGTTCGGCCCGCTCCAGGGCCTATCGATGATCTTCACGGGCTCCGGCGAGTGCGCGAACATCGACTGGTCGTTCCTGGGGCTCACGATGCCGGCGTGGGTATTCATTTGGTTCGTCGCGCTGGCAGCGTTGGCCGTCGTGGCGAACTGGTCGCGCGTCTCCGACGGGCGGAGCTCGAGCTTCCGCTAGCCCGCAGCCCTCACTCGACGAGCAATCGCTCGGCGATCCGGAAGTAAATCTGCTCGAGGCGCTCGAGGTCCGCGATCGAGACGTGCTCGTCGACCTTGTGGATCGTGGCGTTGATCGGGCCGAGCTCGACGACGTCGATGCCGTACGGCGCGATGAATCGGCCGTCCGACGTGCCGCCGCTCGTCGAGAGCTCGGGCGTGAGTCCCGTCGCCTCGCGCACGGCGGCCTGCACGGCCCCCGTGAGGCGGCCGGGCTTCGTGAGGAACGGCTTGCCCGCGACGCGCCAGCGGAGCTCGTAGTCGATGCCGAGCGCCGTGAGCTGCCGCTCGACGCGCGCGGCGAGCTCCTCGTGGGTCCAGACGTTCGAGTAGCGCAGATTGAATCGGCACTTGAGCTCGCCGGGCACGACGTTCGGCGCGCCGGCGTCGCTGTGCACGTTCACCATCTGAAACGTCGTCGGCGGAAAGTGCTCGTTGCCTTCGTCGATCGGCTCGCGCGTCATCGCGCCCACGAACTTCGCGAACGCGTGCATCGGGTTGTCCACCTGGAGCGGATACGCGACGTGCCCCTGCACGCCGCGAATCGTCATGAGGCACGACAGGCTGCCGCGGCGGCCGATCTTCACGGTGTCGCCGAGCTTCGCCGTGCTCGACGGCTCGCCGACGACGCAGTACTGGAACGTCTCGCCGCGCGCCGCGAGCCTCTCCATGACCTTCAGCGTGCCGTCGTCGGCCGCGCCTTCCTCGTCGCTCGTGATCAGGAGGCCTAGCGAGCCCGCGCTGGCGGGATAGCGTTCCGCGAAGCGCCGGCTCGCGTTGATCATCGCGGCCAGGCTGCCCTTCATGTCCGCCGCGCCGCGGCCGATCAGCGTTCCGTCCCGCACGACGCCCTCGAACGGCTCGACGCTCCATTGCTCGCGCGGCCCGGCCGGGACGACGTCGGTGTGGCCGGCGAAGACGAGCGCCGGGGCGGCGCGACCGCGCCGTGCCCAGAGGTTGTCGACCTCGCCGAACCGCATGTGCTCGACGGCGAATCCCGCGCTCGTCAGCAGGCCGCCGATCAATTGTTGGCAGCCGGCGTCGGCCGGGGACACCGACGCGCGGCGAATCAGCTCACGAGCCAGGGTCAGCGTGTCCATCGGCTGCAACGAATTCTCGACATGATCGGACCAGGCTCCTTCGGGCGTCATCCTAACTGCTGCGCGGCCCGCCGGGGTGCGCAAATCGACCGGGAGGGTTCATGCGGATCGACGCTCGGCCGGGCTCACGCAGTCGCCGGCTCGCCGGAACGTTGCTCGCGTGGCTCGCCGCGGCCGCCCCGAAGCTACGCGCGGGCCGTGCGAGATTACCTCAGGATCGTCGGCTCATCGAAGGTCCATCCGTTCGCAACCGTCGTGGCCGAGCGGTTTCGAGCGTCGCCACTGAGCGGCTTGGGGTAGGATGTGAGCCACGCCGCACCAATGATGGGCAACGCCGTGCCAGACACTGCTACAGAAGCGGCGCGAGCGCCGTCCGCGCACGCGCCCAAGGCCAAGCCCACGGCCGCGGAGGGCTACCGCACGGTGGGCGATTTCACGGCGGCGAACCCCGTCATGCAGGCGCGCGCCGTCGACGTGTACTACGGCGCCAACCACGCGATCCAGAGCGTGAGCCTCGACATCGGGCGCAACGAGGTCATCGCGCTGATCGGGCCGTCGGGCTGCGGCAAGTCGACGTTCATCCGCTGCTTGAACCGCATGAACGACACGATCGAGTCGGCGCGCATCACCGGCAGCATCACGCTCGACGGCGAGGACATCTATGCGAAGCACATGGACGTGGTCATGCTGCGCGCGCGCGTCGGCATGGTGTTTCAGAAGCCGAACCCGTTCCCGAAGTCGGTCTACGACAACGTCGCCTATGGGCCGCGCATTCACGGGCTCGCGCGCGACCGCGCCGAGCTCGACGAGATCGTGCAGCGCAGCCTCGAGCGCGCCGGGCTGTGGAGCGAGGTGAAGGACCGGCTCGAGACGCCGGGCACGGGGCTTTCCGGCGGCCAGCAGCAGCGCCTTTGCATCGCGCGCACGATCGCCGTGAACCCCGACGTGATCCTGATGGACGAGCCGTGCTCGGCGCTCGACCCGATTGCCACGGCGCGCATTGAGGACCTCATCGACGAGCTGAAGCAGAACTACGCGATCGCGATCGTCACGCACTCCATGCAGCAGGCGGCGCGCGTCTCGCAGCGGACGGCGTACTTCCACTTGGGCCGGCTCATCGAGGTCGGCGATACCGACGACATCTTCACGAACCCCCGCCACAAGCTCACCGAGGACTACATCACCGGCCGGTTCGGTTGACGGCCGTTCAGGTGGCCGTTCGACCTCGCCGGCGGCCGTCCGCGCAGGAACGGCTGCAGCGGGCTCGATCCGCCGCTATCCTTCAGCTGCGAAGCTTTCGCTCTTTGATGACCACGATGGGAGGGCTTCCAATGCTGAAGCTTGCCGTGAGTGTGTTGGCGTTCGTGGTTGCCGGCCCGGCGAGCGCCGACGGATGGCGCTCGATGCACATCGACGCGAGCAGCGAGGACGGCTTCAACGAGTCGGTGGTCGAGCTGCGAGAGAAGCTGCCGGGCGCGCGCCGTGTCGTGCTCGAACGGTCGCTCCAGGATATCTGGGTGGAAGGCATGAAGGCAGCCCAAGCCGAGGGAGGTGAGTACGGGGTCTCCGACTACCTTCGCCAAGTCGATGGGCTGGGATACAGGGAGATCGTCACCTTCACGGATCCGACCGGCCGCACCGCGCAGCGCTACTTCGACCAAGCCTACGCGAGCCTCTACCGTCCGCCCGTTTCGGCGGCTGATCCTTGCGCGACGTCGGGCCGCTGGCTGCCGCAGGACCCGCCTCGGGAAGCAGGCGAGTCGAGGTTCGGACCACGAGGTGGCGAGCCCGGAGTCAATCCTTGGCAGCGGTGAGGGAGCGGCGCGGATCACGCGCCTAGAGCACTCTCCACCAGGGCGCCGCGAGGACCCTGTCGCCGAGCCAGTAGCTCTCCTCGCCGCCGTGCAAGACGATGCCGCCCAAGGCGCGGGCCCCGTACTGTCGTAGGAAGCTGAAAAGGTGCGCCGCGTCGCGCGGCGCCGGCTCGCCGCCGGACTTGACCTCGATCGCCAACAGCTTGCGCTTACGGTCGACGACGAAGTCGACCTCTTCACCGTGTGCCGTGCGCCAATAGGCAATCTCCGGACGAGGAGTCTCGGTGTCGCGCCAGGCGAGCAAGTCGGTGAGCACGTAGTTCTCCAGATGCGCCCCGAGCGGCTCGCCGCCCCCGAGATGCAGGGCGAGGCCGACGTCGTTCCAATAAAGTTTCGGAGTCTTGATCAGGCGCTTGGTGCGGTTGCTCGCGAACGCCGGCAGCCGCGTGACCTGAAAAGACGTCTCGAGCAAGCTCATGTACTGATGGGCAGTGGTGGGTGGCATGCGCACGTCGCGCGCCAGCTCGGCGTGATTCAGCAAGTTGCCGATGCGCAAGGCCGACGCTTGCATCAAGGCCTGGAAATCCTGCAGGTTGCTTACGGCCTGGAGGTCGCGCAGGTCGCGCTCCAAGTACGTGGCGATGTACCCGTCGAACCATAGCGAGCGCGCTTGGTCGTCGTGCAATTGCACGGCCGCGCCGGGAAACCCCCCGCGCCGGACGGCTGCGCGCCAGTCTTCGGACGGTACCTCTTGCGCACGCACGGCCGCGAGCCAGTCGCCGGGGGGGGTTTCGAACAGCTCCGTCCAGATGCCGGCCGTGCCTCGACCCGCTTGCTCCCGGCGCGTGAGCGGCTGGAGCCGAAGATAGTACGCGCGGCCCGCGAGCGAATCGCTCACGTGCTTCATCATGAGAAGGTTGGCCGAGCCCGTGAGAACGAAGCGGCCCGGGACCCGGCGCCGGTCGTCGTCTACGGCGGCCTTGATGGCAAGAAGCAGCTCCGGATCACGTTGCACCTCGTCGATCGTCATGCGCGATTCGCTGCGCACGAAAGCGTCCCGGCCGGCGCGCACGCGGAGCAATGTGGCGGGACGGTCGAGATTGAAATACGGCAGATCCGCCGTCTCGGGATGCGTGCGCACGAGCGTGCTCTTGCCGGCTTGCCGCGGGCCGGTGACGACGACGACGCGCATCGTCGCGAGGGCAGTCCCGAGCAAGCGCGCCACGGCGCGGGGTAGCACGCGCTCCGGGGGGGCGGCAATATCGGACATGCGGACAGTCTACATTCGGATTGCGGATTATCAACAATTGTAATGTTGTTTATCCGCGCCGCGCTGGGGCGTGGAGCGACACTCGCAATGCCCGCGGGGTGGGCTATCTATGACCGGCCACTGGAACCGCCGCAGCCGAACATCGGCGTCTATCCTTGGCAGCAATGACGGGAGCGGCACTCGGCGCCGAGCGGTCGGTGCGAACTTCGCCGCTCGACGGGCGCTCAGTCGGCCGTGCGCAGTAGCTCGTTCAGGGAGGTCTTGCCGCGCGTCTTTTCGTCCACCTTCTTGACGATCACGGCGCAGTAGAGCGAGTACTTGCCGTCCTTCGACGGCAGGTTGCCGGCCACGACGACGGAGCCCGCCGGTACGCGGCCGTAGTGGATCTCACCCGTCTCGCGGTCGTAGATGCGCGTGCTCTGGCCGATATAGACGCCCATGCCGAGCACGCTGCCGCGCTCGACGACGACGCCCTCGACGACCTCGGAGCGCGCGCCGACGAAGCAATCGTCCTCGATGATCGTCGGCGCGGCCTGCAGCGGCTCGAGCACGCCGCCGATGCCGACGCCGCCCGAAAGGTGCACGCGCTTGCCGATCTGCGCGCAGCTGCCGACCGTGGCCCACGTGTCGACCATCGTGCCTTCGTCGACGTACGCGCCGATGTTAACGAACGACGGCATGAGCACGACGTCGGGCGCGATGTACGCGCCGCGGCGCACGACGGCGTCCGGCACTACGCGCATGCCGCCGCGCTTGAACTGCTCGGCGTCGAACTGCGCGAACTTCGCCGGGACCTTGTCGAAGAACCGCGTATAGCCGCCTTCGACGATGCGGTTGTCGTTGATCCGGAACGACAGCAGTACCGCTTGCTTGAGCCACTGATTCACGACCCAACGGCCGTCGCGCGGCTCGGCAACGCGCAGCTTCCCCGAGTCGAGCCCCGCCAGGCATTCGTCGACGGCAGAGCGCAGCTCCGAGTCGGCGCGCGCGGGGGATAGCTCCGCGCGGCGTTCCCACGCGGCTTCGATGATCGTCTGCGGGCTGCTCACGGTTGGTTCCTCGAGTGATCGTCAGCCGCGCGAATCGGCGAGGCCTTCGCGCAGCGCTTGGCCGAGCCGCTCGCAGGCGGCCTCGTCGAGCGGCTGGTGGTCCGGGCTCGTCACGAAGAAGACGTCCTCGGCGCGCTCGCCGACGGTGAGAATCTTCGCATTCTTGAGCGCGACGTTCTGCTCGTCGAAGATCTTGGCGATCTCGAACAAGAGCCCGGGCCGGTCGCCGGCCACGAGCTCGACGATCGTGCGCGCGTTCGTGCCGTCGCGCGAGATCGTGACCTGCACGGGCGTCGAGAACATGCGCACCTGCCGCGGCGCGCGCCGCGTGACTCTGAACGCGTGATCCTTGCCGGCCGTCAGCGCCTTCAATAGCCCATGCTCGATCTCGTCGAGCCGGCGGCGGTCCGTGATGGCGCTGCCGTCGCTTTCGAGCACGCAGTAGGTGTCGAGGCTCGACTCCGCGAGCGGCACGATGCGCGCATCGACGATCGTGAGGCCGAGCTCGTCGAGCACGGCCGTCGCCCGGGCGAACGAGCGCGTTTCCTCGGGCGAGTACACGGCGACGGCCGTGAGCCCCGGCACCACCACGTCGTTGACGTCGACGCTGATCGCGCCGGGCGTCGCGCTCTCGGCGAGCACGCGCGTGTGCCACGCGATCTCTTCCGGCCGATGGCGCAGGAAGTACTCCTCCGTGAACTGCTGCCAGATCGACTGGTAGCTCTCGCGATTGAGGCCCGCCTGCGCGAGAAGCTGCTCGGCCTGCGCCTGTCGGGCCGTGATGAACTCGTCTTTGTCGATCGGGTTCGAGACGCCGCGGCGCAGCGCGCGGCGCGTCGCCTGATACAGCTCCGCGAACAACGACTCCTTCCAGGAGTTCCAGATCTTCGGGTTCGTGCCGCGCACGTCGGCCACGGTGAGCACGTAGAGATAGTCGAGGTGCGTCTGGTCGCCCACCGTGCGCGCGAACTCGTTGACGACGTTCGGGTCGTTGATGTCCTTCTTCTGCGCCGTCAGCGACAGCAGCAGGTGGTGCTTCACGAGCCAGGCGACGAGGCGCGCGTCGTAGCGGCTCATGCCGTGCTCGAGGCAGAACGCCTCGGCGTCGACGGCGCCCAAGTCCGAGTGATCGCCGCCGCGGCCCTTCGCGATGTCGTGGAAGAGCCCGGCGAGATATGCGACCTCGGGCTTCTCGAGCCGCTGCATGACGGCGCTGCACGACGGGAATTCCTTGTCGAAGCGCGGCAGCGCGAAGCGGCGCAGGTTTTCGACGACGAACAGCGTGTGCGCGTCGACCGTGTAAGCGTGGAACAGGTCGTACTGCATGCGGCCGACGATGCGGCCGAACGCCGGAATGTACAGCCCGAGCACGCCATAGGTGTTCATCCGCTTGAGCGTGCGCGTCACCCCCTGCGGCGCGCGCAGGATGTCTAGAAACAAGCGGTGGTGGCGTGGGTTCTGGCGGAACTCCTCGTCGATGAGCCACAGATGCTGCTTGACGAGCGCGATCGTGCGCGCGTTGACGCCGCGCAGCTCGAGGTGCTGCTCGAGCAGCAGGAACATCTCGAGCAGCGCCGACGGCTCGCGCGCGAAGACCTGGTCGTCGACCGCCTCCAAGTAGCCGTTGCGGCTCTGGAAACGGGGCCCAAGCGGAATGGGCGGGTCGTTCTTGTCGAGCAGGATCGCTTCTTCGAAGAGCTGGAGCAGCATCTCGTTCAGGCGGCTCAGCTCCATGACCGTGCGGTAGTACCGCTGCATGAGCTGCTCGACGGCGAGCGTGAAGCTCGCGTCCTCGTAGCCCAGCATCTGCGCGAGCTTCACCTGGTGATCGAACAGCAGGCGGTCCTCGCGCCTGCCCGTCAGCAAATGCAGCCCGAAGCGGATGCGCCAGAGGAAGCCGCGCCCCAGTATCAGGATGCGCAGCTGCCCCGGGGTCAGGTACTGGTGATCGACGAGCTCTTCGAGCGTGCGCGTGCCCAGGTGCCGCTGCGCGAGCCAGCCGATCATCTGGATGTCGCGCAAGCCGCCGGGGCTGCCCTTCACGTTCGGCTCGAGGTTGTACGCCGTGTCGTGATAGCGCGCGTGACGAGCACGCTGTTCCTCGAGCTTCGCGCGGAAGAACTCCGCGCTGTCCCACATCCTGTCCGTGCCGATGCGCTTCGGCAGCTCCCCGAACAGCCTGCCCGGCCCGTTGAGCAACCGCGTCTCCATGAGCGTGGTCAGCACCGTGACGTCGCCGCGCGCCTGCGCCTCGCAGTCGTCGAGCGTGCGCACGCTGTGGCCGACCTCGAGGCCGATGTCCCAGAGGAACGTCAAAAAGCGGCCGATCGCGTCGTCGGTCTTGTTCGAGGCGCTCTCGAAGAGCACCAGGAGGTCGATGTCGGAGTGCGGATGCAGCTCGCCGCGGCCGTAGCCGCCGACGGCCACGAGATCCGCGGCGTCGAGCACGGGTGAGGCGAAATGCTTCCAACAGGCGATGATCACCTGGTCGACGACTTCTGCGCGGCCCGCGACGAGCGTCTCGATGGGCTCGTTGCGGCGGAACCGCTCGCCGAGCCGGTCGTTCGCCGCTTTCAGCGCGTCGCGGAAAGCTTTGATCGGACTCACGTCGCCGCGCAGCGCGAGCTCGAGCGCGCTGCGGTCGATCAGGAGATCCTCCGTGGCTTCGGGGTTCCTCATTCGGGCCCCGAGCTCGGGTCTGCCGGGCTCAACGTCAGAACCTCGAAACCCGTGTCGGTCACGAGCACCGTGTGCTCCCACTGAGCCGACAGCGAATGGTCCTTCGTGACGACCGTCCAGCCGTCCGACAACAGCTTCACCTCGCGTTTGCCGGCGTTGACCATCGGCTCCACCGTGAACGTCATTCCGGGCACGAGCTCGATGCCTGTTCCGGGCCGGCCGTAGTGCAGCACCTGCGGATCCTCGTGGAAGACGCGGCCGATGCCGTGGCCGCAGTACTCGCGCACGACGGAAAAGCGCTGCTCCTCGACGTAGCTCTGGATCGCGTGGCCGATGTCGCCGAGCCGCGCGCCGGGCCGGATGGCGCGGATGCCGCGCCACATCGCGTCGAAGCAGACGCGCGTCAAGCGCTGCGCCTGGATCGACGGCGGCCCGACCATGAACATCCGGCTCGTGTCGCCGTGGTAGCCGTCCTTGATGACCGTGACGTCGATGTTGACGATGTCGCCGTTGCGCAGCGTCCGGTCGCTCGGAATGCCGTGGCAGACCACGTGGTTCACGGACGTGCAGATCGACTTCGGGAACGGCGCGGCGCCCGCCGAGCTGCGGTAGTTCAGAGGCGCCGGAATCGAGCCGAGCTCCCCGACGATGTACTCGTGACAGAGCCGATCGAGCTCCTCCGTCGAGACGCCGGCCTTGACGTGCGGAGCGATCATGTCGAGGACCTGCGCGGCCAAACGCCCGGCCACGCGCATCTTGTCCTGCTCCTCAGGCGTCTTGATCGTAATCATCCAGAGTCGAACGGGGAGGCAAAACCGCGCTGGCGGCGCGGATTCGCGTTGTTTGCCGCAAGGGGCGTATGGTATAAAGCGCGCGCCTCGGAGGCAAACCGCGCCGAGGCAATTCACACACGCGCCTCAGCACTGCGGGCGGGGTGCCTCAGGCTTCTGGGGTCGTTCGCAGAAGACGCGTGGAGGTTCAACCCACGAGGAGCTTTCCATGGCCGACGTCACCATGCGCCGGATGCTGGAAGCGGGCGTGCACTTCGGGCACCAAACCCGCTTCTGGAATCCCAAGATGGCCGAATTCATCTTCGGCGAGCGCAACAAGATCCACATCATCAACCTCGAGAAGACGCTGCCGCACTACAAGGCCGCGTGCGAGTTCGTGCGCAAGCTCGTCGCCGACGGCGGCACGCTGCTGTTCGTGGGCAGCAAGCGCGCCGCGCGCGAGGCAATCCAGACGGAAGCAACCCGCTGCGGCATGCCGTACGTCACGCAGCGCTGGCTCGGCGGCATGCTCACGAACTTCAAGACGATTCGCCAGTCGATCAAGCGCTTGAAGACGCTCGAGGAGATCACGGAGCCCGGAGCGACGGTCGAGTTCACGAAGAAGGAGATGCTGAAGCTCGTGCGCGAGAAGGAGAAGCTCGAGCGCACGCTCGGCGGCATCAAGAACATGGATTCGCTGCCGAACGCCGTGTTCGTGATCGACGTGGGCCACGAAGAGATCGCCGTGCGCGAAGCGCGCAAGCTCGGCATCCCCATCGTCGCCGTCGTCGACACGAACTGCTCGCCCGAAGGCATCGATCTCCCCATCCCGGGCAATGACGACGCGATGCGCGCCATTCAGCTCTATGCCGAAGGCATCGCGGACGCCGTGCTCGACGGCAAGGCCTCGATCCCCGAAGTTCCCACCGGCGACGACGAGTTCGTCGAGCTCGACGAGAGCGGCAAACCGAAGGTCGAAGCGAAGCCGCAGCGCAAGGCGCCGGCGAAGAAGCGCGCGCGCGTCACGAAGGTGCGCTCGAAGGGACGGGCACGGCCCGGCGACGACGCGCCGAGCGAAGGCGGAGACGAAGACTCCGACGGCGAGTAGTTCTTCACGAGTTTCAGGAGGGCTCGGGAAATGGAAATCAAGCCAGCCTTGGTCAAAGAGCTGCGCGAGCGCACCGGCGCCGGAATGATGGAGTGCAAGAAGGCGCTCGTCGAAACGAACGGCGACATCGATGCCGCGGTCGAGTATCTGCGCAAGGCCGGCGCGGCCAAAGCCGACAAGAAGGCGTCGCGCGTGGCGGCCGAGGGCCGCATCGCGATCGCGAGCGACGAGAAGGCCGGCCGGTATGTCGTGCTCGAGGTCAACTCCGAGACGGACTTCGTCGCGAAGGACGACAACTTCGGCGCGTTCGTCGACAAAGTGGCGGGCGTCATTCTCGCGCAGCGTCCCGCGAATCTCGAGGCGCTTCTGAAGAGCACCGTCGACGGACGCACCGTCGAAGATCTGCGGCTCGAGCTCGTGACCAAAGTCGGCGAGAACATCTCCGTGCGCCGGTTCGACGCCATCGAGAGCCGCGCGACGGTCGGCACGTACCTGCACGGAACCCGCATCGGCGTGCTCGTCGAAGTCGAGGGCGGCGACGCGCAGCTCGCCCGCGACCTCGCAATGCAGGTGGCCTCGCTCGCCCCGCGCTACGTCTCCGGCGACGACGTGCCGAAGGACGTCCTGGACAAGGAGCGCGAGATCATCAAGGCGCAATCCGCGGAGGAGAAGAAGCCGCCCGAGATCGTGGCCAAGATGGTCGAAGGCCGCGTGCGCAAGTTCGTCGACGAGATCACCTTGACGGGCCAGGTCTTCGTCAAGGACGACAAGAAGCGCGTCCGCGACCTGCTCGCGCAGCACAAGGCCAAGGTCAAGGGTTTCCGCCGCTACGAGGTCGGCGAGGGCATCGAAAAAAAAACCGATGACTTCGTAAAGGAAGTCATGGCGCAGGCCTCGCAGAGCCGATAATCTAATGAAATTGCCGTCCCGGCCGAGTGTGCGCGTGCGGCACTCTGCGGGGCGCTCGCGCGCAGGGAAGCAATCTTTTCCCGCCATTGCGGCATGCCCGCCGTCGGTGGGCGAGCAGACGCGCGCGAGGGAGCAGTACTTGCGGCGTTCCCGGAGAGTGCCGCACGCGCGCGCTCGGCCGGGACGCAGCTTATAGCGAGGGTTTATGGCGCAACGCTCGCCGGTCTATCGGCGGATCCTGCTGAAGTTGAGCGGCGAGGCCCTGCTCGGCACGCAGCACTACGGCATCGACCCCGCCGTCATTCGCCGCGTCGCCTCCGAGGTCACCGAAGTCGTCGGCCTCGGCGTGCAGGTCGGTCTCGTCATCGGCGGCGGCAACATCTTCCGCGGCGCCGGCCTCGCCGAAGCCGGCATGGATCGCGTGACGGCCGATCAAATGGGCATGCTCGCCACCGTCATCAACTCGCTGGCGCTGCAGGACGCGCTCGAGCGCCAGGGCACGGGCGTCCGCGTCATGTCCGCGCTGCAAATCCACGAGGTCTGCGAGGACTACATTCGCCGCCGCGCCGTGCGCCATCTCGAGAAGGGCCGCGTGACGATCTTCGCCGCCGGCACGGGCAATCCGTTCTTCACGACGGACACGGCCGCGAGCCTGCGCGCCATCGAGATCGGCGCCGACGTGCTCATCAAGGCCACGAAAGTCGACGGCGTCTACTCCGCGGACCCCGTCAAGGACCCGAAAGCCGTCCACTATCCGGCGCTGTCGTTCGACCAGGTGCTGTCCGACGACTTGCGCGTCATGGACGCCACTGCGATCGTGATGTGCCGTGAGAACAACCTACCCCTCGTCGTCTTCAACCTGAACAATCCCGGCGATCTCGTGCGCGTGGTCGTCGGCGAGGCCGTCGGCACTTCGGTCATGAATCACCTGCCGAGAACGGGGACGGGCAAATGATCAACGACGTCAAGAAGGAAGCCGGAGAGCGCATGCAGCGCGCGGTCGAAGCTTTCAAGGAAGACCTGCGCAAGCTGCGCACGGGGCGCGCGCACGCGGGTTTGCTCGAGCACGTCATGGTCGAGTACTACGGCACGAACGTGCCCGTGAAGCAGACCGCGAACATCTCCGTCGAGGACGCCCGCACGCTCGTCGTGACGCCGTGGGAGAAGAACATGGTGTCCGCCGTCGAGAAGGCGATCATCAACTCGGGGCTGGGCTTGAATCCCGTCACGGCGGGGCAGGTCATTCGCGTGCCGCTGCCGCCGATGACGGAGGAGCGGCGCCGCGATCTCGTCAAGGTCGTGCGCCAGCATGCCGAGAGCGCGCGCGTGTCGGTGCGCAACGTGCGGCGCGAAGCGCTCGGCGATCTCAAGGATTTGCGCAAGGAGAAAATGATCGCCGAGGACGAAGAGCGCAGGGCGGAGGAGGAGATCCAGAAGCTCACGGATCGCTACGTCGCTCAGATCGATGCGCTGCTGAAGGACAAGGAAGCCGAGATCATGGAGTTCTGAGCGCACCACGCGCTCCCGCATGCTGGCCGCGCGGATCATCACCGCTGTCATTTTCGGCGCCGCGATCACGGGCGCGATTCTGTTCACTTCGTCGCCGGTGGCCGCGTTCGTTCTCGGCGTGCTCTGGCTCGCGGGCGTTTGGGAGTGGGGCGGCTTCGCGAAGCTGCCCGCAGCGGGTCGAGCCGGCTACACGGTGTTGTTCGCCGCCTCGATGGCCGTCGCCTGGCCGTGGCTCGGCGATCACGCGCTCGGGATCATGCTGGCCGCGGCGCTCCTTTGGTGGCTGTTCGCGCTCGTGCTCGTCGTGCGTTATCCGCGCAGTTTCAGCTCGACGTTCGTCGCGCTCGCCGGGATCGCGGTGCTGTTGCCGTCCTGGGCGTTGCTCGTGCGTCTGCACCGCGAGGGCGTGCTCGGTGCCGAGCTCGCGTTCACGCTGCTCTTGATCGTGTGGGCCGCCGACGTAGGAGCGTTCTTTTTCGGGCGGCTGCTCGGCCGCACGAAGCTCGCTCCGGCCGTGAGCCCGGGCAAGACCTGGGAGGGCGTCACGGGCGGGCTCGTGACGGCCGGCCTCGCGGCCGGTTTCGCCGCCGCATGGCTCGGGCTGCCCGCGAGCCGCCTCGTTGCGCTGGGCGTCGCGACGGCGCTGATCTCGGTGCTCGGCGACCTGACGCAGAGCATGTTCAAGCGCAACGTCGGCTTGAAGGACAGCGGCCGGCTGCTGCCGGGGCACGGCGGCGTCCTCGACCGCATCGACAGCCTGACGGCGGCGGTGCCGGCCTTCGTCGTCGGGCTGTGGGCTCTGAACCTCATCGCGTGAGCCGGGAACTGCGCGGAGAAGGGGCGGTCTGTAGCGGCATGGCCACACGGGAGGTTCGGCGACGAGCTCGTGCCGCGCACGCGACGCGCCGGGCTAGAATGACGCCCCCGAGACACAAGTCACCGATGGACCGGCGGTACCCGCTGTAATGGACTTTTCGATCCTCGAACGAGCATTGTGGTTCGTCGTCGCGATCAGCGTGCTGGTCGCCGCCCACGAGCTCGGCCACTTCATCGTCGCCCGCAAGCTCGGATTCAAAGTTCTGCGGTTCTCGATCGGCTTCGGCCGGCCGCTGCTCGCGTGGAAAGGCCGAGGGCCGGATCACATTCAATACTGGATCTCGGCGATTCCGCTCGGCGGCTACGTCAAGATGCTCGACGAGCACGAGGGCCCCGTCGTCTCGGAGGAACGCCATCGCGCATTCCACCAGCGTCCGGTGTGGCAGCGCGTCTGCGTGCTGCTCGCGGGGCCACTCTTCAATTTCCTCTTCGCGATACTCGCGTACTGGGCGATGTTCGTCTCCGGCGTGCAGGCCGCGAAGCCGTTCATCGACGGCGTCGAGCCGGACTCCTTGGCGGCGCGCGCGGGACTGCGGGTCGGCGACGAGATCACGTCGATCGGCGGCCAGCCCACGCCGACGCTCGAGAGCGCTACGCTGCGCATCCTCGACGAGCTCGTCGGCGACGGCGTCATCGACCTCACCGTGCGCGCGCCCGACGGAGCCACGCGCGACGTCGAGCTCGACGTGCGCGGCCGCGCCCAGGAGCTGACTGAGCCCGCGGCGCTGTTCGAGCGTTTGGGTATCCGCCCGGGGTGGCCGGCCGTCGTCGGCTCCGTGTTGGAAAACTCGCCCGCCGAGCGCGCGGGCCTCCACGTCGGCGACCGCGTGATCGAGGTGGCCGGAGAGCCGATCGACGGCTGGGCCGCGTGGGTCGAGGCGCTCCAGAGCCGGCCGGGGGAGACCGTCGATCTCACCGTACTGCGCGACGGCCGGGAGCTCACATTGACGGCGACGCTCGACAGCGTCACCGAGGAGGGACGCACGTTCGGGCGCATCGGCGCGAACAGGCTCGACTTCGTCGCCGAGCAGCGCTACGGAGTCCTAGAGTCTCTGCCGCGCGCCGTCGCGAAGACCTGGGAGATGGCCGCGTTCACGGTCTCGATGATCGGCCACATGATCGTGGGCGAGGTGTCGCTCAAGAACATGTCGGGGCCGCTGTCGATCGCCGACATCGCAGGCGACAGCGCCGACCTCGGGCTTGCCGCGTTCTTGAGCTTTCTCGCCGTCGTCAGCATCAGCCTCGGCATTCTGAACTTGTTGCCGATTCCCGTGCTCGACGGCGGCCAGATCGTTTACCAGCTCGCCGAGTGGGTGAAAGGCTCGCCGCTGTCCGAGCGAGCGATGGTGGTGTCGCAGCAGATCGGCATCTTCGCCTTGATCTCGCTCATGGGGTTCGCGTTCTACAACGATATCGTCAGGTTGCTCGGCTCATGAAGATCGTTCGCGTCGCGCAGTGTGCCGCTTTGTGGGCGGCCG
>JBBIJV010000079.1:0-14847 GCA_037445815.1 Rhodospirillaceae bacterium
TACGACTTGGATCAGAGCATCGCGTTCGAAGGCGTCGTCGAGACCTTGAAGCTGCGCAATCCGCACATCGCCCTGACGCTGAAGGTAACGAAGGCCGACGGCACAACTGGCACGATCAATTTCGTCGAAGGAGCGCCGGCCAACGTGCTCGTGCGGCACGGTCTCGATCCCGCCGAGATCGCCGTCGGCAAGCCCATCAAGGCAATCGGCGCCCCGTCGCACGACGACCCGTACGCTTATTTCTTGAAGGCGATCATCCTGCCGGACGGCCGGCGCTACGCGTTCGTCGAGTAGCGCAGAGCGCGCGCTTGGCCGCTCGCGGCATGCGCTTGATCTCGAGCTCGCGCCGCTGCGCGGCGCCGCGATTCGGCGCCGGTTCCGCGTACACGAGCCTCACGGGCAAGCGTTGGCGCGTGTACTTCGCACCGCGGCCGCGATTGTGCGCGGCGAGACGGGCGTGCAAGTCCTTGGCAACGCCCGTGTACAGCGTGCGGTCGGCGCAGCGGACGATGTAGACGTGCCAGCTGACGCTTGCGGACCTCAGAGCCCGAGGGCGTACAACAGCGTGTCGTTGTACATGATGAAGCGGCCGAAGATGATCACGAAGATCCAAGCCGTCAGCGAAACCGCGGCAATGGCCTTCGCCGCGCCCGGCGCGTCGCCGTCGGCGGGCACGGCCGCGAGCTTCCGTTCGATACCCGCGCCGTAGAAGATCGCGAGGTTGATGCCGGCGATCAGCACGACGAGCATCTTCAAGCCGAGCGACAGGTTCGTCAGGTACTCCATCGGTCCGCCGACGGGATTGCCGGCGACGAAGATGAACCCCGTCGTCGCATTGACGATGAACGCAATGATGCCGAGCGGAATGAACCGCTCCAGCAGCTGAATCGGAATGCCCTTGCCGACGCCGAGAATGCGCAGGTCGACGACGCCGACCGTGCCGAGCAGCACGGACATGCCGAAGAAGTGCAGCGTCTCGCAGAGCGGCCACACCCAGTCGTGTGCCGCGACGTAGTCGCCGATGCCCGTGCTGATCAGAAAATTGGAGAACGCTTCCATCGCTCGTCACCACTCAGAAGCCAAGCCACGCTTCGACGAAGTTCGGGTAGGCCGTGAAGCGGCCCGCGATCATCGCCAAGCCCCATAGAACGAGAGCGCCCAGAGCGAACAGGCGTGCATTCTTGGGCAGCCCGTCCGCCCCCACGGTTCCCGGCCGGTCGAAGACATGAATCCGCGTGAGCTCGAGGTTGATCATGGCGAGCGCGATGAACACTAGCTTGCAGATGAACAACCAGTTCCCTAGGTCGTTGGTCAAGTTGGCCGCGAGCAACGACGCGCCCGAGAACAAATTGATCGTGAACCCCAGGTACATCCACGGAAAAAGCTTCCGCAACGGCTGCAGCGGGATGGCCGAGACGAAGCCCAAGAGCCGCAGCGCGATCAGGTAGTTGATGCCGACGATGATCGCGAGCCCAATCGCGTGCAGCGACAGGATCGACGTGTACGCGAAAATCGACGGCGATTCGCGTACCCACGTGGCATACGCGCTATTTTCAATAGCTTCCATCATGAGAGTTTGTTCCGGGCAAGAAGACTAGGTGGCGCGGCTCAAGCTCGCGGGGATCGACGCTCCTTGCTCCACGGGTTGCTCGTCGCGCACGTCGGGAGTGAGCTTCAGGAACAGCAGCACGCCTGCCGCCACGAACGAGCCCAGGGCCATGACGATCGAGATCGCGGGCACACCGTAGCCCGCCGCGAACAGAAAGCCCGCCACGGCCGGGGCGAGCACCGATCCGCCGCGTCCGACGCCTATCGCGAACCCAGTGCCCGTGGCGCGTACGTGCGTAGGATAGGCGTGCGCGAAGATCGCATATAGGCCGACGATGCCGGCGTTCGTGAAGAATCCGGCGAAGAAACAAACCGTGCTCAACTGGCTCAGATCAGCCGGCGTCTGCCCGAAGATGCCCACGAGCACCGTCGATAGCACGAGCACGCCGATCGTGAGACCCTTCAAGCCGAAGCGAATCGTCATGAGGCCGAGCACGGCGCCGCCCGTAGCGCCGCCCGCCATGTACCAGGTCAGCACGCCGCCGGCCGAGCTCTGCGCGAAGCCCATCTCGACGACGATGTTCGGCACCCACTTCAATATGTAATAGAACGTGGTGATGTGGAAGAAATACGCGGCGGCACAGATCAACGTCGTCGCGATGAGCCCGGGGCGGAAGATGTCCGACACGGAGCGCTTGCGCGTCTCCTCGGACACATGGGGGAGCGCCGCAATCGACGCCTTCCCGATGTGCTTCATTGCCCGATTGATCTTCTCGAGCGCTCCGGCGGGCTGCTTGCGCGCAAGCCAGTGCACGGACTCGGGGACCAAGAAGTAAACGATCGGGATGAACGCGACCGTCATCGCGAAGCCGAAGTAAAAGACGTAGCGCCAGTCGTGGTCGCGCAGCAGCCACGACGCGACGGCACCGCCGACGGCGCCGACGGCCGGATAGCCGATCGACATGATCGAAACGGAGAGATGCTTGTTCTTGGCATTCGAGAACTCGGCGGCGACGGCATTGATTGCGGCAAGCATTCCGCCGATACCCAAGCCCGTGAGCACGCGCCACGCCGACAGCACGATGAGGCTCGTCGCCGTAGTCACCATGAACATGCCGATGGACATGGCGACGAGACAGCCCAACATCAGCGGCCGGCGGCCGATCTTGTCCGCCACGCCCCCCAACAAGATGGAGCCGAAGGCCATGCCGATGAGCTCGGCCGTGAGCACGAGACCCAGGACGCCTTGATCGATGCCCCACTCGGCCCGGATGCCCGGCGACGCGTAGCTGATCGAGAGCACGTCGAACCCATCGAGGCCGTTCAAGCCAACCGTGATGGCAATGATGAGCACTTGCATCGCCGACATGGGCGACTTGGCAATGACTTCGCGTGGATCGGTCTGCACGAGTATTTCCCCTGGGCCGGCCGTCTTGTGCGGCCTATTGAGACCGGAGCGTAGCACTTTCCGAACGGATGCGCCCATGGCCACGATTCTTAAGGTAAGTCGGGTTGGCTTTAAGGAGCCGCCCCAATACGGTATTTTCGAGCTCGATTCGGCATCCCGAGCGAACATCGCAAAATGACGATTCGTCTTTCGACGACCCTGCTCGTTGTCGGTCCCGCGCTCGCCGCCGCAGCGGCGAGCGCGCAATGGCCGCCGTACCCGACGCCGAACGTGCCGCGCAACGCCGACGGCACACCGAACCTGACGGCTCCCGCGCCGCGCACGGCGGACGGCAAGCCGGATTTGACGGGGCTCTGGGAAATCTATTTGAGCTCGATCGCGGCCCCGCCGCCGCCGGGCGAAGCCAGCCCGTCGCGCTCGCTGCAAGAGGGAGCCGAGGACAACCAGCTCGGGCTGAGCGCGAACGGCCCGCCCGCGGATCCGGACGCGCCGCCGCGCGCCACGTTCTTCGACATCGGCGCGAACATCGACGGCGGTGCTCCGTACCAAGACTGGGCGCGCGACTTGCGTTCGCAGCGCATGGCCGACAATCAGAAGGACAATCCCGACGCTAATTGCTTGCCGATGGGGTTCATGCAGCTGCACGGCCATCCGCAGCCGCGCAAGATCGTTCAGACGCCCGAGCTCATCGTCGTCATGTACGAAGGCAACCAGGGCCTGCGGCAGATCTTCTTGGACGGCCGCGAGCTACCCGAAGTAGACGAGAACTTACAGCCGTGGTGGTACGGTTATTCGGTCGGCCACTGGGAAGGCGACACGCTCGTCGTCGAGTCGGTCGGCTTTCGTGACGGTGGCTGGCTCGACGTGTTCGGCAGCCCGCTCACGGATCGCGGCAAGCTCATCGAGCGCTGGCGTCGGCCCGACTACGGGCACCTCGAGATCGACGTCACGGTCGATGATCCGAAAGCCTACACGAGGCCGTTCACCGTCCGCGTCAGCCATCAAGTTTTGCTCGACCAAGAGTTGATCGAGTTCATCTGCAACGAGAACGAGAAGTCCTCGCAGCACTACGACCCCTAATCCCCCACGGAGGATCTCATGAAACGCATTGCCAGCCTTGCCGTCGCCGCTGCGTGCGCATGGCTCACGATGAGCCCGGCCTCGGCCCATCACTCGTTCGCAGCAGAGTTCGATCGCAACATGCCGATCACGGTGACGGGCACCGTCACGAAGGTTGAATGGATGAATCCGCACGCGCGTTTCTACGTCGACGCGAAGGACGAGAGCGGCAAGACCGTGAACTGGGACTTCGAGCTCGCGAGCCCGAACGGGCTCATGCGCCGCGGCTGGAATCGCAACTCGATGAAGATCGGCGACGTCGTCACCGTGACGGGCCACCGCGCGAAGAACAACCCGCTCGTCGGCAACGCGAGCACCGTGACGCTCGCCGACGGCAAGCGCCTGTTCGCGGGTTCGTCGATCGAAAACGAGCCGGCCAAGCAATAAGCCGTGCTTCTCCGCACCGCCGCTCGAGCGGCACACCCCGCGGCCGCGCCGCACTTCGTGCGTCGCCGCGCTCGCGATACCGGCGGCGCTGCCGGCGGCGACGCAATGGCCGCCGTTCGAAGCCAAGCACGCGCCGCGAGCCTCGTCGTGATGATGTACGAGGGCAACGAGGGCCTACGTAACCTCAGAAGATCCAGCGGCTTACGCGAACCCGTTCATGGTCCGCATGACCCAACGGCCGTTCCCGATGCCGAGCTTGATCGAGATCGATTGTAACGGAAACGGGAAATCCGTCCGTCATTGCGATCGCCGGGCGAAATCGGCGGGCCCGATCCCCGTTTAGCGGCTATGATGGTGCGCATCGCAGAGGGGTGCCCGCCGGCACGCGAGGATAGAGAGCGGGATGCGGTTGAAGCGGTCGTCCTTGTACAAGCATTGGGCGGTGCTCGCATTGGCCGCGATCGCCGGCTGCCGCGGCGAGCCGGCGCCTTCGGCGGCCGCATTCGGCACGTATCAGCCCGCCTCCTTGGCCGAAGCCGTCGTCTTCGGCAATCGCACGGCCGTCGAAAACCTCCTCACCTTGGGCGTCGACCCGAACGAGGCCGAGCCCGACGGCACGACTCCCCTCATGCGCGCCGTGTATGGCGAAGAGCTCGAAATTGCGCGGCTCCTGATCGAGGCCGGCGCCGACGTGCGGCGGGCGAACTCGTACGGCGTCACGGCGCTTTACCTCGCCGCCCGCGCAGGCGACGAGGTCGCGACGCAGATGCTGCTCGCGGCCGGAGCCGACGCCAACGCGGCACTGCCGGCCGCAGGCGAAACCGTGCTGATGACGGCCGCGAAGGCCGGCAATCCCGAGGTCGTCCGGGCGTTGCTGACGGGCGGCGTCCAAGGGGTCTCGCTGCTCGAGCTCGGCGAAGCGCGCGCGGCGGCGCGAGTCGCCGAGGCCGCGGGCTATGCCCTGCCGACGAACCCCACGATCGCGACGAACTACGCCGACGTCAACGCGCGCGAGCGGCTCTACGGCCGCACGGCGCTGATGATTGCCGCGGCCGCCGGCCACCGCGACGTCGTCGCGCTGTTGCTCGAAGCCGGCGCGGACGTGAATTTGGCCGACCTCGAAGGCTCGACGGCGCTCTCATTGGCCCGCAACTCCGGTAACCTAGACGTTGCCGCGCAGCTCGAGGAAGCCGGCGCGCGCTAGAACGCGAGCTTCACCCCGACGCGCAGCGTGCGCGGCTCCTCGGCACGGCTCATCCGGCAGTTCAGGATCGAACAGTCGATGTCTGCCGACGTGAGACCCGGCGGATCGAGCCCGTCGACGTACGCCTCGTACCAGTAGACGATGTCCTTACCATCCTCGTCGAACACGTTCAGCAGCTCCGCGTACCACGTTGCTCTGCCGAGTGTATATGCGCCGCGAATACCGACCGTCGTCTGCGATTCGGCACGCTGAGAATTGTCGGGAACGAGCGCGTACTCGCCGAGATGCCGAAAGCGCAGGCTCGCCTCCCATTGGTCCTTGACGGCCGACACGCCGAGCTGGCCCGCATGCTCGAGGGATCCCTCGATGCGCGGGCCTTCGGGGTTGTCGGTATAGCGCGCCCGGCTGCCCGTATAAACGGCGTCGATGCCGAGCCAGTCGAGCGGCTGCCAGAACGCGGCGAGCTCGTAACCCTCACGGCGCGAGCCGCCGCGCGGCTCCACGGAATTCGAATCGCCGACGAAAATGAGCTCGCTGTCGAGCTTCAGCCACCAATAGGCGCTCGTGAGCCTCACGGGTCCGAGCTCGAACCGCGCGCCGAGCTCGTACCCCGTGCCGGGCGCCAAGCCCGCAACGGGATCGATGGGATTGACGACGCCCCGGGCGTCGTTCGAGTGGAAGCCCTTGCCCCAATTGCCGTAGAGCTCGACGTTGTCGTTTACCGTGTATGCCACGCCGAGCTTCGGCGACGCACGCGAGTCGGTCTCGTCGCCTTCGAAGCTGCCGGGCGTCTTCGCCGTCGCCTCGAAGTCGTACACGTCGGCGCGAGCGCCGAGCAGGAACCGCAACCGATCCGTCGGCGACAGGTTCGCCTCGATGAACGCGCCGAGCGACGCTTCCCGAATGCTGTTATGGCTGATGTTCGCGACGAACTCGCCGGCGTCGAACTCGTCGAGCCCCACGTCGCCGATATCGTCGTAGCGGAGCTCGCCGCCTACGGTGACGCCGACGCGCCCCGACTCGTAGACCGTTCGATCGTAGCGGCCGCCCGTCGTCCAGCGGCGATCGAACTGATTGATCTGAAAGTCGTACGTCGGGTTCGACTGCATGAACCAGTCGTAGTACTGGGCGTAAGCCGATGCGCTCCAAGCGTCGCCGTCGAGCTGTACGCCGGCGATCCAGCGCTCGGTATTGCCGTCGGCCGTCGGATCGAGCGCGCAGAACTCGTCCGCACAGACGGGCGTGCCGATCGCCCTCTCAGGAATCTGCTCGGTGGGATGCCAGTCGCCGTCGTATCCGGAGAACGTGACGGCCATGGTGCCGAAATCCGTCGGCCGCCGATACTTGCCCCAGAACGACGTGTGCTCGAGACCTTCGTCGAGCTGCCACGGGCCGTCGTAGTGCTTCCGCTCTACGAGTCCCGTCAGCGTCGCCCCGCCGTCGAGATCCTTCGTCCCGCCTCCGGCGACCCTGAACCACCCTCCTTCGCCGCTTTCGACGGCGGTAAACGGGGCGTCGAGGCGCTCTATCGTCGTGATGAACGACGCGCCCGCCATCGCGAAGTCGCCGACGTCGGCGCGATACGGCCCCTTACGGTAGTCGATGCGCTCGACGATTTCCGGCAGCAACCCGTTGACATCGAGGTATCCCTGGCCGTGCCCATGGGAGCGCAGGTTCCACGGCATCCCATCGACGTAGGTCGTGAAGTCGGTTCCGTGGTCGAGATTGAAGCCGCGGAGAAAGTACTGATTGGCCTTCCCGCTGCCGGAGTGCTGAACGGCTACCATGCCGGGCACGGCTTCGAGCAGCTCTGCCACGCGCAGCATCGGCCTCACCAGCAGATCCGCGCCGCCGACACTGCCCTCGCTCGCCGCCTCCGCGCTCCCAACGAGCTCGAGGCTGCGGCCGAAGACGACGATCTCCTCCGGCGTGGCCTCTTGGGCTGCGGGCGGCGCTACACCCGGTGGGTCTTGCTGGCCGAAAGCGGCCGGACAGCCGAGCGCGACGATCGTGGCCGTAGCGAGCGCGGAGAGCCTGAGCGACGTTTTTCGGCGGGACGACATGGAGGCAAAGTGCTTCGAGCTTTGGAAGGGCGGCATCGTGACGGCACGGCCATGCACTGTCACGCAATTAACGGTTGGCTTAACCGCTAACGGCCCGCGTTAACCGAGGCGAGGCAAGCATTTGCGGGCGTGTCGGCTATAGTAGCCAGCCCGGCCGAAGCCGGGCTCGATCATCGGGGACACCATGGAGAAAATCTACAAGGGCAGCTGCTTTTGCGGCGCCGTTTCGCTCGTCGTCACCGGCGAGCCCGTGAGCATGGGCTATTGTCATTGCGCGTCGTGCCGCGAGTGGTCGGCAGGGCCCGTCAACGCCTACACGTTGTGGCGCCCCGGCGCCGTCAAGATCGCGAGCGGGGCCGAGCACATCGGCAGCTACAGCAAGACGCCGAAGAGCGTGCGCAAATGGTGCAAGGCGTGCGGCGGCCACCTGCTCACGGAACACCCCGCGATCAAGCTCATCGACGTCTACGCCGCCGTGCTTCCGGCTCTCGAGTTCAAGCCGCGCGAGCACCTGCACTATCAGGAAGCCGTGCTGCGTATCGTCGACTCGCTGCCGAAGCACAAGGACCTGCCGAAGTCGGCCGGCGGGTCCGGGGTGCTGCTGCCGTCTTAGGCGGCGCGGCTCAGAGCAGCAGCAGCGACGCCAGCGCCAGGAAGATGAAGAAGCCCATGCTGTCCGTGATCGCGGTCAGCAGGATGCTGCTGCCCATCACGGGATCGCGCCCGAGGCGCTCGAGAATCATCGGGCACAGCACGCCGACGGCCGACGCGAGCAACATGTTCAGCACCATCGCGCCCGCCATGACGCCGGCCAGCTCGAGCGAACCGTAGAGCAAATACGTCGCCGCGGCCATCACGACGCCCCACAACGCGCCGCTCACGGCGCCGATCGCGAGCTCCTTGCGCAGCAGGAACAAGATGTTGCCCAAATTGAGCTGCGAAAGCGCGAGGCCGCGGATTACGAGCGCCACTGTCTGATTGCCGGTGTTGCCGCCGATGCTCGCAACGATCGGCATCAGCGCGGCGAGCGCCGTCAGCTGCGCGATCGAGCCCTCGAAGCGGCCGACGACGCGCGAAGCGACGAACGCCGTCAGCAGATTCACGCCGAGCCATGCCAGGCGCTTGCGCCCGCTCTGCCAGATCGGCGCGAACAGGTCCTCGTCCTCGCTCAAGCCGACCTGGCTCATCGATTGCTTGAACGTATCCTGCTTGATTTGCTGGAGCACCTTGTCGACGGTCAGGAGGCCGACGACCTGCTTGTGCGAATTGACGACGGGGGCCGAGATCAAGTCGTAGCGCTCGAACGCCTCCGCGGCGTCTTCCTCGCGGTCGCCCGTGAGAAAGTACTTCGGCTCGGCATCCATCACTTCGCTGACACGCAGCGCGCCGTCGCGCACGAGCAGCAGATCGATCGGCAACGTGCCTTGCAGCACGTTGTTGCGGTCAACCACGATCAACGACGTGAGGTGCGGCGGCAAATGACCTCGCCGCCGCAGCGACGCGATCGCCTCCTCGAGCGTGACGTCGGCGCGCACGGTGACAACGTCCAAGTGCATCAGCGCGCCGACAGTACCCTCGGGGAACGACAGCACCGACTGCACTTCGGCGCGCTCTTCGGAACCGAGCTGAGCGAGCACCGCGTCGACGCGGTCCTGCGGCAAGTCCTGGACGAGATCGGCGAAGTCCTCGGCCTCCATTTGCCGGCCGAGCGCGATGAGTTCGGGCGGCTCGAGCAGCGTGACGAGCGAGGCACGCACCGGGTCCGACAGCTCGAGCAGCACTGCGCCGCGCCGCTCGCGGGCAATGAGCTGCCAGGCCGTCATGCGCTGATCCTGCTGCAAACTCTCGAGCACGAATGCAGCGTCGGCCGGATGCAAGCTGTTCAGCTTCTGTTCGAGCTCCACGGCGTGCTGCCGCTCGACGAGCGACTGCACGAGCGCGTGCCTGCGCGTGTCCGTGCGCGCGACGAGCTGGTGCACGAGCCGTTGCTTGTCGAGCAAGGCGACTACGGCGCGCAGCGTCGCGTCGAGAGTGCGTTGATGCTCGAGGTCGGTGGCCACGGTAGCGATATCGTTGCGTGCGGTCGACGGAATCGACCTAGTGTACCCGCCGGAAGCGCCGAACATCGCGACAGAGCATGTTCGCATCGGGCGCCGCGTTGCCGCTTCCCGAGATGTGGGCGCCCTCGTCGCGGCCACCATGGCCGACGACGGCGCGATCTACGGACGCCGCCAGAGCAGGCGCTGAACGCCGCCCGAGCCCGCCGGGTCGTTGCGCAGCGAGGCACGATTGCAGAGAAAGAGATCGGCCGCACCGTCGCCGTCGAAGTCGGCGATCTCGACGTCGAAGCCGTTGCCGTTCGCGGACGCCGGCAGCACGCTGTCCGGAGCGGCGGCCGTGAACCGAGCCGAGCCTTGGTTCAGCAGGACGCGGTAGTCGCCCGGCTCGGGCCCGAACGACGTGTTCGGCGCAATGAGGTCGACGTCGCCATCGCCGTCGAGATCGTGCGCCTGAATCGTGAAGTTGCTGCGGTCGCCGGGCGCAGGCAGCGCCGCGTTCGGCGCGCGCGTGAACACGCCCTTGCCGTCGTTCAAGAGCAGCGCGTCGCGCTCGGGCTCGCGCAGCACGAAGCGGACGTTCGCGACCGCGAGATCGAGATCGCCGTCCCCGTCGAAGTCAGCGGCGCGAATCTCGCGCGACTCGTCGTTGCTGCGCGGCAAGTTCGTGGCCGTGACGTCGACGAGCACGCCGGACACGTTCAAGTAGAGCTGGTCCTGCCCTTCGTTCGCGACGACCACGTCGAGATCGCCGTCGCCGTCTGCGTCGAACGCTTCGAGATCCTGCGTCCGCGATTCTTGGGCGCCCTGCGCCCAGCGCGTCGCGGTCTCGTCGCGGAAACGGCCCGTGCCGTCGTTGATGAGCGCGCGATCCGTACCGATGTTGCCCGTCAAGACGTCGGGCGAGCCGTCGCCGTCGAGATCGAGAACGACGAGCGCGTTAGACACGTCGTCGGGCGTGAGGCGCTCGCTGACGTCCCTGAAGTTGCCCTCGCCGTCATTGAGGTAGAGCTCGTCCTTGCGATCGTCCTCGCTGACGAGCACCAGATCGAGGTCGCCATCGCCGTCGAAGTCGGCAAACGCGACGTCCTCGCTATCGTGCTCCGTACGCGGCAGCTGCGCGGACGCGTTCTCGAAGCGCGCCGCGCCGTCGTTCAAGAGCAGCACGTTCGGCGCGAGCTCCATCGCGAGCACGAGGTCGAGGTCGCCGTCGCCGTCGGCATCGCCGGCGGCGGCATCCATGCACGGACCCGCGAGACCAAGCGGCAAGTGTGTCTCCGTCACGTCTGTGTAAAGCGGCTCCGCGGCGGCGCGGCCGGCGGCGAGACAGGCCAGCGCTGCCGTAACGAGACTTCTCGAGCGCACTTCGAGCCCCTTCTCCGCTGGTGGACGACGAACCTTAGTGGCCGGCCGCGGCAAAGAATTCCCACACGGCGGCGTATGCTCGAGCAATCGGCGAAACGGGCCGATCCCGTATCCCTCATCGCAGCGCCGACCGCCTCAGCGCGCGGGAGGACGCCGCGAAAGGCCGTCAGTCGGCGGCGGCCTCGGCCCGCAAAACGGCCTTCGCGTGCTCGTCGATGATCACGCGCTCGAGGCCGTATTGTTCGCGGCGGCGTACCCGCATGATCAAGAAGACGGCCACGATGACGAGCCCCACGACGAGCCCCCACCACAGCCCGACGGCCCCGTAGTGGAGCCCGAAACCGAGCCATAAGCTCACGGGCATCCCGATGCACCAGAACCCGACGACGTTCACGATCATCGGCATGCGCGTATCGCCGAGCCCGCGCAGCAAGCCGATCGAGACGACCTGAAGCCCGTCGAACACCTGGAACAGCCCGGCGAGCGGCAGGAGCAACACCGCGAGCGCGAGCACGGCTTCATCCGGCGTGTAGAGCGCCGCCAGCGGGTGCGGCAAGAGAACGAACAGCGCGCCCATGCAAAGCATGAAGCTCGCGCCGACGGCGAGCGATGCCACCGTCGACCGGCGCACGCCCTCGGCGTCGCCGCGGCCGACGGCCTGCCCGACGATGACCGCCGCCGCCGACGACACCCCGAGCGGCACCATGAAGGCGAGCGACGCGAGGTTCAGCGCGATCTGGTGCGCCGCGACCTGCACGACGCCGAGCCAACCCATCAAGAGCGCCATCACGTGGAACACGCCGCCTTCGAGCATCATCTGCGTGCCGATCGGAAGCCCGAGCTTCAGCATGCGCCAGATCGGTTTCAGATCGAGCACGTTCGGCGCGACGTGCGTGACGTAGGGACGCAGCGTAGGCCAGCCGAGCGCGAGCAGCAACGTCGCCATGAGCCAGCGGCTCGCCACCGTTGCCCATGCAGAGCCGATGACGCCGAGCGGCGGGAAGCCGAAGTTGCCGTAGATCCACGCGTAGTTCAGCACGACGTTGACGAGGTTCGCGGCGACGATCGTCAGGCCGATCGGCAGCACGCGGTGGTGCGCTTGGAGCGTCTGCCGCAGCACGACGAACACGTAGAAGGGCCAGACGGAGATGGCGTTGATGTACACGTATCCGGCTGCGTCCGGAATCACCTCGGCCGGCTGATTCACGAGTCTCAGCACGGGCCCCGCCGTGAACAACGCGAGCGTGATCGGCAGCGTCAGCACGAGCGACAGCACGAGGCCGCGCTGCAGGCCGCGGCGCACCGCGAGCTCGTCGCGCGCGCCGAGCCCCTGCGCAATGATCGGATCGAGCGCGAACAGTACGCCCATGCCGAAGATCGACATCGCGAAGAAATACATGTTGCCGAGCGCGACGGACGCCAGCGCGGCGGGTGACACGCGCCCGACCATCACCGTGTCGACCACGCCCATCAGCATCGTGCCGAGTTGAATCAGCACGAGCGGACCCGCGAGACGCAGCAAGGCCCCGAAGTCGGCGCGAGTCGGTTTGTGCTCGAGGGTGAACAAGCCCATTGGAGCGGCCGTGGAAAAAAAGTGCGAAGCTTAGCGCATCGGCGCCGAATGCGCTCCGGCCGAGCCTCCGCTCAAACGGCCGCGCGGAGCGCAGCAAGCAAAGCGGCGCGGTCGTCGTCCTCGAGGCGGCGCTCCGGCTGGGCGTCGAGGCTCGCTGCCCAGACCGGCGCGCCCCAGCGGCCGTCGCCTTTGTAGCGCGGGATCACGTGCCAGTGCAGATGCGGCACGACGTTGCCGAGTGACTCGACGTTCATGTGGTCGGGCTTGCAGACGGCAGCGATGGCGGCCGCGACGCGCCGCAGGTCCGCGGCGTAGGCTTGCCACTCGTCCGCCGTGAGCTCGTCGAGGCGCGTGGCGTGGCGCGGGTCGAACACGAGGACGCCGTGACCGCGGTACTGCTGGTTCATGGGCAGGTACCACGACGAGGCGCCGAGCTTCGCGACGAGGTCCCAGTGCGGCGATGCGTCGGGCCGCGGTGCGTCGAATGGGCACCCTCGCCCGGCCGCCAAGTCGTCTGAGCTTGCTTCAGCCATCGCGCGCTCCGCACCAACCGCAGCGCGGAACTGTAGCACCGCGGCGCTCGGGGCCAGTATGCTGGGCGACGTTCCGGCCGGGGGATCGCCGCGCCATGCTTTCGCACGCACTGTTTCGCACGTTCTTTTGCATCGCGCTGCTCGCCGTGGCGCCGGCGGCGCCCGCGCAATCGCTGCGGCCCGGCTCGCCCGAAGCCGTCGGTATGTCCGCGGAGCGCCTCGCGCGGCTCGACGAGGCGCTCGCAGCATACGTCGACTCGGAGCAGCTCGCGGGCTCGGTGACGCTCGTCGCTCGGCGCGGCCAGATTGCCTACTTCAAAGCGTTCGGGCGGCGCGACCGCGAGGGCAACGCGCCGATGCAGACGGACGCGATCTTTCGCATCGCATCGCAATCGAAGGCCATCGTCAGCGCCGCCGCGATGACGCTCGTCGAGGAGGGCAAGCTGCTCTTGGCGGACCCGGTCGGCAAATACTTGCCGGAATTCATGGACACGAAGGTCGCCGTCGCGCGCGACGGCGGCGGCTACGACGTCGTGAAAGCCGCGCGGCCGATCACGGTGCGCGATTTGCTGACGCACACGTCCGGGTTCGGCTACGGCAACGGCGTCGGCGGCGACGTGTGGGCCGCGGCCGGGCAAACCGGCTACTACTTCGCCGAGAAGGACGAGACGATCCGCGAGTCGGTGCGCCGCATCGCGTCTCTGCCGGCCCACGCGCACCCCGGCACGCAGTGGATCTACGGCTACAACACGGACATCTTGGGCGCGCTCGTGGAGGTCGTCGCCGGGAAACCGCTCGACCAAGTGCTCCGCGAGCGCATCTTCGAGCCGCTCGGCATGCGCGACACGGAGTTCTATCTCTCTCGCGGCAAGGAAAACCGGCTCGCCGCCGTCTACTCGATGAACAACGGCAAGCTCGAGCGCGCCCCGACGCCCGGCAATTCCGTCGGACAAGGCCACTACGTGCAAGGGCCGCGCAAGAATTTCTCGGGCGGCGCGGGCCTGCTTTCCACGGCCACGGATTACGCGCGCTTCTTGCAGATGCTGCTGAACGGCGGCGAGCTCGACGGCCGCAGGATCTTGAGCCGAAAGACCGTCGAGCTCATGACGACGAGCCATCTGGGCGACATTGCCTACAACCCGGGACAGGGCTTCGGCTTGGGGTTCTACGTGGTCGAAGACGTGGGCGCACGCGGCTCGCACGGCTCCCGCGGCGAGTTCGGCTGGGGCGGCGCCTACCACACGACGTACTGGGTCGACCCGCGCGAAGAGCTCGTCGTCGTCCATCTGACGCAGCTCGTGCCGGCCGGCAACGTCGATGACCAGGCGAAGGTGCGCGCGCTCGTCTACCAAGCGATCGTCGACTGAGGCGCGGGCGCGCCTCATGGGAACGCGCGCCGATCGCTCCGTCATGCTCGAGCTCGCTGCGATCGGCGTGGCGGCGATCGTGTTCGTGGCGACGTTCCGCGTGCGGCCGCCCTACCTCGACTTTGCGCTCGCGGCGGCGGCCGTCGCGTTGGTCGCGCTCTCCGCGGCGCGCAGCAAGCGGCTTTGGGCGCTCGCGCGCAACGTCCACCCGATGGGCGCGCGC
>JBBIJV010000080.1:0-14799 GCA_037445815.1 Rhodospirillaceae bacterium
GCGCACTGGGGTGCGCCTGTGCGCGGCATGGTCGTCACGCGCTACGGGCACGGCCTCAAGCCGGGCGAGCAAGCCGGCGGCGTCGAAGTCGTCGAAGCCGGGCATCCGTCGCCGGACGCGGCGAGCCTCGCGGCCGGTGCGCGGCTTCTCGATCTCGCCGGCGACTTGCGGCCCGGCGAAACGCTGTGCTGCCTGATCTCGGGCGGCGGCTCCGCGCTCGCGGCGCAGCCGCTCCCCGGGCTCACGTTCGAGCAGAAACGCGCGGCCGCGAACTTTCTGATCCGCCGCGGCGCGGACATCCGCGAGATCAACTGCGTGCGTAAGCATTTGTCGCGGATCAAGGGCGGGCGGCTCGCCTCGGCCGCGCATCCCAATCCCGTGGCCACGTTCGTGATCTCCGACGTGCCCGGCGACGACGTCGGCGCGATCGCCTCGGGGCCCACCGTGCCGGATCCGACGACGCAGGCCGAGGCCCGAGCGATCCTCGAGAAGTACGGTTACCCGGCGCTGCACGACCTCGCGCCCGTCCTGAGCGACCCGCGGTGGGAAACGCCGAAGCCGCGCGACGCGAAATTTGCCGGCGATACCGTACACTTGCTCGCGACGGCCGGCACGGCGCTGGCTGCCGCGGCTCGGCTTCTCGAGAAAGAGGGCTATCGCGTGATTTCGCTCGGCGACGACTTGGACGACGAGGCGCAGGCGCTCGGCCGCGAGCACGCGCGGCTCGCGAAGCGCACGCGCGCCTCGGGCGAGCGCACGGCGATCCTCTCGGGCGGGGAGACGCGCGTAATGCTCGACGCCGATGGCGGGCGTGGCGGACGCAACACGGAGTATCTTGCTGCCCTGGCGCTCGAGCTCGACGGTGCGCCCGGGGTCTTCGCGCTGGCCGCCGATACCGACGGCATCGACGGCCACGGCGACCACGCCGGCGGTATCGTCGTACCGGAGACGCTCGCACTCGGGGCTGCGCGGGGCCTCGAGCTGAAGGAGCTACTGGCGCGGCACGATACTTACAGTTACTTTGACGCGTGCGGGCTGCTGCTCAAAACGGGGCCGACGCGAACCAACGTCAACGACTTCAGATTGATACTTTGCGAAACCTGAGCCGTTCCACCGACCCGTCGCTGATTCCCGATCGAGCGCCGGACGAGGTGCGCCGCCGCACGAAGATCGTCGCGACACTGGGGCCGTCGACCGACGACGCGGCCGTCATCGAGCAGTTGATTCTCGCGGGCGCCGACGTGTTCCGCATCAATTTCTCGCACGGCACGCCTGCCGACCAGGAGGCGCGGGTCGCGCGCGTGCGCCAGGTCGAGCAGAAGGTCGGACGCCACATCGGCATCATGGGCGACCTGCAAGGCCCGAAAATTCGCATCGAGTCTTTCAAGTCGGGCCCGGTGATGCTCGTCGAAGGCCGCGAGTTCGTGCTCGACGTCGCGATGGATCCGCACGCCGGCGACGAGAATGCAGTCGGCTGCGCCTATCGCAACCTCACGCACGACGTGGTCGCAGGAGACACGCTGCTGCTCGACGACGGGCTCATCGTGCTCGAGGTCGAGCAGGTCGAGGGCACGCGTATTCATTGCCGCGTCAAGCAGGGCGGGCGCCTCGCCGACCACAAAGGGCTAAACAAGCAGGGCGGCGGGCTGTCGGCGCCGGCGTTGACCGACAAGGATCGGCGCGACGTCGAGCTCGCGGCGCGGCTGAAGCTCGATTTCATGTCCGTGTCGTTTGCGCGCAATGCCGAGGACATCGAGGAAGCGCGGCGGCTGCTGCGCGCCGCCGGCGGCTACGGCCGCATCGTCGCGAAGATCGAGCGCGCCGAGGCCGTCACGAACATTCGGTCGATCATCGACGCGAGCGACGTGATCATGGTTGCCCGCGGCGATCTCGCCGTCGAGGTGGGCTACGCCTCGATGACGGGCTTGCAGAAGGGCCTGATCCGGCTCGCGCGCGCCCGCAACAAGGTCTGCATCACGGCCACGCAGATGCTCGAATCGATGATTCACTCTCCGTCTCCGACGCGCGCCGAGGTCTCGGACGTCGCGAACGCCGTCATGGACGGCACCGATGCCGTCATGCTGTCGGCCGAGACGGCCGTCGGCAAGTATCCCGTGCGCGCCGTGAAGACGATGGCGGAGCTCTGCATCGGCGCCGAGAAGCACGAGACGTTCCGCCGCGCCGCGAACTATCGTCTCGAGGACGTCTTCACGCACGTCGACGAGGCAATCGCGATGGCCGTCATGTACGTGGCGAACCATCTCGACGTCACGGCGATCATCGCCCTCACCGAGTCGGGCTCGACGCCGCTCTGGATGTCGCGCGTCCGTTCCGACATTCCCGTGTTCGCGTTCACGAGGCACGAAGCGACGCTGCGCCGCGTGAGCCTGTACCGCGGCGTCTATGCCGTCGCGTTCGACGAGTCGAGCACCGACCCCGCCGTGACGCAAGGCCGCGTGTTCGAAGCTCTGCTGAAACTCGGTGTCGTGAGCCCGGGCGACCTCGTCGTGCTCACGAAGGGCGATCAACAGGGCGTCGCGGGGCGCACGAACTCGATGCAAATCCTCACCGTGCCGCGCTCCGCTCCGGCGAGTGCCTGACCGCGTCCGCAAGGCGCTCGTCCTGCCGGGCGCGGGCGCTCGCGGCGCGTATCAGATCGGAGTGTTGAAGGCCATCGCGCGCCTTTTGCCCGAGCGAGCGCCGAATCCGTTCAGCGTCATCTGCGGCACGTCGGCCGGCGCGATCAACGCCGCGGTGCTCGCAGGAAGGGCCGCGAGCTTCGAGCGCGCCATCGCGGACATGGAGCAGGTCTGGGCCAACTTCTCCGCGGATCAGGTCTACCGTACGGACAACTGGACGATGCTGAAGACGAGCCTGCACTGGCTCGGAGCCGCCGTGTTCGGCGGCCTCGGTCGAAGCAACCCCGTGTCCCTGCTCGACAACACGCCGCTCCGCGAGCTGCTCACGGAGAACGTACGCTTCGACGGCATCCGCCGCGCGATCGCTCATGGGTACCTCGAAGCCGTCGCGGTCACAGCGTCCGCTTACACGACGGCGCGCTCGGTCACGTTCTTCCAAGCGCGGCCCGAGCTCAAATCGTGGACACGCGTGCGCCGCATCGGCCGCGCCACGCGGCTCACGGTCGATCACCTGATGGCGAGCGCCGCGGTGCCGTTCGTGTTCCCGCCGGTGAAGATCGGCGGCGAATTCTACGGCGACGGCTCGATGCGGCACCGTGCGCCGTTGTCGCCTGCGATCCATCTCGGGGCCGACCGTATTCTCGTCGTCGGCGTGCGCGACGAGCGACCCGACGCGGAGCCCCCGGCCGGCGCCGACCCGGAGCCCCCTACGTTGGCGCACTTGGGCGGATACATGCTCGACACGCTGTTCATGGACGGCCTCTATACCGATCTCGAGCGCTTGTCGCGCACGAATCGCATCCTCGAGCAGCTCGGCGAGCGGAAGCTCGGCGGCTCCCTGGCTGCGCTGCGCCCGATCCACACGGTCGTCATCATGCCGCGGCAGGACCTGCGCTCGCTCGCAAGCGAGTACGCGAACGAGCTCCCGCGCGGCGTGCGGCTGCTGCTTCGCGGGCTCGGCGCCAGCAGCCGCAGCGGGTTGCAGCTCGTCAGCTACCTGTTGTTCGAATCCGGCTTCACGCGCGCGCTGATCGACATGGGGTATCGCGACGCGATGGAAATGGAGGATGAGCTGCGCACTTTCTTGTTCGACCAGCCCATGGCGACGCTCTACGCGCCCGCGCACCTCGAGCTCGAGCTTGCGCGCTGAAGCGGTGTTGCGCCGCTGTCCGAGCGCGTCAGCGGATTTCGTTGTGATGCGTGCGAATGTTGACGTGCTTCGCGGCGAGCTTCTTGGCGACGGCCTCGGCGACGTAGACCGAGCGGTGCATGCCGCCCGTGCAGCCGATCGCGACGGTGAGGTACGAGCGCTGGAAATCCTGGTAGCGCGGTATCCACGCCTCGAGGAACGCTGCGATGTCGTCGACCATGCGCTGCACCATCGGTGCCTTGTCCAGAAACTCGCGCACGCGCTCGTCCTTGCCCGTCAGCGGCCGAAGCTGCGGCTCCCAGTACGGGTTCGGCAGGCAGCGCACGTCGAAGACGAAGTCTGCGTTCGCCGGAAGCCCGTGCTTGTAACCGAACGACTCGATCATGATCGAGACGTCTCCCGGGGTGCGCGGCGCCACGCGCTCGCGGATCTGCTCGCGCAGCTCGTAGACCGACATGCGCGACGTATCGATGACGAGCTCGGCCGAGTTGATGATCGGCACGAGCAGCTCACGCTCTTTGGCGATGGCCTCTTCGAGGCCCGTCGTGCTGTTCGACAACGGATGTTTGCGGCGCGTCTCGCTGAACCGCGACAGAAGGATCTTCGTGTCGGCCTGCAAGAAGATGATCTCGCACGACAACCCGTCTGCGCGCAGCTTCTGCACGAGTGCCGGCACTTCCGCGAGATCGCTCCGCCGGCTGCGCGCGTCGAGCCCGATGCCCACGTTGTCGAACGTCGGGTCTTGACGCGGGACGATCTCGTCGACGAACGACCTCAGCAGCGGGACGGGGATATTGTCGATGCAATAAAAGCCCAAGTCCTCGAGCACGTGTAAAGCCACGCTTTTCCCGGAGCCCGAGAGGCCGCTGATGATGACGAGGCGCAAAGAATCCCTCCACGCCGGCGGGCGGGATCAACGATAACGCGCCGCCTCTCTCGGGTGGTGGTCGGTGACCTTCTCTTTATGTTTCTTGACCTGGCGGTCGAGCTTGTCGACGAGGATGTCGATCGCCGCGTACATGTTCGGCTCGATCTGCTCGGCGTGCAGCGTGTTGCCGCCCACGTGGATCGTCGCCTCGGCCTTGTGCTGCAGCTTCTCCACCGTCAGCACGCAGTGTACGTTCGTCATGTGGTCGAAGTGGCGCTCGAGCTTGGCCAGCTTGGTGCCGACGTAATTGCGCAACGCTTCCGTGATCTCGATGTGGTGCCCCGTGACGCTCAGCTGCATGGTTCACTCCTTCCACTGGGTTTAGGACTTACTACGCTTCCGATCACTCGATGACGGAATCTTCATCGCTTCGCGGTACTTCGCGACCGTACGCCGGGCGACCGTGACGCCGCCCTCGGACAGCATCTGCGCAATCTGACTGTCGGAAAGCGGCTTTTCGGGGTCCTCCGCGGCGATGAGCTTGCGGATCTTGGCGCGGACCGCGGTCGACGACTGATCGCCTTCCTCGCCGGCCACGTGGCTCGAAAAGAAATAGCGGAACTCGAACACGCCGCGCGGCGTGTGCATGTATTTGTTCGTGGTGACGCGCGACACCGTGGACTCGTGCATCTCGATGGCTTCCGCGACGTCGCGCAACACCATGGGTTTCATGAATTCCTCTCCGTGCTCGAGGAATTCCGTCTGGCGCTGAACGATCGTCAGCGCCACCTTGAGCAGCGTCTCATTGCGTATTTCGAGGCTGCGGATCAGCCAGCGCGCCTCTTGGAGCTGGGCCTTCAGCGCGTCGTACTCTTCGCCGCGGCCGAGCGAGCCCGCGTAGAGCTGATTCACGCGCAGCTGCGGCGACATGGAGTTATTGAGCTCGACGATCCATTGCCCCTCGTGGCGGCGGACGAACACGTCGGGCACGACGTACTCGGGCGGAGCAGTGAACACATTGGCCCCGGGGCGCGGCTGGCACGCGCGCACGAGCCCGATGGCCGCCTCGATGTCGCTGTCGGAAGCGCGCAGCAGGCGCTTCAGCACGCCGTACTGGTGCTCGGCGACGAGCGGCAGATGCTCGGCCGCGATGCGCTTCGCGAGCTCGAGCCCCGGCGTATCTGCGGCGAGCTGCCCGAGTTGCAGCTGCACGCACTCGCTGACGGAGCGCGCGCCGACACCGATGGGGTCGAATTGCTGGACGAGCTTGACGAGCACCTGCTCGATGTCCTCGATCGACGCGAGCACGTCGGGCGCCAGCGTGGCGCGGATCGTGTCGAGATCGTCCGTGAGATAGCCGTCGTCGTTGATCGCATCGATGATCGCCTGCCCGATCGCGGTCGTGCGGGCGTCCAAGTTCTCGAGCTCGAGCTGCCAGAGCAGGTGATCGCGCAGCGTTTCCTCGGAGCGGTCCGCGTACTCGATCGTCGTGCGCGGGTCCGCGCTCTTCGGCGCTTCCGACGGACCGGTCTTCTGCGTGTCTTCCCAATCGGCGTCGGAAGCGACTGCGACTTCGGGCTCGACGTCGGCGAAGTCATCGGGTTCGTCGGAGTCGGGCTCGGGCGGCGAGTCGGCGACCTGTCCGTCCTCGAGCGACGTCTCCGGCTCCTCGACCTCGAGCATGACGTTCTCGTCGAGCGCCGTCTGGATCTGCGTCTGCAATTCCATGACGGGCAGCTGGAGCAGGCGGATGGCCTGCTGGAGCTGCGGCGTCATCGTGAGCTGCTGCGACAGCTTCAGTTGCAGAGAGGGCTTAAGCATGCAAACACTCTAACCGGACTTCTCAGAGGGAGAATCCTTCTCCTAAATACACTTCCCGCACGCTCTTGTTCGACAAAATCTCGTCCGGCGAGCCCGCTGCCATCAATGAGCCGTCATTCAAGATATAGGCGCGACCACAAATTCCCAGTGTCTCGCGCACATTATGGTCCGTTATCAGCACACCTATATCGCGTTGGCTCAAATGGCGAATGATCCGCTGGATATCGAGCACCGATATCGGATCGACGCCGGCGAAGGGCTCGTCGAGCAGCACGAACTTCGGCTCCACGGCGAGCGCGCGGGCGATCTCGACGCGGCGGCGTTCGCCGCCCGAGAGGCTTACCCCGAGGGTATCGCGAACGTGGCCGATGTGCAGCTCTTCGAGCAGCTCTTCGAGCTTCGTTTGCCGGGCTGCGCGGTCGAGATCCCGGCGTGTTTCAAGGATAGCGCGGATATTGTCGGCCACGCTCAATTTCCGAAACACCGAGGCTTCCTGCGGCAGGTAGCCCAGGCCGAGCTTCGCGCGGCGGTGCACGGGCAGCCTCGTGACGTCGCGGCCCGCCAGATGGATGCGCCCTTTGTCGCAGCGGACGAGCCCGACGATCATGTAGAAAGCCGTCGTCTTGCCGGCGCCGTTCGGGCCGAGCAGGCCGACCACCTCCCCGCTGTCGATCGACAGGGACAGATCCTTGACGACCTGGCGCGTCCGGTAGCGCTTGGCCACCCCGAGCGCTTCCAACCGGCTCATTGGGGCGGGGCGGCGGGGGCCTGTTCGTCGGACTCGGGCAGGATCCGTACTCGATAGGCGCAGGACGCCGAGCCCGAAGTGACTCGCTCGGCCGCAAAATCGTAGATGAGGTCGCAGCCCAGGATCTCGCGGTTGTCGAGCCGCACCGACGCGTCGCCCGTCATGCGCAGCGTGCGGGCCGCGTAGTCGTAGGACATCTTGCCGGCGCTGCCGACGATGCTTTTCTGCTCGTCACGGTCGAAGTCGTTGAACGTCACCGGCGTTCCTTCGAGCTCGCCGCGCGAAAGGCGGCCGGCCGCGAACGAGAAAACGGCCGAGTCGGCTTCCATGACGGCCGAGTCCACCTCGATTCGAACGTTACCCGTGAGACGGAATTCGCCGGCTTCGTCGAACTCGAAGCCCGTCGCGAGCGCGTCGTCGGCCACGACGGTGAGGCCGCCCTGCGTGATCCGCGGGCTCTGCGCGCGCATCATGTTCGTTTGCCGGTCGAGGATCAGCGGCCCTGAGGTGAACTGGAGCTCTTCGTCCTCGTTCTCTTGGGACCCTGCCGCGAGCGCGGCTCCCAGCGTGAGCGCGAGAAGCAAGCTAAGGAACGAGCGTGCCATGTACGTCGGATTCTAGCTTCAGGGAGTCCCCCTTCAAATCTGCGCGGAGCCCCTCTCCGCTGAACCGCCAGTTGCCCACTTGGATCTCGACGCGCCCGTCCGACTCCGCGTTCGAAGTGTCGGGCCAAAACGTGAGCGTTTGCGTGACCACCGTCACCGGCTCGGAGTCGTCCGCCGCGGCACTGCGGATCTCGACGCCGCCCGTGAGGTCGAGCCGTTCGATGTCTTTCGTCGCGCTGGCTTTGGCCGCCGAGATCGCCCACGGCGTCTCGTCGGTCGGCTGGTATTCCACGTCCACGCCCGTGAGCTCGAGCCGCCCCTCGTCGGGCAGCTCGTCGAGACGCTCGGCGAAGATGCGATAGGACACGCGGCCTTGCGCGTCCGTGCCGATCATGCGCGCCCCGCGCAAGTAATAGCCGAGCGTCGGCGACGTCGCGGCGTCTTCCACCGGCAAGCGGCGCTCCGCGGGCTGCCAGGTCAGGAGCCAAGTGGCGGCCGCGGCGAGCGCGAGGGCGATCATGACGAAGGTGTTGCGCACGAGCGGCCTTTCCGCGCGGCGGTTGCCGCCGATGCTCGATTGTACGCGAAGGCCGGCTGCGCCTGCTTCCGCGGCTCGGCCGCCGGTTACGCTAGACTAGCCGCTTCGCAACCGAAGCCCAAGCCATGGACCCGCGCGAGATCGCCGCACTCATCGAACAAAATTTGCCGGGCGCGAAGGCCCACGTGACGACGGACGGGCAGGGCCACTACGAGGCCATTGTGATCTCGGCCGATTTCGCCGGGAAGCGCAGCCTGAAGCGCCACCAACTGGTCTACGGTGCGCTCGGCGCGCGTGTGGGCCGCGAGATCCACGCACTTGCCCTAACGACGCTAACGCCCGAAGAAGCGCAGTCTCAGCCGCCGCCCGCTTAGGCTGCGCCGATGGACAAGCTCAAGATCGTCGGCGGCAAGGCGCTCGACGGCCAGCTCAAAGTCTCCGGGGCGAAGAACGCGGCGTTGCCCATCTTGGCCGCCACCTTGCTGGCCGACGGCCCGGTCACGCTGCGCAACGTTCCGCGGCTGAACGACATCGCGACGACGCTGAAGCTCTTGAGGCGCATGGGCGTCGAAGCCGAGCACGGTGTCGACGGCAGCGTGGCGGTCGACGCGTCCCCGATCAAGGAATTCCTCGCGCCCTACGAGCTCGTGAAGACGATGCGTGCGTCGATCCTCGTGCTAGGGCCGCTGCTCGGCCGGTTCGGCCATGCCGACGTGTCGCTCCCGGGCGGGTGCGCGATCGGCGCGCGACCCGTAAACCTCCACGTTATGGGGCTGCGGGCGATGGGCGCCACGATCTCGATCGACAACGGCTACATTCGCGCGCGCGCCGAACGCCTCAAAGGCGCCCGCCTCGTGCTCGATACCGTCACGGTAACGGGCACGGAGAACCTGATGATGGCGGCCGCGTGCGCCGAGGGCGAAACCGTCATCGAGAACGCGGCGCGCGAGCCCGAGATCGGCGACCTCGCGGCGTTCCTCAAGAAGATGGGCGCGAAGATCGAAGGCGCCGGATCCGACACCATCCATATAGAAGGAGTCGCCGGCCTGCGCGGCACGGACTACGACGTGATGCCGGACCGCATCGAGTGCGGCACCTATCTCGTCGCGGCTGCGATCACGGGCGGGCGCGTGCGGCTGACGCACGCGAAACCCGAACATCTGGATGCCGTGCTCCAGAAGCTCGCCGAGGCCGGCGCCGCGATCACGGTCGGCGCCGACTTCGTCGAGCTCGACATGCGCGGGCGGCGCCCGAAAGCCGTCGACGTCAAGACGGCCCCTTATCCGGCCTTTCCGACAGACATGCAGGCGCAGTTCTGCGCCCTGAACGCCGTGGCCGAAGGGACGGCGACGATCACGGAGACGATCTTCGAGAACCGATTCCAGCACGTGCTCGAGCTGCAGCGGCTCGGTGCGAACCTGGCGATTCAGGGCAACACCGTGATCGCGCGGGGCGTGAGCCGGCTCGCGGGGGCACCCGTGATGGCGACGGATCTGCGCGCCTCGGCGTCGCTCGTGCTCGCGGGGCTCAAAGCCGACGGCACGACGCTCGTCGACCGCATCTACCACGTCGACCGCGGCTACGAGCGCATCGAGACCAAGCTCGGCTCGCTCGGCGCCCAGATCGTGCGCGTCGCGCGCTAGCGCTCCGTCGGCGGCGGGCGTTCCTCGAGGACGGCTTCGGTTTCGAATGGGGTGCCGTCGGGGCGGACAGCGCGAATGGAGATGCGCTGGCCGGGCTGCGAGCGCGCGACGACGTTCATGGCCTGTTGTCGCGTGAACATCCGCTCGCCGTTGATGTGCGTCAGAACGTCGCCGGGCCGCAAGCCCGCCGCCGCGGCGGGCCCGCTCGTGCCCGTGATGAGGACGGCGGGGCCGTCGATTCCGAGCAGCTTCGTCTGGCTCGCCGGCAAATCCTCCGGCTCGTCGACGCCCAAGTAGCCGCGAATCACACGTCCGTGCGCGATGAGCTGCTCCATGACGCCGCGTACGAGGTTGATCGGTATGGCGAAGCCGAGCCCTTCGGGCGCGGCGCGGAATTCGCTCCGGCTGATCGCGGCCGTGTTGATGCCGACGAGCTCGCCGCGGGCGTTGACGAGCGCTCCGCCCGAATTGCCGGCGTTGATCGCGGCGTCGGTCTGGATGAAGTCCTCGAACGACGCGAGGCCCAGCTGGCCGCGCCCCGTTGCGCTGACGATGCCCATCGTGACGGTTTGGCTCAAGCCGAGCGAGTTGCCGATTGCGAGCACGACGTCGCCGACCTCGAGCGTGTCCGACCGGCCGAGGCGGATTCGCGGCAGGTCCGGGAGGTCGATCTTGAGCAGCGCCAGCTCCGACTCGGGGTCCGTGCCGACGAGCGTCGGCGTTGCGACGCGGCCGTCGGCCAATTGCACGAACACTTGATTGGCGCCGGCGATGACGTGGAAGTTCGTCACGACATAGCCTTCGGGATCGATGACGACGCCGGAGCCGAGCCCCTGATCGCGCACCGTGAGCCTGCGCGTGTTCGGGGCCAAGCTGTAGACGCGCTCGGTGTGGATGTTCACGACCGCGGCCGTCGTCGCGGCAACGGCTTCGGCGTAGCTGGCGCGGCCGTGGTCGGGCCGCCGCGAGCTCACGAGCTCGGGCCGCACGAGCACGGCGATGAACGCGAGCGCGAGCCCGATCGCAACGGATTGAGCGACGAACATGGCGACTTTGAGGGCCCGCGGCATGGCGGCAGTCTAGCAGGAGGCTTTGTGGCGAAGCCGTTTCGCGGCTGTGTATAATGCCGCGCATCCTGAAGAACCGACCGCGCGGCGTACGAGAGGAACACGTGCGACACCCGTGCGGAATGGAAACTCAAACGTGGTGGGTGAGGGAGACTGCCTAATGCTTGACCCCGTCGGTCAAGGGGTGCTTTGTGGCTGAAAGCACCGGCTTCACTCGGCGACATTTTCTGACCGTCGCCACCTTCGTCACGGGGGCGGCGGGCGCCGTCGCCACTGCCGTGCCGTTCGTAGCCTCCTTCAAACCGAGCGCTCGAGCCCAGGCACTTGGGGCCCCCGTCACCGTGGACATCAGCAAGCTCGAGCCCGGCGCCCTGCTGCGCGTCGAGTGGCGCGGCCGCGTGATTTTCGTCCTCCGTCGCACTCGGGAGATGCTCGCGACGCTCGGCAAGGACGAGGGCATGCTGCGGGATCCCGACTCCGAGGAAGATCAGCAGCCGACTTACGCGCGAAACGAGCACCGCAGCATTCGTCCCGAGGTGCTGGTGGTGGAGGGCGTCTGCACGCACTTCGGCTGCGCGCCGACTCCGCGTTTCGAGGTGGGCCCGGCCGATCTCGGCCCGGACTGGCCGGGCGGCTTCTTCTGCCCCTGCCACGGCTCGAAGTTCGATCTTGCCGGCCGAGTGTTCACCGGCGTGCCGGCTCCTTCGAATCTGCTCGTGCCGCCGCACCGCTACATCAACGACAGCACCATTCTGATCGGTTCCGACACGGGGAACTCATAAATGGCGAGCACCGAAGCTGACGTCTTCGATCGGCTTGGCCGAGGTCTCTCGGCGCTCGGCGCGTGGATCGACGACCGCTTCCCGATGACGAAGCTCATCAAGGAGCATGCCACCGAGTACTACGCGTCGAAGAATTTCAACTTCTGGTACGGCTTCGGCGTAATCGCGACGGTCGTGCTCGTCATCCAGCTCGTGACGGGCATCTTCCTCACGATGAACTACAAGCCCGCCGCCGAGGACGCGTTCGCCTCGGTCGAGTACATCATGCGCGACGTAGAGTGGGGCTGGCTCATCCGCTACCTGCACTCGACGGGCGCGTCGGCGTTCTTCATCGTCGTCTATCTGCACATGTTCCGCGGCTTGCTGTACGGCTCCTACAAGAAGCCGCGCGAGCTCGTTTGGATCATCGGCATGTTCATCTATCTTTCGCTGATGGCCGAGGCGTTCTTCGGTTATCTGCTGCCGTGGGGCAACATGTCGTACTGGGGCGCTCAGGTCATCGTGTCGTTGTTCGGTTCGGTGCCGTTCGTCGGCAACGAGCTGGCCGAGTGGATCCGCGGCGACTTCTACATCTCCGACATCACGCTGAACCGGTTCTTCGCGTTCCACGTGATCGCCGTGCCGCTGATGCTGATTCTGCTCGTCGTCGTGCACATCATGGCGCTGCACGAAGTCGGCTCGAACAATCCGGACGGCATCGAGATCAAGGAGCACAAGGGACCGGGCGGGAAGCCGATCGACGGCGTTGCGTTCCACCCGTATCACACCAGCAAGGATCTCGTCATCGTCATCGTGTTCCTGATCGCGTTCTCGGCCGTCGTGTTCTTCGCGCCGGACATGGGCGGGTATTTCCTCGAGCACGCGAACTTCGAGCCGGCCGATCCGCTGCGGACGCCGGAGCACATCGCGCCGGTGTGGTACTTCACGCCGTTCTACGCGATTCTGCGCGCCGTGCCGAACGAGCTGATCGGCGTGGCGCTCATGGGGTTGGCCGTGATCTTGTTTTTCTTTTTGCCGTGGCTCGACCGCTGTCAGGTGAAGTCGATCCGCTATCGCGGTTGGATCTACAAGGTGGCGCTCGCGGTGTTCGCGATCACGTTCATCGCGCTCGGCTATCTCGGCCTGCAGCGGCCGAGTAATCTCGTCGCGAGGTTGTCGCTGCTGTTCACGATCTTGTACTTCGCGTTCTTCGCTCTGATGCCGTTCTATACGCGCATCGAGAAGACCAAGCCCGTACCGACGAGGGTCACGTGGTGAGAAGTGTCGTCATCGCCTTCGCTCTCGCCGTCGGCTTCTCGGGCGGCGCCGCCGCGCAGCACGAAGCGGAGCTCGACGCGGCCAACAACAACATCGCAAACACGGCGTCGTTGCAGCGCGGCGCGAAATACTTCGTGAACTACTGCATGGGCTGCCACTCGGCGAAGTACGTGCGCTACAACAGGCTCGCCGCCGATCTGCAGCTCACCGAGCAGCAGCTTACGGAGAACCTGATGTTCACCGGCGAGCAGCCGTACGACACGATGGCCATCGCGATGCGCCCCGAAGACGCGGAGCGGTGGTTCAACGTTGCGCCACCCGATTTGTCGCTGATCGCGCGCAGCCGCGGCACGGACTACATTTATACCTTCCTTCGCAGCTTCTACGTGGCGCCGAACCGGCCCACGGGCGTCGACAACATGGTTTTGCCGGGCACGTCGATGCCGCACGTGTTGTGGCCGCTGCAGGGCATCCAGCGCGCGGTATACGCTACCGACGCGGAGCACGGCGCAGGGCAGGTTTTCGAGCGCTTCGAGCTGGTTCGGCCGGGCGAGCTCGGCGTCGAGGAGTTCAACGACGTCGTGCGCGACATCGTCAACTTCCTCGATTACATCAGCGAGCCGGTCAAGCAACAGCGGCAGCAGCTCGGAATACGTGTGATCGGGTTCTTGCTCGTGTTCCTCCTGATTTCCTTCATGCTGAAGAAAGAGATCTGGAAGGACGTGAAGTAGTCCTTACGTGAGCAGCGCTCGTCACTTGTTGAGGAGACCGGTCGCATGACGGTCATTGCCAACCGTCGATCCGTGATGACGCTGTTCTCCAAACCTACCGATCCGTGGAGCCATCGGACGCGGCTGGTGCTGGCCGAGAAGAGCATCACGATCGATATCGTCGACGTCGACGATGGCAATCTGCCGGAAGATCTCCTCGACCTGAACCCGTACAACAGCGTTCCGACTCTTGTCGATCGCGATCTCGTGCTGTACGACTCGCGCGTCATCATGGAGTATCTCGACGAGCGCTTTCCGCACCCGCCGCTAATGCCCGTGGATCCCGTCACGCGGGCCCAGTTCCGCCTGGCGTTGTTTCGCATCGAGCACGACTGGTACTCGCTTGCGGGGGAGATCGTCGGCGGCCTGGAGCGCAAGCCGACCACGCGAGCCGTGAAGGCCCTCGAGGAGAGCATTCTGTCGAGCGTCGAGATCTTCGCCGCGAAGAAGTTCTTCTTGAGCGACGAGTTTTCGCTCGTCGATGCCACGATCGCACCGATCTTGTGGCGCCTCCCGGTATTCGGCATCAAACTGCCCCCGCAGGCGCGTCCGATCCAGCGCTACATGGACGACGTGTTCTCGCGGCCGTCGTTCCAGGCCAGCCTCACGGACATGGAGCGGGAGCTACGGTAGCTCCGAGGCCACCGACCAAGCAGCGTCCGTACCTCCTGCGGGCGATGCACGAGTGGATGCTCGACAACGGCTTCACGCCGCATCTCGTCGTCGACGCCACTCGCGACGGCGTGCGGGTGCCCGAAGGACACGTCAAGGATGGCAAGATCGTCTTGAACGTGAGCCCGAGCGCCACCCGCGGACTCGTCTTGGGCAACGACGTCGTGACGTTCGAGGCGCGGTTTGGCGGCGTCTCGCGCGAGCTCGCCATTCCCGTCGGCGCCGTGCTCGGCATCTAC
>JBBIJV010000081.1:0-14761 GCA_037445815.1 Rhodospirillaceae bacterium
TGCGCCTGCGCCTTCGCCGCCGGAGGCGGGCGGCGCGGGGCGCGCCGGGGCGGCGGCTGCGGTGCCCGTCTCGCGGCACACCTGACAGCTCTGCACGAGGATGCGTGGGCTCGTCGTTCGAGCGAGCCAGTCTTCGCGCGCTTCGCCGTCGACGACGACGGACACGAACGGCTGACCGTCGACGAAGTAGTCGACGCGCGCGCACATCGGCTTGTCGGCCGTCACCTCGAGAAACGAGCCCCGCGCGACGACCTCCGCGCTGCACGTGTCGACGATGGTCGTGCAATCGCACCGGTACTGCGCGTGCGCCGTGCCGAAGCCGGCGATCAGCAGAAAAGTAGCGACGATGTTCGATGGGCGCATGGCGGCTCTCCGGCGCAGTCTTCTTCGAGAGACTTCGAGAAGAGTGTAGCCGAACGCGGCGCGAACGGTCGTACGGCGAAAAGCGTTATGTCGAATCGCTTGCCGCGGCGTCGAAGCGCCGCGAGCAGGGCTACGAAGGAAGCCGACGCGGGTTACAGAACGAAGCGAATGCGAGTGTAGGAGGTTTGCTCGATCGCGCGGCCCATGAATATGCGCGGCTCGAACTCCCATTTCGCCACGGCTTCCGTCGCCTCGCGGCGGAAGAACGTTTCGTGCGACGCGTCGGTGACGACGATGTTGCGGGTCTTGCCGTCCGTGCCCACCGTGAACTCGACGTCAACCCAGCCCTGGAGGTTGCGCTCGCTCGCGCGCTGCGGATAGTCCGGCGCCACGTAGGTCGCGATCTTCAGCGCGGACGCGGGCACGGGCTTGGCCGCTTCCATCGCAATCAGCTGCTCCGTCAACGCCGAGCGCGCCTGGCGCACGCCTTCGTCGGCCGGGCCGAGCAGCGCTTCGGCTTCGTCGATCCAGATGCCGGCCGCCTCGGGGTCCAGTGCTTCGATCGATTGCGCGGCGCGCGACAGCAGCTCGCGCGACAAGGCGCTGCGCGCGCGCTTCGCGAGCTCGTGATCGACGTTCAAGCGGTTCATCACGCCGACGAAGTGCTTGGCGCTTTGTTCGGCCGGCGTCAGTAGGCGGCCCTCGGCGAGCGCCTTGTCGAACGAAGCGCTGGCCTCGACGACGGGATCGACTTGCGGCTTCGGCGGCGGGGCCGGCGCGGGCTCCGGCGCCGTCTCGATGCGCGCGACGCGCGGCACTTCGGCCTCGGGCAGCGTCAGCGCGGGCCGCGTCGGCGCGACGGCCGCGACCTCGGGCCAAATTTTCTGCGCGAGCGCCTTCGCGCCCTCGTGGTTCGGGAGCGCCGAGCGGATGCGCTCGACGGCCGCGCGCGCGTCGTCGAAGCGGCCCTGATCGAGGGCCGTCTCGCCGCGGCGAACGAGATCGTCGGCCACTTTCGTGAGCCCCTCGCGGGCGACGGCGTTGTCCGGCTCGTTCTTCAAAACGCGCGCGAACAGCGTCCACGCGCTACTCGTCGGGCTCGACGAGCATGCCAGCGTCGTAGGCGAGCTGCGCCATGCGCAGCGGATTGTCGAGCGGCTCCTCGAGCCCCGCTTCCGCAACAGCGCCGCCGGCAGCTGCCTCGGCCTCGGCCGTCAGAGCCGGCGGCACTGCCGCCGAAGGTTCGGGCGCGACCGCCATCGCCAGCTCGCGCGCGGGCGCCGGCGCAGGCGCGGGCAGGTCGGCCCCGGTATTCCAAGGCTGCGTGATGACGAGCCACGCCGCCCCCATCGCCGCGATCGCGCCGCCGGCGATCCACAGCAGCATGTCGGCCTGCTGCGAGCTTTTCCGCTTCTCTTCGCTCATGCGCTTGCCCAAAGTCGTTTGAGTCCCTTCAGCTTGGCGAGCACGCCGTCCATGACGCCCGAGTCCGACGTGCTGGCGGCGACCTCATGGCGCTTGGCGAGCTCGGGGTTCTTGAGCAGCAGGCGGTGGTGCTGCAATGCCGCCTGCAAGCTGATCGCCGTCCGGCCGGCCGAGAGCGGCTTGCGCAGGAAGCGAAAGATCTGGCCGTGATTGATGAGCCACACCATGTCGAGAACGTCGCGGTGCTGCGAGACGGCGATCGTCACGAGCTGCGGCAGGTGCTCCTTGAGCCGCGCCGTCATCGACTGAATCGTGGCCTTGTCCTCCGAGACGTCCGTGACGAGGACGCCGGGCCGGTGCTCCGTCAGGCACTTCACCACTTGGACGATGTTGCCGGCCGTGTAGACCGGGAGGCGGCCGCGAACGGCTTTCTGCACCACCTCGATGACCTCGTTGTCCGTGGAGAACACGACGACGCCGAGACCCGTGGCGAGCCTGGTCCGCGGGGCGGGTGTGGACACCGGCGCAGCGGACGGGGCTTGCGGCGGAAACTTCGGCTGCTCGAGCACGGCCGTGCTCGACGTGCGCTCCGCTGCCGGCGGCGCGGCGCCCGGCGTCACTTCCGTCGCCGTGTCGCTCTCGAGAATGATCTCGATCGTGTCGCCGGGCGCGTCGCCCTGCTGCGGCGCCTGCGGCGGCGCGGGCGCGGGAGTCTCGCGCGCGACCTTAGCGGCGAGCTCGATCGTCTCGCGCAGTTGCTGCGGGGCGCAGGGCTTCGTCAGAAAACGGAAGACCTCGCTCTCGTTGATCGAGCCCTCTACGGCGTCGAGATCGGCGTAGCCCGTGAGGAGAATGCGCACGGTGCGCGGCGACAGGGCGCGAACCTTCGACAGCACCTCGACGCCCGTCATCTTCGGCATGCGGTGATCCGCGACGATGACGTCGATGTCCTTGTCGCGGACGATATCGAGCGCCTCGGCGCCGTGCGACGCGAGGAACAGATCGAACTGACGGCGGAACATGATCCGCATCGAGTTCAGCACGCGCTGCTCGTCGTCGACGAACAGCAATCGCGGACGGGGCGCTTCTTGCGCGACTTGAGCGTGCATGCGTTAGACCGCTTCCTTGAGCTCGACCAGGTCCGGGACCTCGGACGGAGCCCGCGAGACCGGGCGCTTGATGGGCAAGATGACCGTGAACGCCGAGCCCTTGCCGACGACGGACTCCACCTGGAGCTCGCCGTGATGGCTGCGGATGATCTCGTCGACGATCGAGAGCCCGAGACCCGTGCCGGTGCCGACTTCCTTCGTCGTGAAGAACGGATCGCGGATCTTCGCGAGGTTTTCCTCCGGGATACCGCAGCCCGTATCGGCGATGCGGATTGCCACGCGGTCGGGGTCGTAGAGCTTCGTCGTGATGACGATGTCGCCGGTCGTCTCGATTGCCTGCGCGGCGTTCGTGATGATGTTGAGGAACACCTGGTTGATCTGCGACGGCGAGCACTCGATCTCGGGAATCTCGCCGTAGTGCTTCGTGACCGTGGCCTTGTGCTTGACGATGTTCTTGGCGATGAGCAGCGTCTTGTCGAGGCCCGCGTTCACGTCGAAGCTTGCAATCGGCGCGCGGTCCAGGCGGCTGAAATCCTTCAAGCTCTGCGCCATCTCCGTGAGCTCGCCCAAACCCGCGATGCTGTCGCGCGTCAAGTCTTGAATCTCCTCGATCGCCGCGTCGAGCTCGTTGTCGCGGAGGCAGATCTTCACGTCGCGCAGCGCGGCGACGAACTTCGCCTGGTACTCGGCGCGATCGGCGAAGTCCTCGGACTTGATCGAGAACGCATTGATGCAGGCCGTGATGAAGTCGCGCAGCGGCTCGAGCCTCTCGCGGATCAGCTCGGCGTTGTTCGCTAGGTAGAGGAGCGGCGTGTTGATCTCGTGGCTGATGCCGGCCACGAGCTGGCCGAGCGACGACATCTTCTCGGCCTGGACCAGCTGCACTTGCGATTCCTTGAGGTCCGCCAGCGTGCCCGACAGCTCTTTCGTGCGCTCGGCCACGCGCTGCTCGAGCGACTCGTTCAGCGCAGCGAGGTCGGCGTTGGCGCGGTTGATCTCGCGATAGCTGCCGTGCAGACGCAGCGCGATGAAGCCGACGGCGACCAGCAGCACGACGGCGTAGACGGCAAGCATGAGCCGCGCCTGCTCGATGCGCGTGACGGCCAACGTGTACATGTCCTGGGCGGCCGTGGCGAGCGCCTCGGCATGACTGTCGACGGGCGTGCCGACGAGCTGATTCAGCTTGCTCTCGACGAGCGGCTTCGTCTTCAGGATGGTGCTCACCGAGCTCAAGAGCAGCGGGAAGTCGCCCGGCATCGCATCGACGCGCTGGTCGCGGCCGAGCGTCACGAGCAGGCGCTCGAGGTCGCCGATGCGGAACGACGCGTCCTTGCCGGCGAAGTCGAGCGTGCCGACGACGAGCTGGAACGTGTCGGCGGCCTGACGCTCGAGGCCCGCGTCGCGCAATCCCTGAATGACGGTGGCGCCGGACTCGCGCAGGAACGAGACCGCGGCCGCATACGCCGTTTCGTCCGAGATCAATTCGCCGGCGAGCGACGTGGCGCCCGCAACGGCTTGCAGAAACGTTTCGTGGCTGTTCCTGAGGCGCGCCTCCTGGCTCGCGTTGCCTTGCATCGAGAACAGCGACTCCGGCAGTTGCCGCGGCTGCGCCGAGACGCGGGCGAGCAGGGCGCGTGCGCCTTCGCCGGGCGGCGTCTGGTTGTCCCACGCGGACTTCAGCGTGTCGACGAGCGCGCGGAAGTCGGCGTTGAAGCGCTCGAGGTCGCCGGCGATCGTGTACTGCGCAACGTGCGTCTCGACGGGAAGCGAGCGGGACTCGAGCGCCAGCGAGACGAGCAGCGCCAGGGCAGCGAGCGCTAACACTACAGCGATGACTGCACGCTTCATGGCGGACCGATTTACGTAATCGAGTGCTCGCACGTTAGGCAAAAGCGCCAACCGTTGCAGTGATAGGCTTCACAGAGCCCGGCAACCGTCGCGACTCTGCGACGATCGGTTATGTCGAATCCCGGGTCGCCGCGCTATCATGGCGCGCTCGCGGAAGGAGCAACCCTTGCACTCGATCGAAGCCCTGCAACCCGACTCCGAAAACGCTGCGCGCGCCGCGGCGGCGGAGCCGTCCGGCCGCTGGAAAAAGCTGCAAGCGGAGCTGCGCGGCCTCGTCGGCAAGGCGATCGGCGACTATCGCATGATCGAGGACGGCGACGTCGTGATGGTCTGCCTCTCGGGCGGCAAGGACTCCTACACGCTGCTCGACATGCTGCTTAGCTTGCAGCGCAAGGCGCCCGTGAGCTTCGAGCTCGTCGCCGTCAATCTCGATCAGAAGCAGCCGGGTTTTCCGGCGCACGTGCTGCCCGCGTATCTGACGGAGCTCGGCGTACCGCACCGCATCGTCACGGAGGACACGTACTCGATCGTCACGCGCGTCATCGAGCCCGGCAAGACGATGTGCGGGCTATGCTCGCGGCTGCGCCGCGGCATCCTGTACCGCGTCGCCGACGAGCTCGGCGCCACCAAGATCGCGCTCGGCCACCATCGCGACGACATCGTCGAGACGCTGTTCTTGAACATGTTCTTCGGCGCGCGCTTGAAGGCGATGCCGCCGAAGTTGAAGAGCGACGACGGCAAGCACGTCGTGATTCGCCCGCTCGCGTACTGCGCCGAGCGCGACATCGCGCGCTACGCGCGCGGGCGCAGCTTTCCGATCATCCCGTGCAACCTCTGCGGCTCGCAGGAGAACATGAAGCGGCGCGAGATCAAGGCGATGCTCGCGGGGTGGGAGCAACAGGACCCAGGGCGCACGGAGCGGCTGTTCCGGAGCCTCCAGAACGTCGCGCCGTCGCACCTCGCCGATCGCAGCCTCTACGACTTCGAGCGCTTGACGAGCGACGACGACTAGCTCGCGGCGGCTACGCGCTCGTCCGGAGCGGACTCTGCGGAAGCCGGCGCGCCCGTGTGCTCCAACACTTCGAGCGTCTCGCGCGCGCTGCCGAAGCGCTGATTCGGGTCTTTCGCGAGCAGCTTGTTCAGGAGCGGTTGGTAGGCGGCGAGCCCGTCCGGCAGCGACGGCAGCGCAGCGCTCCTGTGCTGCTCGAGTATCTCGTCGGTCGTGGCGCCGACGTAGGGTTTCGTGCCGGTCAGCATCTGGTAGAAGATGATACCGAGCGAGTAGAGGTCCGAACGCTCGTCCGTCGGCGCGCCGTTCGCCTGCTCGGGGCTCATGTAGTACGGCGTGCCGGCGATCTCGCCGTTAGTCTGTTCCGGATCGCCAGGCCGCACGGCCGCGGACTGCGAGATGCCGAAATCGATCAAGGCGATGGTGTCGTCGGCCCGCAGCATGATGTTGCCGGGCTTCAAGTCGCGATGGATGACGCCGGCCGTATGGATGATCGAGAGCGCGTGCGCGATCTCGCGAGCGAAGTGCTGCGCTTCGGCCGGCGGCAGCGCGACGTCGAGCAGCGTGCCCAGGTGCCCCAGCGGGAAGTACTCCATCGCGATATAGCAGTACTGGCTCGTGACACGGAAGTCGTAGATCTCCGCGACGGCATGATCCTCGATGTCGTAGAGCAGCTTGAACTCCGTGACGAGCCGCTCGAAGCTCGCGTCGCGCGACAGCGCGCCGCGACCGCGGTGCAGCACCTTGAGCACGACCTCCTTGCCGCGCTCCGCGCTGAACGCCACGTGCACGGAAACGTTATCGCGCGTCGCGAGGCAGCGGCGCATGTCGTAGCCGAACAGGCGGACGACGCCCGTCACGGTGCCGCCGCGAGCCCCGAGCAGCCCTTTGCGGTGCAGCATTGCGCGCTGCACGGCGCTCAATACTTGCTCGCGGCCGAGCAGGGCCTTCGGCACGTAGTCGAAGGCGCCGGACTTGATCGCCTGCACGGCCGTGTACTCGCTGCCCTTCGTCGTCAGCAGGATGACGGCGGGATTGGTCGGGTCCGCGGCCACGGCGCGCAGAGCCTGGAGCGTCGGGTTCTCGGCCGTGCCGTCCTTCGAGAAGTCGCAGCCGACCAGCAGCACGTCGAAGCTCTTGAGCCGCTCCGGATCGGCGAGGGCGTCGCTCAACGTGCCCGGCGTCGATTGCACGGCGGCGCCCTGCCACCCCTTGACGGCGTAACGGAGCAGCGCGGAGCGGACCTTGTAGTCCGGCTCCAGGATCAAGATTCTCGGCGCGGCGTCGGTGAACGGCTCCACAGTCCCGGAACCGTATCAACTGTGCAACAGACTCGCGGTGACCGCTATCACAGCGTCCGAGCCCGAGTTCCGGCAGCCGCCAAGCCAGGCGAGCCCTATACCAAGCCTTCCGATGGTCCGCCGCCTCTCGCGACGGTCGAACCATCGGGCTCCATACTTCACGCCGGGAATGCCACTGTCGGGTAGACGAACGCCTGCCGTTTCCGACGGCAGTTCGAGCTGGACTATCGTCGTCAATCTTGAGCGGGTTCAGTCTCCGGTGGTTGCCGATGTGGTTGTGGACATCCAGATCGTTCTGCCGCTAATACGCCGTCGCGTGAGGAGCGCGGAAGCGCCGGTGAGACGGTAGGTTGCGAGCCGACAGTGGCGAGGCCCAGGTCATCAACACGGTGCACGTGAGCGTCAGAGTGAAGGCGTGCAATGCATTCGGCTGTAGCTGGCTCTCCGCCGATGACTATGTACAACTCGTTTGTGTGGAGAATGGCTGATGTTCGAAGCCGGCTGCTGTCGGCGCACACGAAGCGTCGCGCCTTCGTTGATGGCGTCATTCTTGGCGATCCTGGCTGGCGACGTTGCGGCGCAGTCTGAAAGCCCGCCGTTCGGCCCCGCCCCCGTGCCGAGCGGGTCGGAGCAACTCGCGCAGGCCGTTTGGGTCCAGAGGGCCCAAACGCTGGAGCGACAGTTCTTCGCCACCGACGCGTGGACCTTCTACCATGACATCCGCGATCTTCCACCCGATATGCGAGACCTCCTCGAGCGGGTTGCAGGTGCCAAGGTCGTGGGTCCGGGGGAGGAGCTTGATCTCACGCATGTAGTCCGGCAGCCGCCGCGGCGGACGCAACACCTGTACACGGCCGTGACAGAAGAGATCGGAGTCATTGTGTGGTACTCAAGCGGCTTCGCCCTGTCCGCGCACGCAGTTCTTTACGATCGCACCATGGGAGACGGATGCCGCTATGACCTGGGCGAGAAGGCAGGGCCAGTGTTGCCGATCAAGCCCGCGCTGAGAGCGTTGATTCAGGCTCGGGGATTCCGCCAGGGCGGTTGTGAGTACCTGCCGCCAGAATCGTCTCCAACACGGTGATGGAATCACAACGGGCACGTCGTGAAATTTCCTCGCACGGCCTGCGAGAGAGCCGTTAGGGAGTCGCGGCTTCGGCGCGCTCTCGAACCGCCGCCATGACTTTTGGCAGGTCGCGCTTCAGCGTCGCCCGCACGAGGAACCGCGGAATCGGAAACCCCGGATCGAGCGCGAGCTCGTACACGAGCAAGATCTGCCCGTCGTCCTGCGGCACGAGCCACCAGCTGCCTTCCATGAGCGAGATCGGCCCGCTCACGCGGTGCACGTCGATGCGCGTGTACGGCGTGTAGTCGAGGCGGAATACGTGCTCGAACGTCGGCAAGAAGAAGATCGGCTTGATTTCCTGCACGAAGAGGTCGGCGCGGCCCCTGTCGAGCTCCTCGAGCTTCGTGCACCGCTCGACGTTCGGGACGTACTCGGGCGCGATCTCGCAGGCTTTGAGCACTGCGAAGATCGCCTCCGGCGGCGCGTCCACCAGCGCGGCGATCTTGACCTCCACGGTCAGCGGCCGTTCGCCGCGCTCGGCCATGACGAGGATCTCGCGCGCCGCGACGGCGTGGCGATCGATCCACTCCAGGTCGGGCTGCTGCGCGGCCGCGCCGAACGTCGAAAGCACGAGCGCGAGCGCTGCGAAAAACGGGCCCGCTTTGCGGCGCTGCCGTCGCGACTTCGTTGGCAGCGCGGTGCTCATCAGCGCGGCGGCCTCATCAGTCCGCCGGATCGGCCACCACGGGATTGCGCAGCGTCCCGATGCCGCTGATCTCGACCTCGACGGTGTCGCCGGGCCTCATCCAGACGGGCGGCTTGCGGCCCGCGCCGACGCCGCCGGGCGTGCCGGTCACGATCACGTCGCCGGGCTCGAGCTGCGCCCACATCGAGCAGTATTCGACGAGCTGCGGCACGTCGAAGCAGAGCTCGCCTACGCTCTCGTTCTGCATTACGGTGCCGTTCAAGCGCGTCGTGAGCTGAAGCTTCCGCACGTCGGGAATCTCGTCCGTCGTCACGAGCCACGGCCCGAACGAGCCGCTCGCGTGAAAATTCTTGCCCGGCGTGAACTGCCCCGAGTGCCGCTGGAAGTCGCGCACGCTGCCGTCGTTGAAGCAGCTGTACCCCGCGACGTAGTCGAGCGCGCGCTCCTTGCTCACGCGGCGCGCCCGCTTGCCGATGACGACGGCGAGCTCGCCTTCGTAGTCGAGCTGCTCCGACTCGCGCGGCTTCACGATTGGGCGGCCGTGGCCGACGATGCTGTCCACGAAGCGCACGAAGATGACGGGCTTCTCGGGCCGCTCGCGGCCCATCTCGCGCATGTGCGGCACGTAGTTGATGCCCACGCAGAGCAGCTTGGCGCCCGCGTCGGGGATCACGGGCGCGAATAGGACGTCGCCCAAGCCGAAATCCGGCGCCGCGGTCGCGGCGCGCGCGAGCTCGGGCAACGCGCCCGTCGCGAGCGCCTCGCGCAGGCCGCGCGGCTTTCCGGCGAGGCGCGCCGAAGCGTCGACGATACCGTCGCCGACGACGACGCCGAAGCCGGCCCGGCCGTTTCGCTCGAAGCTCACGAGTCGCATGACGTCTCCTTCTCCACGACTAGGCGCCGCGCGCGGCAGCTTCGGCGCGCAACTGCTCTACGGCGGCCGACAACGGCAGGCTCACTTGGTTCTGCGCGCCCAAGCGGCGCAGCGCCACCGTCCGCTCCGCGACCTCGCGCTTGCCGGCCGCGAGGATCACGGGGATCTTCGCGAGGCTGTGCTCGCGCACCTTGTAGTTGATCTTCTCGTTGCGTAGGTCGGCCTCTGCGCGCAGGCCGGCGCGGCCGAGCGCTTCGACGACCTCGCGCGCATACGCGTCAGCGTCCGCCGTGATCGTCGTGACGACGACCTGGAGCGGCGCGAGCCAGAACGGCAACGCGCCCGCATAGTGCTCGAGCAGGATGCCGATGAAGCGCTCGAGCGAGCCGAAGATCGCGCGGTGCAGCATGACGGGCGTGTGCTTCAAGCCGTCCTCGCCGATGTACGCGGCGCCGAGCCGCCCGGGCATGTTGAGATCGACCTGCAGCGTCCCGCATTGCCAGTCGCGGCCGATGGCGTCCCGCAGCACGAACTCGATTTTCGGGCCGTAGAACGCGCCTTCACCCTTGTTCAGCGTGTACGGCAAACCGAGCGCGTCCATGGCGTTCTTCAGCGCCGCTTCGGCGCGATCCCAAACCTCGTCTGCGCCGACACGTTTGGGCGGCCGGTCCGCGAACTTCATAACCACGTCCGTGAAGCCGAAGCCGCGGTAGATGTCGAGCAGAAGCTGGCAGACTCGGCCGGCTTCTTCGGTGACCTGCTCCTCGGTGCAGAACACGTGCGCGTCGTCTTGCGTGAAAGCCCTCACGCGCATGAGTCCGTGCAATGCGCCCGAAGGTTCGTAGCGGTGCACTTTGCCGAACTCCGCGAGCCGGTACGGCAGGTCGCGGTAGCTTCGGAGCTCGCTCTTGAACACCTGGATATGGCCGGGGCAGTTCATCGGCTTCACGACGAACGTCTGCTCGTCTGCCGTCCTGCTCGTGAACATGTGCTCGCCGAACGTGGCCCAGTGGCCCGACGCCTCCCACAGCGAGCGCGACATGATCTCCGGTGTATTGATCTCGCGGTAGCCGGCAGCGCTTTGGCTTTGGCGCATGAACTCGACGAGCGTGCGAAAGAGCTGCCAGCCCTTCGCGTGCCAGAACACGGCGCCGACGGCCTCGTCCTGGAAGTGAAAGAGGTCCATTTGCTTGCCGAGCTTGCGATGGTCGCGGCGCTCGGCTTCGTCGAGCCGGTCGAGATAGGCTTTGAGATCCTTCGCGTCCGCCCAGGCCGTACCGTAGATGCGCTGGAGCATCTCGTTGCGCGAGTCGCCCCGCCAGTAAGCGCCGGCCAGCTTCGTGAGCTTGAACCCGGCGCCGAGCCGGCCCGTGGACGGCAGGTGCGGCCCGCGGCACAAATCGATGAAACTCCCCTGGCGGTACAGGCTGATCGGCTCGCCGTCCGGTATCGCGCCGATGATCTCGGCTTTGTAGCGCTCGCCCTGCTTCAGGAAGAACTCGACGGCCGCGTCGCGTTCCCACTCCTCGCGCACGATCTTCTCGTCGCGCGCCACGATCTCGTGCATGCGCTTCTCGATGCGCACGAGGTCCTCGGGCGTGAAAGGCTCGCTGCGAGCGAAGTCGTAGTAGAAGCCGTTCTCGATTGCGGGGCCGATCGTCACTTGCGTTTCGGGGTAGAGCTCCTTGACGGCCTCGGCCATCACGTGCGCGGCGTCGTGGCGCAGCAGCTCGAGCCCCTCGGGGGACGTGCGCGTGACGATCTCGACGCGGGCGTCGTGCTCGATCGGCAGCGTCAAATCCTTGAGCACGCCGTCGACGCGCACCGCTACGGCGTCGCGCTCGAGGCGTGCGCCGATGCTGCGCGCGATCGCGAGCCCGTCGACGGGCGTGGGAAACGCGCGCTCAGATCCGTCGGGTAAAGTGATGGTCGGCATGGCGGTCGGTACAAGACGAAAAACGCGCGTCTAAAGGCGCGCGGCCCGGCGATTGTACGATAATCGCAGCGTCGAAAGGCCAGGGAGCGCGGCATGAGCGAGCTCGAAATTCACATGTTTCCGTGCCTGACGGACAACTACGGCTACCTGCTGCACGACGCGCGCTCGGGCGTCACGGCCGCCGTCGACACGCCGGATGCCGAGGAGATTGCCTCGCAGCTCGACGCGAAGGGCTGGCGATTGACCCACATCTTGAACACGCATCACCACGCAGACCATGCGGGCGGCAATCTCGAGCTCAAGCGCCGCACGGGCTGCACGATCATCGGGCCGCGCGCCGACGCGGCGCGCATTCCGGGCCTCGACGTGGGCGTCGGCGAAGGCGACGTCGTCGAGCTCGGCCCGCATCGCGCCCGCGTGCTCGACACGCCCGGGCACACGCGCGGCCACATCGCCTATTGGTTCGCCGAGGCCCGCGCCGCGTTCGTCGGCGACACGCTGTTCGCCTTGGGTTGCGGCCGGCTGTTCGAGGGCACGCCGCAGCAGATGTGGAGCTCGCTCTCGAAAATCCTTTCGTGGCCCGACGACACGCGCATCTACTGCGCGCACGAGTACACGCAGAGCAACGCGCGCTTCGCGCTGACCGTCGAGCCGCAAAACCCGCAGCTCAAGGAGCGTGCGGCGCAGGTGGCGCGCTTGCGCGCCTCCGGAATGCCCACCGTGCCGAGCACGCTCGGCGAGGAGCGCGCGACGAATCCCTTCTTGCGTCCGCAGAGCGCCGACTTGCGCGCCACGATCGGTCTAAACCACGCGCCGGACGTCGACGTGTTCGCGAAAACGCGCGCGCTTAAAGACGCGTTCTGAGCGGCCGAGACGAAGCGGCGCCAACGCCCGGCCATCGAGCCGGCTCGAGCGAGTCTCAGCCGAAAGGCGCTTGTGGCGTCAGGCGCTCGGGCGAAGCTGCGTGCGGCCTTGCATCATGAGGCCGGCGCCGCGCTCGGAAACGTGCGCGAGCACGGCCTTGCGGCGATGCAACCGAATCGTGTCGCCCAGGTTCACGGCGAACACGAGGTTCACGACCGTTCCCGCCGGCAGACCGAGCGACTTGATCTCGAGAAACACGCCCATCGCAGACAAGTTTTTCGCGCGGCAACGGTGGAACTTCCCCCCCGGCACCGCCAAGTAAACCGTCGTCGCAACCTTGTTTCGCTCGAGCAGCCGCCGTTCCATCGTTCGTCCTTTTGTTGTTTTTCTGGCCATGCCTGCACGCATCAGGATGCGACTCTCGGGTGCCTGAAATCAAGTCCGGGGCGGGCCTGACGAAGTCGGGTCCGGGGCCACGAGGCGACCGATGATTATGTCGCGCGTACCGCGCCGGAGCCCGCGATCCTGCGGCGCGTCGAGCCAGCAACGGTTCGCCGCGAATCTGCGTGAACCGCCTCGAAAGTGGCGATGCATGTCAGTGCGTAAAGTGATAATCTCCGATCGCTTTACTACGGAGCCTCGTGATGACCACCTCCGTCACGCTCAGCAGTAAGTATCAGATCGTCATCCCACGAGAGGCGCGAGAGGCGATGTCGCTCAATGCCGGCGATGAGCTGCTGGTCCTGTGCAAGCCGGATCGCGTCGTTATCATCCCGAAGCCAAAGAGCTTCGCGAAGCATATGGCCGGCCTTCACAAGGAAGTCTGGCACGGCGCCGATGCCTACCTGCGCGACGAGCGCGAGGGCTGGTGAGCGTGCGGTTTCCCGGCTCGCACAAGCGCGTTTTGATCGATACCAGCGTCTGGATCCACTACATCGAGCAGCATCCGGTGCTCGCACCGGCAGCAAGTCGCGTGATCGAGAGCCTCGAAGACGGCAAGATTCGCGGCGTGGCTTCCGAGCTGACCCTTCTCGAGCTGACGGTAGGGCCGTTACGGCTCGGGAGGCAGGACGCAGCGGACGACTACGAAATCCTCCTCGACTATTTTCCGAATTTCGAGCTCGAGCCGATCAGCCGTGACGTCTTGCTCGAGGCGGCGGCACTGCGTGCCCGCCATCGATTGCGAACGCCGGATGCGATCCAGGTTGCGACGGGACTGCGCTGCGGTGCGACGCTGGCGCTCACCAACGACGAGTCGTGGCGCAACCTGCCGTCGATCGAAACGGCGGTACTTTCGGACCTGACGATTGCCGGTCGTTGACGCGCCGCTTGCGCGCCTCGGTTCAGACCTGGGACCGCCTTGCGCGTAGCGCTCGACGTTGAAGTGGCTACGCCGCGCTCGCGTCCTTGTCGACGCGCAGGATGCAGAGCTCCGGCGGAGCCTCGATGCCCATCTTCACGCGCCGGCCGTTGCCGCCGAGCAGCGTGATCTCGATCGGGCCCTTCGCGAAGAGATCGTTCAGCGTGAGGTTGCCGTCGACGCCGTCGGCCAGCTTGATCTGGATGCCTTCGTCCGCTCGTCGGCTCACGACCAACATGGCCTCATACCTCTCGCTTACGCAGTTCCGAGCGGGCGCGCGCCGGCGTGTCCGCCCGCTCGGCCGCTCGCGCCGTAGAGCTCCGGTTCCGAGCCGCGCAGCGCATTCAGCGCGATGCGCACGTTCTCGGCGCGCGCGTGGAGCAGCGTGCCGTTCCTGTGGTTGCGCTCCTTGCAGAGCGCGACGAGCTGGCGCAGGCGCTGCCAGTCCGCGGCGCCGGCCGCGCCGTCGCCGAGCACGAGATCGCGCCGCTCGCGCTCGAGCCGCTCGAGCGCGTCGACGAGCTTGGCTTTGGCATCGGTCGCGAGCTTCAGGGCGTCATGGTCTCCGTCGGTGAGCGCCCGGCTCTCGCCGGCCAGGGCCTCGAGCATGGCCTCCGCGCAGCGGATCTGCTCACCGAGAATCGTGCTCAAGCGTTGCGCGTCGGCACTCATTTGGAGATCGTCCGTGTGTCTCAAGCGAAAACGTCGCGCTCGAAGTTGAGCAGCCGATCCGCGACGCGCTCATCGTCTATCTCGTACGTGCCCGAAGCGATGGCGTCCTTGAGCGCAGCGACGCGCTTGCTGTCGACGACGGGCGTGCCCTGCACGATCTCTTCGAGCTTGCTCATCAGCAAGCCCGACTGGGTGATGTTGACGGTGTCCCCCGAGGCGGCTTTGTCG
>JBBIJV010000082.1:0-14637 GCA_037445815.1 Rhodospirillaceae bacterium
CGCCGGCTGTTGAGCCCGGAGCCGGGCGGCGGCGCGCCCTCCCCTGGTGCCCGCCGCCGGCGCGAGGCGCCGCCGGAGCAGCCGCGCGGCAAGGTCACGAAGCTGCGCGAGCTGCTCTTTGGCGATGATGGTCGGCGGGCCGCGCCGGCGAAATCCGATCCGAAGAAGGTAGCCGAAGGCGTGCGCCAGTCGCTCGACGCGCTGCTCAAGCAGTACGACGGCGACCCGGCGAAAGCGCCGGGGCCCGTGCGGATCGTCATTGAGGCGTTGCAAGCGCAGCTGCGCGACCTCGAGAACTCGTAGTGCCGCAGGTCTACAACCCCATCCTCGGCCGTCACCAGGACGTCAGCGAGGCGGACGCCCAGTATTTATCGCGGCCGCTCGCCGGGGACCGCTCCGGCACGCGGATGCTGAAAAATCCACTGGACGGGAAGTATTACCCCGTTTCGGAGGAAGAATTTCAGTTCTTATCCACCCCCGGCAAGACGCTCGCCGACACGCACCAACCCGCGATGGCCGCGCCGCCGCCCGACGACGAGGGCGTGGGGCTCGCCGACTACGGCAAAGCCATCATGGCCGGCGGCGCCTCCGTCGGGCAGGGCTTCGGCTGGCTCACGAAGCAGCTCGGCGGCGAGACGATCGGCTCGGCGATCGAGGAGCTGGGGCGCAACGCCGTCGACTACTGGACCGACTCGCTCTCGGACGCCGCCAAGGACGCGCTCTCGCGCGAGTTCGTGCGCAAGAACGAAATGGGCGAGTGGGAGTGGGGCGACGCCTCGCTGCACACCGTCGGACTCATGGGCGCGCAGTCGCTGCTTGGCACGGCCGCGGGCGTGGGCGCGGGCGCGGGCATCAGCTCGGTGCTGCGGCTGTTCGCCAACCCGTTTGGCCGCTCGGTGCTCGCGGCCGCGGCGCGCACAGGGTCGATACAGGCAGCCAAGAAGCTGCGCCTCGTCGACCGCGTCATCGGCGCCGTAGGATTCGGCGTGGCCGAGGGCTTGGTCAGCGGCAGCTCTGTGGGCGCTTCGGTCGAGGAGGCCGTACGGCGGCTGCCGCCGGAGAAGCTCCTCGAGAATCCCCGCTATCAACAGGTTTTCAACTCCACCGATGAGCGCATGTCGGAACTCGAGCGCCACCAGTACGCGACCGACGTCGTCGCGAAGGAAGCCTCGAGCGAGGCGGGCTGGCAGTCGGGGCTTTTGACGGGGCTCCTCGGCGCGCCGATGGGCGCGTTTTTCGGTCCGCTCGTCAACCGCTCGGGGCGGCTCGCGTCGAACCGGCTCGCCTCGGCGGCCGTCGGCGCGACGGGCGAGGCGGCGCAAGAGTCCCTGCAATCGGCCGGCGAGGCGGCGATCGAGGTCACGACCCGCCAGCGCTACGGGGAGCAGGACTTGGACGCGCTCGAAGCGGCGCTCAACGCCGTGCTCGGCGGCGCGGCCGCGGGCGGCGCGCTCGGCGGGGCGATCGGCGCCGTCGACTTCCGGCCCGAGCGCGCCGACGTTCCACGTGGAACGAAGCCCGACACGGCCACGCCGCTGAAAAACGCCGCAATGCGCGCCGCGCAGGCCGGCGTGCCGCGCGACTTGGTCGAGGCCGAGGTCGTCGCCAGTGACCGGCCGATCGTCGACCGGATCCAGAAGCTGAACGCGCTCGCGGTCCAAGCGGCGTCCCTGCCGGAGCCCGAGCCCGCGCCGACGTACGGTGAAGCGATCGCCGCGCGCGAAGGCGAGCCCGCGCCCGCGCCCAAGGTGCGCGTCAAGCCGACGCCCTTAGACGTCGTCACGCCGATCGACGAGGCGGCGCACCGTGCGGCGACGAGCCCCTTAAACCCCACGCCGCCGCCGACGCCAGAGCAGATCGAGGCCGACAACTACGAAGCCGGGCGGATCAAGGGCGCCGACGTCGGGCTGCGCTCGATTCCGTATCTGGCGGTCGAGTACCCGCGCGGCGTCGAGCGCAACGGCGTCGTCATGCGCCATCACTACGGGCGCATCCCCGGGGTCGTCGGCGGCGACGGCATGAGCCTCGATTTCTTCATGGGCAACGAGGACACCGACACCGTCTACCTCTATCACCACATCGACAAGGCGGGCCGCTTCGCGCAGCACAAAGCGCTCCTCAACATGAGCCGCGACGAAGCCGAGGCGACGCTCGGGGAGTTTTATCACGACCCCTCGAAGGGCCCGCGCGGCAAAATCGTCGAACTCTCGAAGCCGGAGTTCGAGCAGTGGGTCGCGACCGGCAACACAGCCGCGCCACACCCAAAGTCGGAGCTGGCCGCCGCGCCGCACCGCTACGAGGGGCCGCCGACCCGGGTCGTGACTCCGGGCGGGGACGCCGTACCGGCGAAGTACGCGCTCGTCGAGCTGGGGGACTTGGTCTCGCGCCACACGCTCACCGGGCGGGCGAACGCGCGCTTCCCGCAGGCGCTACAGCCGCGCGACCGCTCGCGGGCGGGCTTGCGGCAGTGGATCATCGAGACCGCGGCACGCTTTGAGCCGGCGCTGTCGGTCGAGGGGGTTTCCGCCGGGGAGGGCGCGCCGGTCGTAGGGCCGGACGGAGTTATCGAGTCCGGCAACGGCCGGATGATGCTCATCACGAAGCTCTATCTCGACAAGGACTCCCGCTACCGCGACTACCTCAAGGCGAACGCGGCGAAGTTCGGCTTCACCCCGGAGCAGGTCGACTCCCTCGCTCGCCCAGTGCTCGTACGCGAGCGCACTGAGCCGATGGACATGGCGGCGCGCCAGCGCTTCACCGTCGAAGCGAACCGGCCGACGCTATCGACGTTCTCGGCGTCCGAGCAGGCGAAGGCCGACGCGCGTGGCTTGACCGACCAGCAGCTCTCGGTGTTCAGCCCTGGCAGCGACGGCAACGTGCTCGCGGACAGTAACCGCATGTTCGTCGCGTCGTTCCTGTCGAACCTGCCGGCCACCGAGCGCGCCGGGCTTCTGACCGCCGACGGCGCCCCGACCCGCCAACTCGCCAACCGGATTCAGGCGGCGATCTTCGCCAAGGCGTATCAGGACGATCGCCTCCTCACGCTGATGGCTGAAGAAGCCAATCCCGACGTGCGCAACATTCTCTCGGCGCTCACGGCCGCGGCGCCCGCGTTCGCGCGCGCGCGGGCGCAGGGTATTCTCGATCAGGCCGATGTCGTGACGCCGCTCATCGGCGCGATCGAGGTGGTGCGCCAAGCCCGAAACAAGGGGCAGTCGACGGCGGAGTACCTCGGCCAGCAGGGGCTGTTCGGTGACACCCCGGCCGAGGTCGACCGCATGGCGCGGTTCATCGACGCGAACCTGCGCTCGGCGAAGAAGATGGGCGAGGCGTTCACCGCCATGGCCTCGTTCCTCGAAACCGAGGGGCAGCGGCGCACGTCGGGCAGCTTGTTCGGCGAGGAGGCCCCGCTCGACGTGGGGCTCGCGATGCAGGCGGCGAACCAGCGCATGCAGGCGCAGTACGGCGGCGGCGGGCAGGCAGTGCTCTTCTCCCGCCAGATGGTCGCAACAGCCTCGCCGGCGATGTTCTCGCGCCATGCCTTCGTGCAAACGCAGCGCGGCTGGCAGATCGCGGAGATCTACCAGCACGCGGTGCCGAATCAGTCGCGGCTCGACGGCGCGGCGCAGGAGATCGCCGCGGCGCTCGGGATCGAGTGGGTCAACCCGGGGATCAAGTCCCGCGCGCGGCTCGAGGAGAAGATCGAGAAGGAAGGCTACGCCGGCCCGGGCGAGGTCGTCGACGTGGTGCGGGGGGCGTTCCTCACCGACGAGCCGGCGCTCTCTGAGGAGGTGCTGACGCAGCTGCGCGGCCGCTTTGAGGTCCTCGATAAGGACATCCAGGCGCAGCCCTCCGGGTACATCGACCGCAAGCTCCTGGTGCGCTTCCCCGGTGGCCAGGTCGGGGAAGTGCAGATCAAGTCGCGCGCGATGTTCGAGGCGGCTAAGGGGCGCGGGCGCGCTCTGTACAAGGCGCAGCGGGAGTTGCTGCAGCCGAATGGCGAGATTGCGGACCCTGAGCGCTACGAGCAGCTGCGGCTCGAGCAGCTCGACCTCTACGCGCGGGCCTTGCTCGGCTCGGGCTGGGAGGCGGTCGCCTCGTGGGAGTTGAGCCAGGCGCTAAAGAGTTTGCGCCAGGCGGCTTCCGTCAGCAGCGCGCCGGAGTTGTCGACCTCGGCGGGCCCGACCTTGACCCAGGCGGCGCCCGGCGAAGGCATGACGAATGCCGCGAGCGAGCCCGAGTCGGTCAACCCGACCACGGCTGGGCGATCGTCGAAGTCGACGAAACGCTTGACGGAAGCAAGCGGTAGTGCGTCCACGGACCCGAGTGTAGCACACACTGAGCGGGTCCGGCAGTGGCTCGCCCCCGACTTGGAGGCGCTGCGGCCCATCATCCAAGCCGAGGTGGTCGCGACGACGGCGGAGCTGCCCGACCCCACCGCCCCGCCCGACGTCGAGGGCGCCTACACGCAGGACGGGCGGGTGTGGTTCGTCGCGGCCAACCTCCCGACCGAGGCGCGGGCGCGCGCCGTCGGCCGGCACGAGGTGTTCGGGCACATGGCGATCGAGCGCAATGACAAGTTCAAGGCGCGGCTCGACGCGATCCAGCGGGCGATTCGCGCCGGCAACCTGAAGGACCTCGTGCGCGAGGTGAGGGCCCGGCAGGGGCTCTTGCCGGCGGCGATCGAGGCGCGCGAGGTCGTGGCCCTCATGGCGGAGCGCAACCTGCGCTCGCCGCTCCTGGGCGCGATGCGCTCGGCGCTGCGCGAGGTGGGCCGGGACTTGGGTCTCGAGATGCCGGTCGACGAGCGCGAGTTGACGGCGCTCGTCGCCGTGGCGGCCAAGGATCTCCGCCGCGATGCCGCGATCATGCGGGACTACCGCGCGGCCGCGGGGCTGCCGGCGGTGCAGGCGCTCCAGAAAGCCGACCCGTCGGATCAGGAGATTCTCGCTGCGCTCGATGCGATCTACGGCGACGACGACCGCCTCGACGGGCGCTACGCGCTGCTCGCGCGGCCGCTGACCTCCGAGGAGGTCGCCGACCGGGCGGAAGAGGCGCTGCGCCCGCGCCGCGAGCAGCAATCGGACCTTTTCGGCGACGACACGCGCGCGCGGCAGGAGATCGCCGACGAGCAGCGCCGGCGCGACGAGCGCCGAAGCCCCAACCGCGACGTGCCGGCCGACACCGGGGCGCCCGGGGACTTGTTCACGAAGCGCCGCCAGGAATACCTGCTCTCGCGCGCCGCGGCGCTGCCGGGCTCGGTGCCGAACGACATCGAGCAGCTGCTCGAGCGCGTCATGGCGAAGCCGCGGGAAGCGCTCACGATCCGCGATCGGCTGCGCGAGCTGTGGCGCAAGCTCACGGACTTAGGTGCCGACTCGATTCGCCAGGGCGTCATCGACTCGTTCGATGCGATCCGCCGGCTCGAGGAGGGGCAGTTCGGCGCCGTGCTCGACGCCGCCGACAGCGCGTACAAAGCGGCGCTCGCCACCAAGAACCTGCCCTCGGTCATGGCGGCCATTGGCCTGCGCGGCATGGTCGAGTACCGGGACGGGGCCTTCCAGCTCGTCGACGGCAGGAAGGGCATCATCGAGATCTTCCAGCCGCTCACCGACTCCAGCGAGGGCAACCTGCTCCCGCTGTGGGAACTCTACGCCGCGGCCTACCGCGAGCGCGACGTCATGCGCACGCGCAAGGACTACACGCCACTCTTCACCGACGAGGAGCGGCGCCAAGCGCTCGCGCTCAAGGACCAGTACCCCGTGCTCGAGCAGGTCCGCGCCGACTGGGAGACGTTCAACGGGCAGCTCCTCGACTTGGCCGCCGAGCGCGGCGTGCTCAGCGCCAACGCCGTCAAGCAGTGGAAGGCGAACTTCTACGTGCCGTTTTACCGCGAGCAGGAGGGCGTGGCGCTCGAGGGGCCGAAGGCGAAGCGCGGGCTCGAGGGGCACGGCGGCCAGCGCGTCAGGAAGCGCTTGCAGGGCTCGGAGAAGCCCCTGGGGCACGTGTTCGAGAACCTCCTCATGAACACGGCCTACCTCGTCGACGAGAGCTTCAAGAACACCGCGATGCAGAAGATCGTCGCGATGGCTGAGCCCGCTGGCATCCTGGTGCCGGCGCCGGAGGGTGCGCGCAGCGGCAAGGACGTGGTGCGTGTGTTCGAGAATGGCGTCGCGAAGCACTACCGTGTGCTCGACGACCTCTTGCTGCGCTCGATCGGCAACATGGGCTACGACGCCTTCGCCGACGTGTTCGGTCTCTTCCGCGGCTCCAAGCGCCTCCTGACGTCGGCGATCACGCTCGACCCCGCCTTCATGGCGGCGAACTGGGTGCGAGATACCCTCTCGGCCTGGGTCACGTCGGACGCCGGCATCGTGCCCGTCATCGACTCGATCAAGGGGGCGAAGGCCGCGTTCTCGATGGACTCCGAGATGCTCGCGATCATGGCCGCGGGGGGCGGCGGCGGCGGCGTCTACGACTTGCAGCCGGCGGAGCTGCGCAAGTTCCTCGTCGAGAAGCTCGGCTCGCAGGCCGCGGCCAACCGCTTCATGGGCACGATCGTCAGCCCGAAGAACTGGCTGCGCGTGTGGCGTAAGCTCGGGCAAGCGGCCGAGAACGCGAACCGCGTCGCGATCTACCGCGCCGTGCGCGCGGCCGGCGGCTCGGTAGCCGAGGCGGCCTATCAGGCGCGCGATCTCCTGAACTTCTCGATGAGCGGCGACTATGCGGCGATGCGCTGGCTCGTGGCGACCGTGCCGTTCATGAACGCGCGTATCCAGGGGCTCTATCGCCTGTGGCGCGGGGCGAAGGACCACCCCGGCGCCTTTGCGCTGAAGGGGCTCTCGCTCACCGCGGCCACGCTCGCCCTACTCCTCGCCAACAACGACGAGGAGGAGTACGAGCAGCTCCCCGAGTGGGACAAGGATATGTACTGGCACTTCTGGCTGGGCGGCGAGCACTACCGCCTGCCGAAGCCGTTTGAGGTGGGGGCGATCTTCGGCACGATTCCTGAGCGCATGTATCGGCTGGGCTCGGGACGGGACTCCGCGACGATCGTCAAGCAGCGCGTCATGGCCATGCTCGGCGAGACCTTCGCCTTCAACCCAGTCCCGCAGGTCGTCAAGCCGCTGATCGAGCAGTACGCCAATCGGAGCTTCTTCACCGGCTCGCCGATTGTCGGCATGGCCGAGGCGAACCTGGCGCCGGAAGCGCAGTACACCCCGTGGACCCCGGAGTCGCTGAAGCTCATGGCGGAAGCCTTGCCGGACTTCGCGCCGCAGTGGCTGCGCAGCCCGCAGCGGCTGGAAGCGATGGTGCGGGGGTATCTCGGGGCGACCGGCATGTACGCGCTACAGGCGGCCGACGTGCTGGCGCGCGAGGCCTCCGGCGCCCCGCCGCGCCCGGCCCGCAAGCTCTACGACGTGCCCGTAGTCAAGCGCTTCATGCAGGACCCGAACCCGCGCTACACGAAATACGCCGACCAGCTCTACACGATGCTCGATGAGGCGAACGCGATCTTCCGCACGATCGGCCGCTACCGCGAGCAGGGCCGCACCGAGGAGGCGCTCGAGTTGATCGAGGAGCACCGCGGCAAGCTCGGCGCCCGCATTCGCTTAGACCGCATTGCGAGCCGCGTCCGGGCGCTGAACAACCAAATGCAGCTCGTGCTCTATAGCCAGAGCATGAGCCCCGAGGAGAAGCGCGAGCGACTCGACCAGCTGACGGCGACAAAGAACGCCATCACGGCGCAGGTCGCGCCACTCGCCGAGATGTTCTAGTGCAGGGATGGCGACAGCAATTTCTATGCCACGTGCACGTGGCCGCAGGTGCATGTCGGGCGGTAGACCCCGTCGATCGGGATCATGGGGCCGCCCTTGTTGTGCTCGTGCGGCGCCTCGGCAACAGCCTCAAGCATGGCCGCGGCACGTTCGCTTCTCGCGTCCAGCTCGTTGATCGCGCGCGCGTTGGCCTCGGCCACGGGGCCGCGCGCCGCGGCGAAGCGCTCGAGCACGTCCATTTCCTCGAGTTCCTCGGGGGAGGCGTACTCGATGTGCTCGTGCGTGACTTTGAGCGCGCGGATCTCCGTAGCGAGCTTCGTCCCGATTCCGCAGGGACAGGCTTCCTCGGCAATGGCGGCGGCGCGTTCGAGCGCCCAGTTGACGGCTTCAGCGGTGGCGTCGGTCATGGCTCCAACCTCCCTTGTTCGGCCAGTATCTCGTCGGCCCGGTCGCGCGGCACGAGCCGGATAACCCAGTCGGCCCAGGCGTCGCCGTGTGCGACGCGCCGGTCATCGGGCGAGCCGTCGAGGCACACCATCACGTGTGCGAGTTCATGCGGCACGCCGTACTCGCGGAAGTACCAGTCGTAAGCACCGAGCAGCCGCGCGTTGACGGCGATTACGGGACGTGGCCGCTCGCAGCGGGTGCGGGCGAGGTCCTGCTCCGGCCACGTCTCGAACACGACCTCGGGCCAGCGGTTGCCGTCGGCGCCAAGCTCGAGCGCTTGCAGCCACAGGTCATCGACGGCCGCCACGACGCCGGCTTGGAGGCGGGCGCTCGACTCGCGGTTGACGTCGTTGATCGTCTTGGCGAGCAGCACGACGGCCACGACGGCGATGAGCGCGAGCATGGTCCCAGAGCGGCTCATAGGACCTTCGAGGCGTTGACCGGCTCGTTGTACAGCTCGATGCCGGGGACGGCGTCTTTGATGACGGTCGGCTTCTCGGCGTCGGGCGGCAGCTTCGCCAGAAACTCCTTGGCCTTCGCCTTCGCGAGGGAGTTCATGACCTGCTTCTGGATCCGCTCCTCGGGCGCGACGAGCAGATTTTCGGGCACTTTTTTGATGTTCGTGACGCGCCACTTCCAGTTGTCGCGCATCGCGAGGCTTGCGCCGTGACTGCCCAGGATCTTGTGCGGCGCCTGCGACGGCGGCACGACGATGGGCGGCGGCGGGGGCGGCGGCTCGACGCCCAACTCCGCGGCCTCGGCCTCGCGGCGGGCCTGCTCTTCGCGCTGCGCGCGCTCGAGCGCTTCCCGCTCCTCGCGCTGCTTGCGGGCCTTCTCGGCCATGTACGCCTGCAACGCCTTGTCGATCGCTCGGACGAATCCGCGCAGCTTGTCGATCGGGCCGTTGAACTTCGCGTTGATTCGCTCGATGGTCTTACGCGCGCCCTCGGTCGTCTCGAGCCGCTCGGCGTCGAGGTCCTTGATGAGCTGGTTCGCCTGGGCGCGGTACTCGGCGGCCTTCGCCGCCTGGACGTCGTCGGCGATCGTGGCGAGCTGGCCGCCGGCGGCCTCGAGCACGTCGGCGCTCTCGAACAGTTGCAGCGCCGTCGGGCGCGGCTCGGCGTAGATCACAGGCAAGGGGTCGGTGCTCACGGAAACATCTCCTTCAGTTTCGCCGCTTGGCGCGTCGTCGGTTGAAATTCTCCCCCGGACTCGAGCATTTGCAGGAACCGGGTGCCCTTCTCGAACATCTCGTCGAGGTAGCTTTGCGGGACCTCGACGCGCACCTCGAAAAACTCGTTCCCCTCGGCCATACGCGGGTCGTAGGCGACAAACACCCACGGCAACCCCGTGACCAGCGTGCCGAACGCGCATTGGTCGTAATGCTCCGGTGGGCACCCGCCTTTGGTGATCCACGCCGCCATCCGCCCTTCTGTGTACGGGCACTTTGCTTCGAGGCCAAGAATTACCCTACCGGCGCGGGGGTCATAGATCACTCGATCGGGCGACGTCACAACATGGCGCTGCCATAGCGGGTCGTCGCCTCGATACGCGACGCACACTGGGTTCAGTAGATCAACGGTCGGGTGGCGGTCCCACCAAATGGCGAGCGCGCGATCCTCGTGCTGCTTGCCCCACTTGAGCGGCGCCGGCGTGTTCGGCCCGACGCCGTAGAAGGGCGGCGGATCGCGCAGCTCCTTCAGCATCCGATTCCAGGTGCGGTAATTCCCTGACATCAGGTCGCGCGCCATGCTTCCGCTCAACTTCCCCTTGCGCATCTCGCCGTGGGCCTCGTGGGTTATGCCTTGCGCGGTCATTGCAGCGTCTCGATCGTTTCGCGAACCACCTCGAAGCTCCCCCTCATGACTGCCCCCGCTCGAGGTAGAGCTTGGCGCGGTCTTGCAGCGCCCCCTTGACCTCGTCGAAGCGGGTCACGGGCAGCTGCTGGATGCCGGAGTAGCCGCGGGCCTGCGCGGCCTTCAGGAGCCAGGCATCAGCAAGTTGGGCCTCGAGCCCCATATCGGTGAGCGCGGCGTGCAGCTGCAGCTGCTGCTCCTCGGAGATGAGGAGGTCGCCGCCGGGGTCGGTGTCGGCGCGGTCGAAGTCGATCGGGTCGTGCTTGTCGGCCACCTCGAGCATGTGCGCCAGGTGCCCGTCGGGGTCGACTGGCCACCACTTAGCGCTGCGGCGCACGGCGGCCTTCTTCTCCATCTCCGACACGAAGCTCGGGTGCTTCCACACCATGCCGCCGCCGGGGCGCTTCTCAGCCGCCGCGCGGATCGCGTCGAGCTGCGCGCGATCGAGCACCTCGATGTGGTAGCCGCCGTTGGCGAAGCGCGCGAGGCAGTAGCTATGCGTGACGGCCCCGCGGTTCGCGGCGCGGCTCTCCTCGTGCCGGATATGCCGGCCGGTCTCGTCGGTCCACACCTGGAAGGCGGGATCCTGGGCGTGCACGAGGTTCGCCTGCACGCTCGTGACGGTCTTGCCGTGCAGCGCGAGGTGAATCAGGCCGCGGTAGCCAGGCGAGAATTGAATCACCGGCGCGTACGGAATCAGGTATGCGTGAGCGAGGGAAGGGGATAGCGACAGCCCCGCGGCGGCCGCGTCGAGCATCGCCACTTGGAGGCTCTCGACCGGACAGGCCGCCATCGGGTTCGGTTTGTTGTAGCGCTTCGCGTCACGCTCGAAGCGGCCGATGATCGCCTCGACGTAGCGGCGCTCGACCTGGAATTTCAGCCCCTTGAAGTACCGGGCGGAGTTCCACTGGGCGACGAAGCGCCGATCGGTCAGCGCGTCGAGAAAGTCTTTGGTCTCAGGCATTGCCCTTCTCGCCACAACTGAAGCCTATGAGTATCCCGCCGAGCAGCGTCAACAAAACAGACGGTTCCATCCCTACCCCCAATGTTAGCTAGCGCGCAGCATACACACTCACAGGGCGCAACGCAAGAAGATTGACAGAGCACGCCGGACGAGTATTCTAGCCGCCTATGGATCTCGATTGGTTCCCGTTTTTCTTGCGCGACTTCGATGAAGGCACGCGCGAGATGACGAACGAAGAGGTTGGAGCGTACCTCCGCTTGCTGTACTACCACTTTCACCACGGCTCGATCCCGGCCGACCAGGCCCGCGCCGGCTACATCACCGGCGAGCGGCTGACCGACTCCGTATGGGCGACTCTGCGGCAGAAGTTCACCGACGAGAACGCCCCTCCCGAGCGCCTCATCAACGTGCGGATGTGCAACGTCCGCGCCGTGGCGGAGGCCGCCTTCAGGCGGCGCTCGGAGGCGAACCGGCTGAACGGTCAGAAGGGCGGGCTCGCACGCGGCCGAAAGCTCCGGGCCCTGGCTGAAAGCGGCGCCAATGCTCAACCTGAGCGAATCGCTAGCGATTCGCTTAGCGATTCGCCAGCGAATGGCAAGCCACCCGCCAGCGAATGGCAAGCGAACCTGAAGCATATTGAAGAAAAGAAAGAAGAGAGAAGACTTACTACTGAGAGTAGTAGTAAGAAACAGACTCAGGGTACTAAAACTCTTAGAGCGCGTCGTAGCCGACGCGCACCCGAGGATTTCAAGATCGACCCGGTGCTCGGGACGTGGATCCAGGGCAAATTCCCGAGTGTCCCGGTCGACGTGCTGCGGGTCTGGACGGCGAAGCAGCTCGAGAAGTTTCGCAACCACGAGTTCGCGAGCCCGCGCTCGGATTGGCCGGCCACCTTTCGGAACTGGGTGCTGACGTGCATCGACCGGGGCGACGTGCCGGCGGGAGCGCCGCGGGGTAGCGGCGACGAGGAGAAGCGCTGGAAGCAGACGCTCGAACTCGCCGCGATGTTCGGCATGCAGAGGCAACCCGAGGAGTCGCGCGAGGTGTTCGCGGCCCGGGTCATGGAACGCAACCAACGGAGGCTTGCGCAGCTTGAGCAACAAAAACGGGGATGACGACGTGGCACGATCTTACGGTCCGGCGCTCGACGTGCGGGCGCGCTGGATCGAGGCGATGAAGCGGAGCGAGGAGACGGCGGGGGGTGGGGCGATCGACTGCCCGGTGTGCTTCCGCAAGCCGCAGCTGCGTGCGCACACCTTCACGGCGACGATGGCGCTCGCGCTGATTCACCTGTACCACCGCGGCGGGCCGGCGGCGGCCGACACGATTCCGGCGCTGGTGACGACGGGCGAGAGCCTGAAAAAGCTCGTGCTGTGGGGGCTCGCGCTTTACGAGGGCGGGGCCTATCAACTCTCACCCGAGGGCGAGGAGGTCGTGCAAAAGCGCGCCACCGTGGCCCGCTACTGCATGGCCGTGAACGGTTATCCAGCGTGGTTCTCCGGCGAGCGCGCCTGGATCGACGAGACGCTGAATCAGCGCTACAGCTACGAGGATCTCATGCCTTGAGCGCACAACTAACTGACTGACTCATGTTCCATACATTCGCCAATCAGTTGCCTGCTTCGCGCTTCGTCGCAGGGCACCTGCGCCGGGAGTGCTCCCGTGCATGGACCTTCCCCGCTCCACGCGCTGTCACGGTCCTCACGACCGCCGAGCTGACGCATGCCTGCGGTCAGCAACACCAAGGCCGCGTTCTCGTCGCGATCGTGTTCGGTGCCACACTTCGGGCACGACCACGATCTCTGATCGAGCCGCAGCTCATCGAGCACGTGACCGCAGTGCGAGCAAGTCTTGCTACTCGGGAACCAGCGGTCAACCTCGATCAACGTTCGCCCATACCAGCCGCGCTTGTAGCGAAGCTGTCTGCGGAACTCGCCGAACGCAGCGTCGTGGATCGACTTGCCGTGCAAGCCGCGCGCCATCGCGCGAACGTTCAGGTCTTCGATACAGATTACGTCAAACTCACGGACCAGTCGGGTCGTGAGCTGATGCAGCGCGTATTCACGCTGCTGCTTGATTTTGGCGTGTATTCTGGCGACGCGGAGCTTTTGTTGCTCGCGACGTGCGCTGCCATTTTGCCGTCTCGACAGGATGCGCTGCTGTCTACGCAGATACCGTTGTCTCGCGTGGTAGCGCTTCGGGTTCTCGATCTTCTCGCCAGAACTGAGCGTGGCGAGCGTGGTCAGGCCGAGATCGACGCCGATCATTCGGTTCGTGGCCGGCAGCAACGCAATGACGACCTCGGCCGAGAACGAGATGAAATAGCGCCCACAGGAGTCGCGCGAGAGCGTCACCATGTCCGGCTTCGTGACATCAGGCAGCGACTCCGCCAGCTTGATGCGACCAAGCTTCGGCAAGCTGAGCACTCCGCTCATCCATGCAACGCCGATATCCTGAAAGCGCAGGCTACTTGCGAGGGACTTGCGCCTGAATCGCGGGTATCGGGCACGCTTGGCGAAGAAGTTGCGGAACGCCGCATCTTGATCCCGCAAGCATTGCGTCAAACAGGTTGCCGGAACATCAGCGAGCCATTCATGGCCGGGCGTGCGTTTCCATTGGGTGAGCCATCGCGAGATATCGTTGCTTGTGAACGACCATCCAAATTCCCGGTAGCTTTCGGAGCGGATCGACAGCGCCGTGTTCCACAGCCACATAACAGCGCCGAACCAGCGGGCGAGCATTCGCTGCTGCGCAGGGTTCGGGTACACACGAATCCGAAAGGATCGCTGGACCGCAGGCATGCTTCGAATTGTAGCGCGAAGCAGGCCGTCGTGCGCGGAACAAAAACGCCCTTGCCAGCCCTGCGTCGGGGCGCAACGCCGGAAGATGGCTTGCGGCCGATCCCGATACAATGGCTCTCCGGCAAGGGGGTCGCTACCTTCCATGGATAGCTTCGAGGTGAGGTATGAGCTGGCGACACTCCGCGGAGTTTCGCGAGGACGGCTCCGCCGTCGGGCTCGGCGAGCCGGCCGGCTGGTCGACCGAGCAATACAAGAGCGCGCGTGAGGCACTACAAGCGGCCCGGGCGGCGTACGGCGACGACGTGCCCGTGTGGACGGCCTGGGTCGTCGAGCAGAGCTACGCGATGCAGCTCCTGCCGCCCGTGGCGCAACTCCTCGCCGACGCGAAGGAACGGGCCGCCGAGCGCGGCGCCGACACGAGCTGCTTTGACGCGCTGACCGACGAGGACAAGCGCGTGCTCGGCGACATGCTGCGCAGGACGGTCGCGAACTGGGAGCAGTGGCTCGTATCAGGACCGGACGGCGCGTCGAAGCGCTCGACGGTGGTTATCGTGGAGAACCAAGAACGGCATTTGCCGAGGGGGAGTTCGTGAAAAAAGGGCGACGGGCGACGGGAGGTCTTGATCTCCTCGAATGTGACGCTGGGCGACCAGCGGCCGCGCGATGATGGCACGGAAAACGAACACGGTTTGGCTCGAGGTCGAGGTGTTGCGCCGCTCGAACTACGACGATGGCTGGCAGGTCGAGGGCGAGGATGGGACGAAAGCCTGGGTCAACGACGATCGGATCCT
>JBBIJV010000083.1:0-14434 GCA_037445815.1 Rhodospirillaceae bacterium
TCGCCCGCCGACGGCGAGCGTGAGGTTCGGCCGCCGCCCCTCGCGCGCGGCGGCGAGGTCGCGCGCATCGATCTCGGCCTGCTCGGCGGCGGAGATCGGCGGGCTCTCCGCGAGCAGACAGAAGAGCAGCAGCGCCTCGAGGAACCGCAGCTCGCCGGAGTTGACGCCGACGGGATCAGCGGCGGACAGATCGAGCGTGCGCACCTCGACGTATTCGATGCCGCCGCGCTCGAGCGCGACGACGGGCCGATGCTCGCTCGTTTTGCTGGGCTTTGGCCGAATCGTGGTGTAGTACTCGTTCTCGATCTGCAGCACGTTGGCGTTGAGCTGGCGATACTCGCCGTCGACGCGCACGCCGATCGCGGCGTAGCGCGGTTCCTCGGTCGTCACCGCGCGGCGCATCCCGGCCACGTACTCGGCCAACGATGCGGTGCCGATGGACAGCCGTCCCTGTGTCTTGTTCCGGTAGCCGAGGTCGCTCATGCGCAGCGACGTGGCATAGGGCGCGTACCACGTCTCGGGGTCGAGCTCCTCGAGCAGCTCGTGGCCGTCCGGCCGGAACGACCGGCAGAGCGCCGGCGAGGCGCCGAACAAATACGTGATGAGCCAGGCGCAGCGCCGATAGTTGCGCACGAGCCCCATGAGCTCGGCCGAACGGAAGTCCTCGAGCGGCTCCGAGCGCTCCGCGAAGGCCCGATATTCGGGCCAGAAGCTCGCCGGCAACGAATAGTTGAAATGTACGCCCGCGATCGCCTGCATCGCTCGGCCGTAGCGGTAACCGAGGCCGCGGCGGTACACGGTCTTCATCAGCCCTGCGTTCGACGGGCCGTACCGGGCGATCGGGATCTCGTCGTCGGGGGGCAGCTCGCACGGCATGCTCGCCGGCCACAGCAGCTCGCCGTCGAGGCGCCGCTGGACGAACGAGTGCAGGTCGCAGAGAAACTGCAGCGTCTCCCACTGCGTGCGCTGCGGCGGCGTGACGAGCTCCGGCAGGGCCTCCGAGTAGTCCGTCGTGATGTAGGGGTGCGTCAGGGCGGCACCGAGCGCGCGTGGGTGCGGACGCCGCGACAGGGAGCCGTCCTCGCCGACGCGCAAGCTCTCCTTTTCCACGCCACGCAACCCGTTGCGGATCAGGGCCGCGCGGCCGCCGCCGAGCCATGCGAGGCGCGCCGCGAACGGCCCGCCGGTGCCTGGAAGGAGAGTTGACGGGCGTACGCTCGACACGCTTTGAGGAGACTCGCCGGTGCTGGCGGCATTATAGGCTGGCGCGATTGCCGATCGAGCCGATTCAGCGTAGGTTCATTTCGAGCGGGTAAGCTCGAGCGCGCCGGAGGAGGTGCGACCCGCGATGCTTTCGAAATCGCTCCGCGCAACGATCTTGGGTCTGCTGCTGCTCGCGGCGGCCGTGCCGGCGCACGCATTTCGTTGCGGCACGCGCATCATCACGCGCGGCGATCATGCTGACAAGATTCTCAAGTTCTGCGGCGAGCCCGCGTCCGTACGATCGCGCGTGCATCAGCGCAGCTACGTTTCGAAGCTCGGCCACGTCTATCCGGGCGTCGTCGAGGAGATTCTGATCGAGGAGTGGACCTACAACTTCGGCCCGAACCAGTTGATTCGCGTCGTTCGCCTCGAAAACGGTTACGTGGCGGACGTCAAGTACTTGGGCTACGGCTATTGAGAAGCCGCGCGGCTCGGCTCGGCCCGCAATAGCGGCACCTGCTCCATCTCGTAGCCGATCACTTCGTGCGTGAAGGGGTCGTGGATCGGTTTGCCGCGGCGGAAACAGCCCGTCGTGCGGGCCGTCCTTTCGAATTCCGCCTCCGACGTCACGGGCTCGAGCGCCACGCGGCCGTCGGCGCGGCGGACCAGGCATTGCGCGCCGCGGCAGAGCTGCCCCGCCTGCCAGCGCCGCTCGACCGCGTCGCCGAGCACGAGCGCTATGATCTCGACGGTATCGTCCATGGTCTGCTTCCGTCTGGCCGGTAGTCCAGCGGATGAAGGCAAGTGGCGTGCCAACTTAGGGCGCGACCGCAGAATCAAGCGCTTAGCGAACCGCGCTGTGAGCGCCATCACGGGCACCAAGCGACGAAAATTGCCACCGCAGTGACGCCGAAGCGTCGCCCCGTGACCTGGTTCCACCGTGCACGCCGCTCATTCGGTTACCTTGGCCGCCTGCCTGTGGAGACAATCGATGCTCAAGCTCAAGCGACGTATTCAAGACAGCGCCCCGGGCCCGACCACCTACGTCGCGGCCTCGACGACGATCGTCGGAGCCATCACCGGCAAAGGCGCCTATGTCTTCTGCGGCACGGTCCAGGGCGACTGCGACATCGACGGCCCCGTCACGCTCGCCGCGGGCGGGCACTGGAAAGGCATCTTGAAGGGCAACGACATCGTCGTCGCCGGCATCGTCGAAGGCGACGTCGCGGCCAAGCAGCGCGTCGAGATCTTGGGCAGCGCGCGCGTCACGGGCAGTCTCTCGGGGCATTCGATCGCGGTCGCCGAAGGCGCGATCATCGAAGGCGAGATCAAGGTCACGAGCGGCGCGGAGCCGGTAACGTTCCAGGAAAAGCGGCAACCGTAGCCAAGTTAGAGCGCCGCTTCGAGCTCGGCGAGCACGGCGCGATCGGCCCAGCTCCGGAGGCGATAGTCTTCGAGAAACGCGCAGTGGCCGCCGCGCGGTACTACCTCGATCGAGAGCGCCGGCGTTCGCGCGAGGTCGGCGATGTCGCGAATCGGAATCACGGGGTCGTCCGCGGCCGCGATCAGCTTTGCCGGCACGGCGAGCCGCGCCAGCGCGTCGCCCGTGATCGCGTAGCCGTTCAAATAGGAATCGAGGTCGGGAAAGCTCGCGTAGCGCGTCGCAAAGAACTCCGTCGTCGCCGTCAGAGTGGGAAAGCGCCTGAGATCTCCGAAGTCGTAGAGCTCGGGGAAGCACGCCGCCTTCGCGAGCAGACTGCGCCGCCAGCGGCGCAAGAAATACTCGCGGTACACGAAGAGCCCGTTCTCGAGCGCGTGCATCGTGCTCGTCGGATTCAGCACAGGGCACACGGCGACGACTTTCGTGAGCGCAATGCCGGCGCCCGGCGCGCGCACCGCGGCGCGCAGCGCGAAGTTGCCGCCGAGCGAGTGCCCGACCACGAACGTGCGCTCGGCCGGATGCCGCCGCGCGATTTCGGCCAAGGCGCCGACGACCTCGTCGATGCGGCAGGAATGAAAGAGCTCGCGATTCAACGCGAACGTGTCGCCGTGGTCGCGGAAATTCAGCCGGAATACGGCAAAACCGGCCGCATGGAGCAGGCTGCCCACGGACAAGACGTAATTCGCGGCCGCGCTGCCCTCCCAGCCATGTAACAGAACCGCGAGGCCTTTCGCCTCGCCGGGCTGCGGGCTGAAGTGGCCGAGCAAACGCACTTCGGCGCCGCAATCGACGATCTCGTCGCGCGAAGCCGCGAGCAAGCCCGCGGCCCGCCGCTTCAGCGAGGCCCGGCGCGCCGGCCAGCCGGCCAGCAGCGACTGCACGTGGCGGTGGCGGAGGCCTAGAGGAGGCCTAAAACCTCGGGCAGCGTGCGGCAAACGCGTCCTCGTACTAGACTTAAGCGGGGCTTGCACAATAACCAAATACAAAAAACAGTCGAGCCCGACCCAGTATGTTCGCGACGTTCCTAAACTCGCCGCTGAAACGCCGTTATATCGGCGCGGTGCTCTTGCTCGCGGGCTCCGTCGCGGTGGCGCTCGGCGTGCTGACCTACCTGCTCGCCGCCGGGACGCTGTCCGTGGCGCCGTTCGCGGCGCTTGCTTTCACGTGCATCGCCGCGGGGACGGCGGCTTGCCTCGTGCTGCTCGGCCGAGCCCTGGATCGATTTTCGGCGCCGCTGCGCGCCGTGACGGCCGCGTTGAAGGACACGGCCGGCAGCGAGCTCGCTTCGGCGCAGTTCCGCGACACGCCCGAGCTGGTCGAGCTCGCCGCGGCCGTCAACGCGATGCGCAAGAACCTGCGCTCGAGCACGATCTCGCGCAATTACCTGGACCGCTTGCTGTCGAGCATGGCCGAAGCGCTGCTGATCACGGACGCGGAGGGCAAAGTGGAGCGCGCGAACGCCGCGGCCGTCGAGCTCTTCAAGCAGGAGGAGCAAGCGCTCGTCGGCCGGCTCGCCGACGACTTGATCCTGTCGAGCGACCGGCGGCGCGCCGAAGGCGTCGCTTCGCGGCCGCGCGAGGGCACCGTCTTGCGGCCCGACGGCACGACGGTGAGCGTCTCGTACACGGTCGCGAACGTGCGCGACGGCGACACGGTTCAGAGCAAGGTCTACGCCGCGCACAACATCGACGAGCGCAAGCGCGTCGAGCAGCGGATTCGCTATCTCGCCCGCACCGACTCGCTGACGAAGATCGCGAACCGCATGCAGTTCCAGCACCTGCTGCAGCAGGCGATCGCGCGCGCACGGCGCACTCAGCAGTACGTTGCGATGCTCTATCTCGACGTCGATCGTTTCAAGGACATCAACGACACGTTCGGCCATTCGGCCGGCGACGCGAGCCTCGAGATCTTCGCGCGCCGCGTGCTCGCCGAGCTCGGCGACAACTCCCACGCCGGCCGTCTCGCCGGCGACGAGTTCGCCGTTCTCCTGACCGGGTTCGAGCGGCTCGATGCGATGCAGAAGCACTTGAACGAGCTCGCGCCGCGGCTGCTCGCCGCTACGGGCAAGCCGTTCCAAGTGCACGGCGAGGAGATCTTCCTGACGGCGAGCTTAGGTATAGCCGTGTACCCGCGCGACGGCGACAACGTGATCGACTTGATCCGCAACGCGGACGCGGCGTTGTACGAGGCGAAAAAGGCCGGCGGCAACTGCTTCGAGTTCTATTCGAGCGACATGAACACGGAGGCCGTCGAGCGCCTGATGCTGAAGAGCAAGCTGCGCCGCGCCTTCGAGCGCGACGAGCTGCGTCTGCACTATCAGCCCAAGTATCGCCTGACGACCGGCCGCATCGAGGGCGTCGAGGCGCTGCTGCGCTGGGACCTGCCGGAACGCGGCCTCGTGTTCCCGAGCGATTTCGTGCCGCTCGCCGAGGAAACGAACCTGATCTTGCAGCTCGGCGATTGGGTGCTGAACCGCGTCTGCGCCGACTACCGGGCCTGGCAGCGCTCCGTGCCGTCGCCGTGCCGCGTGTCGCTGAACCTGTCGCTGCGCCAGCTCCAGCAGCGGCGTTTCCTCGATCAAGTGCGCGATACGTTCCGCGCGCACGGCGTATCGCCGACGTCGCTCGAGCTCGAGATCACCGAGACGACGCTCATGGAGGATCCCGAGCGCACGGTCCGCATTCTCGACGCGCTCTACGGCATGGGGCTGCACCTCGCCATCGACGATTTCGGCACCGGCTATTCCTCGTTGTCGGCGCTGCAGCAGTTCCCGATCAGCACGCTCAAGATCGACCAATCGTTCGTGCGCGACGTGGCCATCGACCGCGACGACGCCGCGATCGTCGACGCCATCATTCAGATGGCGCACAGCTTGCGGCTCGAGGTGGTCGCGGAGGGCGTGGAGTCCGAGGCGCAGCTCGAGTTCCTGCGGCGGCACGGCTGCGACTACGCCCAAGGGCATCTCTTCGGCGATCCGGTGACCTCGGAGGAGTTCTGCGAGCTCTTGCTCGCCGAGTCGGCCGGTACCGGCAAATACCGCCGGTTGTTCGCCGTCGAGGCGTGATGCTCGGCGCTTCTCGATTGCGGTATAGTCGAGCGAGCGGGCAAAGCACGAGGGGTCGGAGCATGAGAGCGCTGATGGCTTGTTGGTTGGTGGCCGGGACCGGCGTGTACGGCATCGCGGCCGCCGCCTGCGAAAATCCGCCCGCCGTCGCGATCCCGGACGGCAAGACGTCGACGATGCAGCAGATGCTCGCGGCGCAGGCCGAGGTGAAAGCCTATCAGGCCGCGATGAATCAGTTTCTCGCGTGCATCGACTCCGAGCTCGAGGCCGCGGGCGAGCTCGCGCCCGAGGAGTTCAAGTCGCTGATGGTCGAGCGGCACAACGCCGCCGTCGCCGAGATGGAGGGCGTCGCCGCCGCGTTCAACGAGCAGATCAAGGCCTATCGCGCCGCGAACCCCGCGCCGCCAGCGGCCAACTGACGCGCGGCCTCGCCGGCACGCCGCGCGTCAGGCGCCGAGATCCTTGAACTGCCGTTTCAAGTCGTAGCGCTCGTCGGTGACGATGCGCTCGAGCACCTGCACCCGTTCCTCGATCTGCCGAAGGCGCTCCGTCAATTCAGCGTTGACGCCGTCGTCGCGGCGCACCGCAGCGCTTCGATTCTGAACGATGGCGATCCTGATCAGCTTGAAGATCAGAACCAGCGCGATCAGAGCCAACGCAAACTCGAACGGGTGCATCTCGGGTGTCCTCTAAAAGACACGAAAACTCGGGCCGCCGGCGAAGTCGGAGGGCCTCATTCTTCCAACTTACGAAACTCGCGCTCGAGCTTGTAGCGGTTCGACGTCACGTACTTCTCGAGACGCTGCAGCCGAACGTCGAGATCGCGGAAGCGATAGCGCACGTTGGCCAGCGTGTCGTGCGGATTCGCGCGCACCTGGCGCTCGACGGGATCGCTTTGGCGCGGCTCCGGTCCGGAGTACGCGCGCACCGGTAGGAGCAGCCCCAAGCACAAATAGATGATGCACACGACGGGAAACGCGAAGAACGCGCCGATGGCGACGATGACTCGCGTGACCGTGACGTCGAAGCCGAAGTACTCGGCCAAACCTGCGCAAACACCGAAGATCATGCCGCGCCGCGGGTTGCGGTACAGCTTGTTGATCAAACCGGGCTCGCGGTTGGGATCGTTCACTGCTGTTTTCTCCAGTCGGGAGCTTGGGCTTCGAGGATCGTCTCGAGCGCGTTCACGCGGCTCTGCATCGCCTGACTCTCGTTCCAAAGATCCTCGAGCATCTTGTGCTCGTCATCCGACAACCCTTTCGTCGCCTTCCATTTCGTCGTGTAGTGCATGATGACGATGAAGGGCACGACGACCGTCATGAAGACGATCGCAAGCACGAAGACCGCCGTCGTGACGTTCATGTCTCAAGCCGACTCGCCGCCGCGCTTTTGCTCCGCACGCTTCGACTTGAGCTCCCGCAATTCCTTTGCCACCGCGTCTTCGGCCTCGAGCTCGGAGAACTCGTCCTTCAAGCTCTTCTTGCCGCCCAAGTCGTACGACTCGACGTGCGCTTCGATGTCGTCGATGCGCCGCTCGAACTGATCGAAGCGGATCAGCGCATCGTCGATGCGCGCGCTGTGCAGGCGCTTGCGCGTCTCGAGGCGGCGGCTCGCCGTGCGCTGCCGCGACAAGATCGCCTGCTGGCGCGTCTTGGCATCGACGAGCTTCTCCTCGAGCCGCACGATGTCGTCGTTGAGCTTGTCGAGGCTCTCGCCGAGCGCCTGGTGCTGCGCGCGCAGCGACTCCGCCGCCGCCGTCACACGCGCCTTCTCGGCCAGCGCGGCCTTCGCGAGATCGTCGCGATTTTTGTCGAGGGCGAGCTCGGCCTTGGCCTGCCAGTCGCGCGCCTCGGCTTCGAGCGCCGCGAGCGAACGCGTGATCTCTTTGCGGTCGGCAATCCCGCGAGCCGCCGTCGAGCGGACCTCGACGAGCGTGTCCTCCATCTCTTGGATCATGAGCCGCACGAGCTTCTCGGGATCCTCGGCCTTGTCGAGGATCGAGTTGATGTTCGAGTTCACGATGTCGGTGAAGCGGGAGAAGATGCCCATGGCACGAGGCCCTCTAGTTGTGAGTGCGGAGCCCGAAGCAGAATCCGTGCCAAGCCCGGCGGAGCGCGGCAACTTCTTGAGCTGCTTCGATTATTCGTCTTTGCACGACGATTTTTCGTTGGGCACGCGTTTGGCCTTGGGCTAAGATTTCGCCTAAACAGCCAACAGTTGGTGCCCCGTGGCCAGCGCTGCCCCCACCGCAACGGCGACCCCCGAAAGCATCGGTTTGATCGGCGAAGCGCCGGCGTTCCTCGCCATGCTCGAGCACGTCTCGCGGGCGGCCAAGCTCGTGAAGCCCGTGCTCGTGATCGGCGAGCGCGGCACGGGCAAGGAGCTCATCGCCTCGCGGCTGCACTATCTCTCGCCGCGCTGGGAGCAGCCGCTCATCAAGGTCAACTGCGCGGCGTTGACCGAAACGCTCCTCGAGTCGGAGCTCTTCGGCCACCAGGCCGGCGCATTCACGGGCGCGACGCGCACGCACATCGGCCGCTTCGAGCAGGCCAACGGCGGCACGCTCGTGCTCGACGAGCTCGGCACGATCCCGCCCCGCATGCAGGAGAAGATCCTGCGCGTCATCGAGTACGGGGAGCTCCAGCGCGTCGGCGGCTCCGACACGATCCGCACCGACGTGCGCATCGTCGGCGCGACGAACGAGCACTTGCCGCGCCTCGCGGAGCTCGGGCGCTTCCGCGCCGACCTCCTCGACCGCCTCGCGTTCGACGTGATCCACGTGCCGCCGCTGCGCGCGCGCCCCGAGGACATCCACACGCTCGCATACCACTTCGCCGTCAACGTGACGAAGGAGCTGCGCCGGCCGTTTTTTCCGGGCTTCACGGCCGACGCGAAGGCCGCGCTGCTCGGCTATGGCTGGCCCGGCAACGTCCGCGAGCTCAAGAACGCCATCGAACGCAGCGTGTATCGCGCGGAGGCGCCGGATCAGCCGATCAACGAGATCTTGTTCGATCCGTTCGCGTCGCCGTACAGCCCCGCGCCGCCCCGCGAGCTCGAGGACGAGCGGCCGCCGGCGTCGGCCGCGGCCGCCGCGCTCGACGAGGGCGTGCCATCCGATTTTCGCGCCGCCGTCGCGGACTTCGAGCGGAAACTACTGCGCCGCGCCCTCGAGCGCGCGCAGTTCAAGCAGACCGTGGCCGCCAAGGTACTCGGGCTCAGCTACCATCAGTTCCGGAGCCTGCTGCGCAAGCACGGGCTCGCGAAGCAGACGGCCGAAGACGGCGATTGAAGCCGCGCACCCGGACACGCGCCGCGCCGGGCCGCGCCGCACCCGCGTGGTAAGATTCCCGGCCCGCATTTTCGATCGAGCAGCATTTTGTCGAGGCAGACGTCATTCATGAAGCAGAAGAGCAAGCCGCCCGTTCGGGTCGCGATCACGGGCGCGGCAGGGCAAATCGGTTACCAGCTCGCGTTTCGCATCGCATCGGGGCAATTGTTCGGGGCCGATCAGCCCATCGTCTTGCAGCTGCTCGAGATCACGCCGGCACTGAACGCATTGAACGGCGTCGCCATGGAGCTCGACGACTGCGCGTTCGAGACGCTGCACGGCATCGTCGTGACGGACAAGGCCGAGGTCGCCTTCAAGGACATTCACTACGGCCTCCTCGTCGGTGCGCGGCCGCGCGGCCCCGGCATGGAGAGGAAGGACCTGTTGCAGGCCAATGCGCAAATTTTTTCGGCGCAGGGCAAGGCGCTCGACGCCGTGGCCGATCGGCGCGTGAAGATCCTCGTCGTGGGTAACCCCGCGAACACGAACGCGCTGATCGCGCGCGAGAACGCGAAGGACCTCGACCCGCGCAATTTCACGGCGATGACGCGGCTCGACCACAACCGCGCGAAGGCGCAGCTCGCGGCCAAGACCGGCACGCACGTCAGCGATATCGAGGGCGTGATCATCTGGGGCAACCACTCGGCCACCCAGTTTCCGGACCTCGCGCACGCGAAGGTGGGCGGCGCGCCCGCGCTCGAGCGCGTGCCGCAGAGCTGGTACCGCGACGAGTTCATTCCCACCGTGCAGCAGCGCGGCGCGGCCATCATCAAGGCCCGCGGCGCGTCGTCGGCCGCGTCGGCCGCGTCGGCCGCCATCGACCACGTGCGCGACTGGGCGCTCGGCACTCCCGGCGACGACTGGGTCAGCATGGCCGTGGCGTCGGACGGCAGCTACGGCGTCAAGGAAGGCGTCGTGTACTCGTATCCCGTGCGCTGCGTCCGCGGCGACTACCAGATCGTCCAGGGCCTCTCGGTCGACGACTTTGCCCGCGGCAAGATGGCCGCGACGGACGCCGAGCTGCGCGAGGAACGCGCCGGAGTCGAGAACCTGCTCTGAGACGCTCGCGGCAACACCGCCGCCATCGACCGAGGCATAAGGAGTCGCGATGGGAACCGTGATCTGGCTCGTGCTCCTCGTCGGCGTGTTGCTGACGCTCGCCTACCGGCGCACGGACTTGAAGACGTCGACGATCGTGCTCGGCGCGCTGCTCGTCGCGTACTGGCTCTTCGGCGACGGGGGCGCAATCTGGAACACGGTGCTGCTCCTTCTGTTCGTCGCGCTCGCGCTGCTCAACGTCGAATCCTTCCGCCGCGACAACGTGACGCGGCGCCTCCTCGGCATCTACCGCCGCATGTTGCCGAGCATGTCGAAGACGGAGCAGGAAGCGCTCGAGGCCGGCAACGTGTGGTGGGACGGCGAGCTGTTCACGGGCATGCCGGACTGGCGGCGGTTGCGCAATCTTCCGGCGCCGGCGCTCAAGCCCGAGGAGCAGGCGTTCCTCGACGGGCCGACCGAGGAGCTCTGCCGGATGCTCGACGACTGGCAGGTCACGCACGAGCTCGCCGACATGCCGCCGAACGTCTGGCAGTTCATCAGGGAGAAGAAATTCTTCGCGATGATCATCCCGAAGGAGTACGGCGGCCTCGAGTTCTCGCCGCTCGCGTGCGCGATGGTGCTCGCGAAGATCTCCTCGCGCAGCGCCGTCGCGTCTTCGACGATCGGCGTGCCGAACTCGCTTGGACCCGCCGAGCTGCTCTTGCACTACGGCACCGACGAGCAGAAGCAGTACTGGCTGCCGCGGCTCGCGAGCGGCGACGAGATCCCGTGCTTCGCGCTGACGTCGCCGCGCGTCGGCTCCGACGCCACCGCGCTCGTCGACCGCGGCGTGGTCTGCAAGGGCATGTGGGAAGGCCGCGAGATCGTCGGCATCCGCCTGAACTGGGACAAGCGCTACATCACGCTCGCGCCGATCGCGACCGTGCTCGGCCTCGCGTTCAAGCTCTACGATCCCGAGCACTTGATCGGCGACGTCGAGGACTACGGCATCACGGCGGCGCTGATCCCGACGAATCTGCCGGGCATCGAGATCGGCCGCCGCCATTTTCCGATCAACATTCCGTTCCAGAACGGCCCGACGCGCGGCCGCGACGTGTTCGTACCGCTCGACGCCATCATCGGCGGCACGAAAATGGCGGGGCAGGGCTGGCGCATGCTCGTGCAGCAGCTCGCCGTCGGCCGCAGCATCGTGCTGCCGAACAACGCGCTCGGCGCCGCGCAGGCCGCGCTCTACGCCACGGGCGCGTACGCGAAGCTGCGCCGCCAGTTCAACCTGCCGATCGGCAAGTTCCACGGCGTCGGCGAGGCGATCGCGCGCATGGCCGGCAACGTCTACACGATGCTGGCCGCGTCGCGCGTCACGTGCACGGCGATCACTAACGGCGAGAAGCCGGCCGTGCCGTCGGCGATCCTCAAGTACCACAACACGGAGCTCGGCCGGCAAGTCGCGAACGACGCGCTCGACGTACACGGCGGCAAGGGCATCATGCTCGGGCCGAAGAACTACCTGGCGCGGGGCTACGAGTCCGTGCCGATCGCGATCACCGTGGAAGGCGCAAACATTCTGACGCGCAACCTCATCATCTTCGGTCAGGGCGCGATCCGCTGCCACCCGTTCGTGCGCGCCGAGATGGACGCGGCGCGCAACCCCGACCGCGAGGCCGGCCTCGCCGAGTTCGACCGCCTCTTGTTCGAGCATTTGGGCTACGGCCTGTCGAACGCGGCGCGCTCGCTCGTGATGGCCGTGACGCTGGCGCGCTTCACGGACGTGCCGGTCGGCGGGCCCACGCGGCGCTTCTATCAGCACATCAACCGCTACAGCGCGTCGTTCGCGCTGATCACGGACGCCGCGATGTTCACGCTCGGCGGGGAGCTCAAGCGCCGCGAGCTCTTGTCGGCGCGGCTCGGCGACATTTTGAGCTATCTCTATCTCGCGTCGATGGTGCTGAAGCACTATCAAGACCAGGGCGAGCCGGCCGAGGATCTGCCGCTCGTCGAGTGGAGCTGCCGGACGCTGCTCTACAAGACGCAGGAGCAATTCCACGGCCTCCTGCGCAACTTCCCGAACCGCTGGGTCGCGGCGATCTTGCGGTTCTTCATCTTTCCGCGCGGCCGCACGTATTTCGCGCCGTCGGACGCGCTCGGCCAGGAAATTGCCGAGCTCATGATCAACCCGACCGCGACGCGCGAGCGTCTCGCTGCCGGGATCTACAAGCCCGTCGAGCCCGGCAATCAGATCGGCCTGCTCCAGCAGGCCTTGGAGATCGCGGGCGAGGTGAAGGCGCTCGAGCGGCGCGTGTTCGACGCGCGGCGCGCCGGCGACATCGAGTCCGACGACATCCCGAGCCAGATCGACGAAGCCGAGCAGAAAGGGATCCTGACGCCGGAGGAGGCCGAAGCCGTGCGCGCCTTCGACCGGCGCGTGCTCGACGTCACCGGCGTCGACGATTTCGATCCCGCGGAGCTCGGGCGCCGCGGCGCCCGCGGCGACGACGGAGGCAAGGGCCTCCGCGCCCGCGGCGGAGCCGTGCAGGACGGCGGCACGGAGGCCCGGCGGGGAGCGGCGCAGCAGCCATTGCAGAGCGATGTCGAGCAATTTCCGGAGGAAATGCGATGAACGAGAAAAAAAGCTTTCGCTTGGGCCACGCGCTGGCGCTCGGCGCACTGGTCGCGACGAGCGGCCTCGCGACGTCGGCCACCGCGCAGAGCAACGAGATTGCGGCCATCCCGCGCGTCGTGACGACCACGCAGTCGCGCGCTGCGAGCTGCGACCGCGCGTGCCTCGAGGGTTTCGTCGACCGCTACTTCGCGGCCGTCATCGCAGACGACCCGAGCGCGGCGCCGCTCGCGCGCAACGTGCGCTTCACCGAGAACGGGCAGGTGCTGCCCGTCGGGGAGGGCCTCTGGAAGAGCATGAAAGCCGCCGGCACCTATCGGCTCGCGGTCGCGGATCCCGACGCCGGCCAGATCGCGCTGATCACGACCGTCGTCGAGGACCATGCCGACCCGGCCTCCGGCACGCCCGCATTGATGGCGCTACGCCTCAAGGTGGCCGACGGCCGCATCACGGAGATCGAGCAAGTCTTGGAGCGCAACCCGCAGACGGCGCAACGCGTGGAGGCGCTCGGCGCGCCGCGCGCGGCGTTCTCGACTTTGGTCCCGGCCGACCGGCGCATGTCGCGCGCGGCGCTCATCGAGACGGCGAACAAGTACTTCACGGGCATGCAGCGCAACGACGGCAAAGGCGACTATCCGTTTCATGCGCGCTGCGACCGCATCGAGAACGGCGGCCGATCGACGAACGTGCCGACGCCGCCCGGCGAGACGCGGCCCGATCCGAAGACGGCCAACGGCTACTCGGCGCAGTGGACGTGCCTCGAGCAGTTCCAGTCGGGGCTGCTCTATTTCGTGTCTCGCATTCGCGACCGCCGCTACGTCGCGGTGGATCAGGAGCGCGGCGTGGTCGCCGTGTTCGCGTTCTTCGACCACATGGCCGGCAGCACGCGCACGTTCACGCGCCCCGACGGCCGCCGGCACACGGCCGGCCCCGCGCAGCCGTGGACCTGGGAGATCCTCGAGATTTTCAAGATCGAGGACGGCCAGATCGCCGAGATCGAGGCGTTCCTCACTCGCCCGCCGTACGGAATGCTGTCCGGCTGGAGCACGTGGGAAGACGGCATGTCGGACAAGATCCAAGACGTGACGGGCTACCGCCAGCGGTAGGCGGCACCGCCTAAGTCACGGAGACGTCGAGCGGCTCTCCGGACCGTACGAGCAACCGCGTGCCGTCTTCGAACTCGATGACGAGCTCGCGATCGTCCGCCTTCAGCACGCGCGCCACCGTCAGCCCAGCCGTGAGACCTTCGAGCCGACGCGCCAAGTCGGCGTCTTTCGGTTTAGCCTTGCGTGTCCGCGCCGATGAAGCCATCAAAACCGTTCCTTGAGACGCCCGTCCGACCATACCGACCGATCACGCGCCTGTCTCGAAGTCCTTCAGCGACTTATACACCTCCCAATGGTCGGCATGCAGCAAGTCGCGTTGCCAGACTTCACCCGACTCGCGGTGGCGGCGAGCGCGTCTGCCGCGCACGGGCTCGAACTGTTCGGGCTTGAGATCCGGCGTGGCTTCCATGCGGCTCCCACGCTAAGGACGGCGCGGGGGCGAGGGCGAGCGCAGAATCTCCCTCGAACGACGGCTTTCGGGCAGCGTGCTAGAGTTGCGCGAAAACGAGACCTATGGGGGAAGCCCGCGATGCTCAAAACCGGCGCCTTGATCCTCGCTTGCGGAGTGCTCGTCGCCTGCGGCCAGACCGAAACGCCGGCGCCCGCGGCGCCGCCC
>JBBIJV010000084.1:0-14268 GCA_037445815.1 Rhodospirillaceae bacterium
ATCGCGATCTGTGGGCCTGGTTAGACGAGCCTTTTGGCACCCCGCCTGATCCCGGGCCTCAGCAAGCGCCGCTGCCTCTGTAATTCGGACAGCAAACAGGGGGTATCAACCTCGTTCTACCTGCAACGCCCGTCTAAACACGCGGAAAAACGCCATTCGCTATGCTCGATTCAGGCTAATTTGGACAGCAGTGGCTGCGTATAAATGGCTTCGTTGCGCGGGCAGCTTAGCTGCCGCCGCGGGGCCGCCGCAACGAGCCCGACGGCGCCCCAAGAAATCTTCGTTTCGACGTAACGTGAACCGCGGAAGGCCAAGCCAGGACTCATGGCTGGGCTCCCGCCTGCGCGCGTGTGCGGCAGGGGCCGTCAACCAACAACGGAAGGGGGGAACAATGAAAGGCTGTTTAGCCGTGCTGTCCGCCGGAGTCATGGTCGCGCTCGCAAGCTCGGCCGTCGCCGATCACGATCGCGGCAGCCGGCAGCGCGTGTTTCGAGCCGAGCTCAAGGGCTTGAACGAGGTGCCGGCGATATCGACGAAGGCGCGCGGCCAGTTCTACGCGGTGCTGAATCAAGAGGGCGACCAGCTTCGCTACTGGATCAGCTTCTCGGATTTGAGCGCCGACGTGTCGCAAGCGCACATTCACTTCGGCAAGCACCACACGAACGGCGGCATCGTCGTGTGGCTCTGCGAAGGAACGGTGAGCGCTCCGACGGACAGGACGCCGTCCTGCGGCGGTCCGCGCACTTCGACGGTGACCGGCGTCCTCACGAAGGATGAGGTCGTCGCCACGGCTGCGAACCAAGGCATCGCTGCCGGCGAGTTCGACGAGCTCATCGCGGCGATGCGCGCCGGTGCTGCCTACGCGAACGTGCATTCCGGTACACCGGCCAACCCGAACACGATGCCCCCGACGCCGCAGGTCGGATTTCCGCCCGGCGAGATTCGCGGACAGATCGACTGAGGCCCGGGCGCCGACGAGCCCCGCGCGGCCGCCGCCGCGCGGGGGCTACGCTGCGCGCTGCGCCTTCGGCACGAGCGCGGTGCCGTAGGCGATGAGCTCCGCGGAGAACATCGGCCGCCGCCCGCTGAAGTCCTCGGACAACGACGCCGTCTCGAGGCGCACGCAGACGATGCGCGTGGCTCCGCGGCACCGCGCTTCCTCCTTCATGCGGACGATCGCCTCGCGCCGGCCGCGCTCGAGCAAGGTTTCGTAGCTGCGCAGGTTCCCGCCGGCGAGGCTCTTGAGTGCGGCGGCGATTCGCTTGAAATAATCTTCGGCGATCACCACGGAGCCGACCACGAGCGTGCCGCTCGCGACTGCGCCGAGCTCGGCCGTGCCGCGGTCGTTCGATACTTCGATGTCGCGCAGCGCCGCTTCGAGCGCCGCGAGCTCGCGATAGTGTCTTCTCTCGTTCGCTCGGCCGACGACGAAGCCGATGACGATTAGCGCGAGCAACGGAATCAGCGCTTCCATTTCGCTCTCGCTCGGCTCAGCTGACAACGACGGCCGTGCCGTAGGCCATGACTTCCGCCGCGCCGGCCGCGATGTTCGCCGTCGCGAAGCGAATGTTGACGACGGCGTTCGCGCCGGCCGCACGCGCTTGCTCGACCATCCGCTCGAGCGCCTCGTTGCGCGACTCCGCGAGCAGGGCCGTATAGCTCTTGAGCTCGCCGCCGACGATGTTCTTGAGCCCTGCCAGGATGTCGCGGCCGACGTGCTTGGCTCGCACCGTCGAGCCTTGAACCAGGCCCAAGTGCCGCGTAATCGTCTTTCCGGGCACCGACTCGAGCGTCGTCAACTCCATGGGGCGGGCTCCCGTCGTCAAGGTGGCGGCAGTGTGCCATAGCGGCGGCGCGGGGAGTGCGGCCGCCCGGATTTGCCGGGGCCCGGGCTAGAATGTCACAGTGCCGCTACGGCTTCTTCGGGACCGGCTTATGTCGCGCTTGCAGGCCTTGTCGTTCGTCGCCGCCGCGCTGGGGGCGAGCCACGCTTTCGCACATCACGGCATCGCGAATTTCGACCTCAACAAAGACGTCACGATCAGCGGCACCGTCACGAGGCTCGCGTTCGTGAACCCGCATTCGTGGCTCTATGTGAGCGTCGTCGGCTCGGACGGCCAAGCGACCGAGTGGCAGTGCGAGATGCGCGCCGCGACGGTGCTGCGCCGCTCGGGTTGGACCGAGGCCATGTTCACGCCCGGCACGCCCGTCACCATCCTCGGGGCGCCGGATCGCCAGGAGCCCAACACGTGCTACCTGGGCACGGTCACGTTCGCCGACGGCTCGAGCATGGACCGTTACGGTCAAATGCAGAAAGCGCCCGCCGCCGTCGCGGCCGACCGCCCCGAGCGTCTGCCGAACGGCGACCCGAACCTGAACGGCGACTGGGCCGGCGAGCAGCGCGTCATGACGGATCGCCGCGGCATCAGCGGCGCGCTCGTGCCGATCAGCGTCGCCGACCGCCTTGCTCCGGGCGCCGTCCCCGAAGGCGGGCGCGCGTTCCCCGGCGCGCGCGGCACGCCGGAATCGCTGGCCGAGAACGCGATCGAGGTGGCGTGGTCGCGGCCGAGCCCCGTGGAGCTCACGGCGGCCGGCAAGGCGGCCGCCGAAGGATTCGATCCGTCGTCGGACGACAACCCGCGCCTGCGCTGCGAGCCGACGAACATCCTGTTCGACTGGGGCTTCGAGACGTTCACGAACCGCATCACGCAAGACGAGCGCACGATCCGCATCCAGTACGGGGCGCCCGGCATCGATCGCACGATTCATCTAGACCAGACCGAGCATCCCGCGAACATCGAGCCGAGCATCACGGGCCACTCGATCGGACGATGGGAAAACGACGTGCTGATCGTCGATACCGTGGGCTTCAAGCCCGGCGTGCTCTCCGCCGACACGCGCACCATGCACAGCGCGGGGCTGCACGTCGTCGAGCGGTTCTCGCTCGACCGCTCGTCGGGGCAGCTCGCGCTCCGGCGCGAGTACGTCGCCGAGGATCCGGCGTACTTCGTAGGCCAGTACCGCGGCGCCGACGTGGCGTACGTGGCCGACCTCCCGTACGAGACGCCGAGCTGCAACGATCTTTCCTACGTGACGGGCCGCGGCACGGCCGCGGCCGCGGCGGACGACGCCGAGACGGCGCCGGCAACGCCCGCGAAGCCCTGGTGGATGTTCTGGAAGTGAGCCTTTCGGAACTGGTTTGACATTCGGTAGTCGGAGTTTCCGTGTCAGCGACAGATAGCAAGACGAACAAACCCTCCGGAAGCGTGGACGAAGCGAAGCGCCCCTCCAGCCGCGCGAAGTGGTGGATCTCGGAGCTGACCTCGCTCGCGATCGTGCTCGCCGCCGTAACGGCCGCGCGCTCGTCGCTCGCCGATCACTATTACGTGCCGTCGGGCTCCATGCAGTACACCCTCATGGATCACGACCGCGTCATCGTCAACAAGATGGCGTACGGGTTCCGAATTCCGCTGACGAAGATCGACATCTTCGGCTCGTCGACGCCGACGCGCGGCGACATCGCCGTCTTCGATTCGCCGGAAGAAGGGCACGTGCGGCTCATCAAGCGCATCGTCGCGATCGGCGGCGACCGCGTCTCGGTGAAGAACGGCCAGCTCTCGATCAACGGCCAGCCGCTCGGCGACCGGCGCGTCGAGCACTTCGGCGACCGCGAGGCGCTGCTCAACTTGAGCAGCGGCGGCGGCCCCGACTACGAAGGCGTCGTGCCGCGGGGCATGGTGCTCGCGATGGGCGACAACCGCGGCAACAGCAACGACGGCCGCAAGTTCGGCCTCATCGACGAGCGCGAGCTGTTCGGCCGCGCGGTCGCGATCTACTACCGCCGCGGCGAAGGGTTCACCTGGAAGCCCCTGTAACGAGCGTTTGGCAGCGGCGTCTCTGGCGCCGGCTGCATCTCGTTTGTGCCCTTGTATTTTGATGGATTTCAAAATACGCTGCTGACGTGGTCAAGGCCGATACGGTGTTCAAGGCCCTTGCCGATGCGAACCGCCGCCGAATTCTCGAGATTCTGCAGAAGGGCTCGCGCACGGCCGGTGAAATCGCCGCGGAGTTCGATCTGACGGACGGTTCCATGTCGCACCACTTCAACGTGCTCAAGAGCGCCGAGCTGATCCGCTGCGAGCGGCGTGCGCAGCAGATGGTGTACTCGCTGAACACGACCGTCTTTCAGGACGTCTCCGCGATGCTGCTCGATCTCTTCGAACCTGCGCGACTGAGAAAGGGATGAAGGTTCAACGCATCGATTTCTGGACGGGCGTGCTCGTCAGCGTGGCGTTTGCGCTGGCCGGTGCGCTGTATGTGGCGCTGATTCGCGAGCGCGGCTCTTGGTGGCCCGCGCTCGGAGTCTTCATCCCGCCGTTCGCAGCCGCCGCGATCTGGGCCTGGATCGCCACGGCGACGCGGCACTATCCGAGCGAGCCCGGCGCGAACTCGGCGCGTGACCACATGAGGCTGACGCAGTTGGTCGTTGCCGCGCTGTGCATAGCGCCCTCGGCGGAAGCCTTGATCGCGCGCGGCGAGCTCGGTCTGCCGTATGGCCAACCGAAGTCCGTTGGGCCATCGGTGTCGGGCGACGTCCGTCGTGGCTGTGCTAGGCGTGCGTCTCTATTCCTTCCTCGAGTTCAGAAAACGGCGCGGCGGGCGTCGCTAGTAGTACGTCAGCGTCTCGATGCCCGTTCCGGCCTTGAACGTGCGCGTGACGGCGGCCGTCGCGATGTCGACGACGGAGACCGTGCCGTCGCCGTGATTCGCGACGAGCGCCGTCTTGCCGTCGGCCGAGAAGCCGATGCCCATCGGCGACGCGCCAACCGTGAGCGTGCGCTGCGGCGCGCGCAGGTTCGCGGCGTCGAAGATGCCGATCGTCGAGCCGGCCATCGTCATGAGCCACTTCCCGTCCGGCGAGAAGTACGCCTTGTACGCAGGGTCCGTCGTGCCGGCGAGCGCGATGCGCTCGAGCACGGCGTCCGTCGCCGTGTCGATGACGGCGATCTCGGGCCGCGCGAAGTCCATCGCGACGACGCGCTTGCCGTCCGGCGACGCGGCAATGCCTTGCGTGCCGCGCGGCATCGGCACCGTGCCGATCTGCTTGTGCGCGGCTAGATCGAGCACGCTGACGAACGGCTTGTCGTCCTTGTTCGCGACGTAGGCCTTGCTGCCGTCGGGCAGCACGGCGAGCCAGTGGCCGGAGCCTTCGTGGTCGATCGTGTGCGTGACGCGGCCCGAGCTCGGATCGACGACGAGAATCTTGCGGTCGAGCTCGGCCGTCACGTACAGCATGCCGCGCGCGTCGATCTGCACGCCGTGCGGCGAGCGATACGGCGACAGGTCGATGACCTTCGCCACTTTGCGCTCCGCGAGGTCGAGCACGTAGAGCTCGTGGCCCGGCTCCGGATTGCGGTTGTAGACGCCGGGGCCGTAGATCGGCACGTACGCGAAGCGATGATCGGCCGACAGCGCGAAATCGTGCGGGTTCTTCGGCAGCTCGATGCTCGAGAGCTCTGCGAGCGACGTCGGGTGGAAGAACCGCACGTGGCCGCCGAGCTTGTCGACGAGCAACAGGCCGTTCGAGCCCGTCGGGTGGTTGAGGCTTTCGCCGAGCGCGGCCGGCGTGGCGGCGAGCGTCAGCGCAATCAGGGTCACAAGTGCAGTCGGTCGCAGCATGGCTCCTCCCGCGTCGGCAACGCTATACCGGCTATCGTAGCTCACGGCTTCGCGAGCAGGCAGTGTCCGGCGGCGCCCAAACGCGGCAAAGTGAGACACCACCCGACGGCCCGGCCGCTGCTTGCGAAGCTCAGGCGGCGGTGCCGCGGGTGAAGCGCGCGAGCACGAGGCTCACGATGATGCCGAGCCCGACGAGCGTCAGCGCGAAGTTCACGACCCCGCCGACGAACGGCAGGTTGATCGCGACGATGACCACGATGAGGCCCGTGATCAGCGCTGCGGCGAAGTGCGGCGGGCTCTCCGCGCCGCGCAGTATGGTGCGTCCGATGATTTCTGCGACGACGATCTTCGAGAAGTACAGCGCGACGGCGCCGGCCACGAACGTCAGCACGCCGAGCGGCAGGCCGATGACCGTCACGCAGAGGATCAACGCCGCGACGGGCATCGTCACGGCCGCCGCGAGCCCGATGGCAGCCGAGCGCGCGACGGCCGTGGCGTCGGGCGAGACGCTGCGCAGCACCGGGAACAGCCAGAAGAGCAGCAGGCCCGTCAGGAACGACGCGCCGAGCCGGACGATTTGGTCCACGTAGTAGCCGACCGTGACGTACCGGTTGCGCCGCGCGCCGCGCTGGCGCTCGTCGATCTGCTCGTCGACGTTGCCGCCGATCACGGCGCCCGCCGCAACGTCGAGATCGCCGGCCTCGTCGACGTGGCCCGTGAGGTTGCCCCCGATGCGCGCCGTCGATTGCACTGCGATCGAATCGGCGTGGGCCTCGGCGTCGCCTTCGACGGCACCGCTCACGTTGATCATGCGCCCGAACCCCTTGAAGTCGATGCCGACGCGCCCGTCGAGCGCCACCGTGCTGCCCGCCGCGACGGCGTTGCCGGAAACGTTCGTGCCCGCCGTAATGGCGACGCGGTTGCCGGCGCCGTAGAGGTCGCGGCCGACGCGCGCGTTCGTCAACGACAACGTTTCGGCGCCGCCGACGACGGTGCCGCCGATCGTGCCCTCGATCGTGACGAGCTGGGCGGCCGTGACGAGGTTGCCCGTGACGTTGCCGCGCACGGTCACCTCTCGGCCGAGCGCGATCAGATCGCCGTTGATCGTCCCGTCCACCGCAACGGTCTGCCCCATCGCGAAGACCGTGTCGTCGATCGTCTCGTCGGCCCCGACCGTGACGGCATCGTCGCTGCGCCGTAGCTCGAGCGCGTGCCCCGTCGACGGCAGCGCGATGACGACGGCGAGCAGCGAGGCCGCGAGGCCCGCGAGCGCGCGCGGCCGCGCGGCCGAGAACGCGAGCCAGGCGACGAAGGCGATCGCCAGGCCTACGCCGATGAAGTTCGTGATAGCGGTCCACACAGCGGGTGCCTCGTAAACGGCGAAGGTCACGATGTCGACGGCGCGCTCGAACAGCGTGCCGGACTTGAGCGGGCTCAACCACGTGAGCTCGGCGGGGATGGCCGCCGCGATGGTGCTCCAGAACGCCTTGCTGAATCCGCCGATGAGCGCGACGGCCAGCGTGAGCACCACGAAGTCGCGCGCACGCGCAGGCGGCGCGAAGCGCGGAATCGGAGCGAGATCGTCGGCCTGCCGCAGCGCGGCGCGCAACACGGTGCGCTCGTCGCGCAGCGTCGCGATGCTCGCGCTGCACGCCGCGCACTGCGCGGCGTGGCGCTCGACCGCCGCGGCGTCGCTGCCGAAGAGCTCGCCGTCGGCGTACATCGAAAGGGTGACGGGAGAAGGGCAAGTCATCGGGATTCCTCCGCTAGAGCGGCTGATTCGGCATCCTGCAACGATTGGCGTAGCAGCTGTTTCGCGCGGCACAGCAACACGCCGACGTGGTTGCGCGTGATGCCGAGCGTCGTCGCGATGTCGTCGTAGTCGGCGTCGGCGTAGTAGGCGAGCGCGAGCGGCACGCGATAGCGCTCCGGCAGCTTCGCGACGGCGGCGTTGACCGCCGTGGCGCGCTCGGCCGTCAGCGCGGCGCCGAGCCCGTCGGCAGACGGCGCCTCGGCGGCCGCCGTTTCCACGGCTTCGTCGCCGAAGAGCTTCGCTTCGTGGCTGCGGCGGCGAAGGACGTCGAGACAGTGATTACGGGCGATACGCATGATCCATGCTATGAACGGTTGCGACGGGTCGTGACGATCGAACGCGCGATAGGCGCGCACGAAGGCTTCCTGCGCGGCGTCCTCGCCGCGCTCGGTGGAACCGAGCAGCTGCCGGCATAAGCCGCGAACTTGCCGGTAATGCGCCGCATACAGCTCGGCGAAAGCCGCCTCCTTCGTCATTCTGACTCCGCTTTCCACCGGTAAGACGGGCGGGCGCCGAATTCATTACAGTAGCGCCATGCCGGAGTCCCGAGAGCTAGCCGCCGCGCGGGTTTGCCTGGCCGACGCCGAGGCGCGCCTCGAGTCGGCCGAGGGCCTGGCGCGCCTCGACGAGGGTCTCGGCAGGCTGACGGACGTCATGGAGGCGGGCAATCCCGCCGAGGCTCGGACGGCCGGCAACCTGGCCGCGAGCTATGCCGGCCGCTGCTACGAGCGCATCCGCAAGGAGCTCGAGCAGGACCCGCAGATGCCGGAGCCCAAGCTCGAGCATTACTTCAAGCTCGTGCTCGCGTTCGACCAGGTGGCGGCCGCGCTGCCGGCGGCCGCCGGCGAGCTCAAGATCGCCGTGGTCGGGGCGCTGATCGACCGCTATTACGAGGGTCATCCGGCCGAGAAGAAGCGCGCCGCGCTCGAGCAGCTCGCGGCGCTGAAACCCCGCGCCTGACGCGCTAGAGCTCCGTCTTCGCGACGTCGGCGAGAATCGTCTCGCGATAGAGCGGCAGCGACCAGCCTTCGCGCTCGAGCTCGTCGAGCCGTGCCTCGAACCGGCGCAGGTATTCGCGCTTGCTGCCGTAGAGCTCGCGCAGCTGCTCCTTCGAGAACGGCTCCTGATACGCGCTCAGGCGACACATGATCTGCGCGCCTTGCAGGCCGTTCACGCGCACGTACTCGCTCGGATTCGCGATGACGGGGTCCGCGGCCGTGTTGACGGGCGCGTACTTCGCCGTCGGCACGTCGACGTACGGGCTGCGGATGCCGCCGACGGGGTTGCCGTGCATGTCGAGCACCATGTTCGAGCCGTCGTTACTTTCGTCGCGGTCGAGCAGGATGCGCGGCGCGCGCGGCGGCGCGATGCCTTCGTCGACCCAGCGCAGCAAGTGATGCAGCGACACGGAGAAGTACGCCTGCGTCAGGAACGTCGAGAGCGGCTTCGTGCACGGATTCGGCTGGAGGCGCACGTTGTCGCGCGAATCGACGTGGCCGATCGCGGCGTACTCGTAGAGGCGGAACTGCTGGCCGGGCTCGTCGCTGTCCTGGCGGCGCGTGACGTTCGTTTCGACCTCGTGCATCGTCGGCATCTCGATGATCGGCACGTCGATCTCGCGGATCGTCGAGCCCGTGGACGTCGGCATGAAGCCGTCGAAAATGCGGCTCATCTCCGGCGTGCGGAACACCATGTGGGCCGGCAGATAGTTGATGAGCGTGCCGGCGCTCATCGACGTTCCGCCGAGCACCATCTTGCGGACCGGCCCTGCGAGCGGTGTCTTCGAGCTCCGCAGCAGCGCGCCGACCTGCGCGATGATCTCGTTCTGTTGCCCGTTCTCCACCGCGAGCTTGCCGTAGCGTTCCGCGTTGAACGCAACGAACGGCTGCGGCGCCGTCGTCACGATCTCGACGGCCGCGTGGCCCGAGTCCATCAAGTAGCCGGACGTGAACTCGAACATGTGCGCGGCGCCGCTCACGTGCATCGACTCGGCGAGCACGAGCCCGCTGAACCGCTGCGCGTCGGCGGGTTGCCGCACCACGACGCGCGTCGTGTACGGCTTGCCGGCCGCGGTGCCGGACACGAAATACTCCGCGGTCTCGTAGCGAAAGCGCTCGAGGCCGAATTCGGGCGCGAGCGACGGCGCGGAGTCGAACATCGGGCCTGGGCCCGTCACGGGCGCCGACAGCGTCGGCAACGGCACGGCCGTCGGCACGCGCGGGATGCCTTCGATCTCGGGCTCGGGTCTTTGCCCGCCGAGTCCGCCCGGCGCTTGCGCGACGGCGCTCGCGGCGGCGAGCAGGGCGAACGTGACGACGGTGGCGAGCGGCGGCGAACGTGACGGCATGGCATTTCCCCCCAAACGAGGAGAATCACCTTACGTCACGGTCGGAAAAACGAGAAGCCCGGCGGTGCTGTGAGAGCTTTTCAGAGAGCGCTATTGGCGCCGCGCGACGGCGTGGATGACGCGGTCGTGCTCGAAGTAGACGGAGAACGACGGGTAGTCCCAGCGCGTGATCGGCGGGTGCTCGGCCGTGGCCCCGCCGACCGGAGCGTGCCGCTGCGACGGCGCGCCGTACGTCGACTCGACTTGCGACATCGACATCCCCGCGCGCGGCCGCTGCGAGCTCGACTGACGATCCACTTCGATGCCGTCGATGAGCAGCGTGTCGGCGAGGGCGGCCGGTGCCGCGCACGCGAGCAGCAGCAAAGCGGTCGGAATCGTTTTGGCCATGGCGCGAATCCTCCCTGGATTGGCCGGGAATATAGCACCGGGCGGCAGGCCTACAAATTCGCTCTCGGGCTTTTGTGGCCGCGGTCACAATTCGCGCGTGCCGGGCTTGAATGCCGCGCCGTTCCTCGCTTCGCGGCGTTTCGGCAGGGCGTTATGGTTTAATTCCCGCTCATGTTTCAGCCGCTCGAGTGGTTCATCGGCCTCAGGTACTTGCGCTCGCGCCGCTGGCGCGCGCTCGTATCGTTCCGCACGGCCGCGTCGCTGCTCGGGCTCGCGCTCGGCGTGACGGCGTTGATCGTGATCCTGTCGGTGTTGAACGGGCTCGAGGCGGAGACGCGGACGCGGCTCCTCGCGCTGAGCGCGCACGCGACGGTGTCGGCGCCGGACGGCTTCGCCGACTGGCGCGAGCTCGCGCAGCGCTTCGCGAGCACGCCGGGCGTCGTGGCCGTCACGCCGTACGTGCGCCTCGAGGGCATGCTGGCCGCCGGGGCGAGCCTGCGGCCCGCCGTCGTGCGCGGCATCTTGCCGGACGAGGAGAGCGCGGCCTCGGATCTCGCGTTTCTCATCGAGCGGGGCGCGCTCGAGAATCTCGAGCCGGGCGAGCACCGCATCCTGCTCGGCAGCGTGCTCGCGGCAAATCTCGGCGTCGTCACGGGCGATCCCGTGCGGCTGCTCGTTCCGCGCGTCGTCGACGGGCGCGTGTTGCCGCGCGTGCGCGGGTTCACGGTGGCGGGCGTCATCGATGCCGGAGTGCCTGATCACGACACGTCGCTCGCGCTCGTGCACCTCGCGGACGCCAGCGAGCTCAAAGGGCTCGACGGCGCCGCCGAAGGCGTCGCGCTTCGGTTCGACGATCCGTTCCGCGTGCGCGAGCTCGCGGCCGCGGAGCGCGGCGCGCTCGACCCGGTGTGGCACTACTCGGACTGGACGGAGCAATACCGCAATCTCTTCACGGCCATGAAGATCGAGAAGCTGATGATGTCGATCATTCTCTTGATGATCGTGGGCGTGGCCGCGTTCAACATCGTCGCTTCGCTGATGATGGTGGTCATCGACAAGCAGAAGGACATCGCGATTCTCCGCACGTACGGCCTTGAGGCGAAGCGCGTGGCGCGCGTCTTCATCGTGCAAGGCGCCGCGATCGGCCTCGTCGGGGCGCTGCTCGGCGTGGGGTTGGGCCTCGCGCTCGCGTACAACATCGACGTCGTCGTGCCGTGGCTCGAGCAGACGTTCGGGTTCCAAATCATGCCGGGCGACGTCTACTACGTGACGGCGCTGCCGTCGGAGGTGCAGTTGTTCGACGTCGTCGCGGTGCCGCTCGCGGCGTTCGTGCTCGCGGTGCTCGCCACGCTCTATCCGGCGCGGCGCGCCGCCGCGATCGCGCCGGCCATCGCGCTGCGGTACGACTAGCCGCATGCGCCAGCCCTACGAGCTCTCGATCGCCGCGCGCTACCTGCGAACGCGGAGCGCGCACAGCTTTATCTCGTTCATTTCGGCAGTTTCGATGATCGGCATCGCCCTCGCGGTCGCGGTATTGATCGTGGTGTTGTCGGTCATGAATGGGTTCGAGTACGAGCTCCAGCGGCGAATCTTGGGCATGGTGTCCGATGCATCGATCTCCGGTTACCCCGAAGGCGTTCTGCTCGACGACTGGCGGGCGGCGAGCGAGATCGTGCTCGCGCGCGGCGACGTCGAGGCAGTGGCGCCGTACGTCGACGGGCAGGCCATGGCCTGGGCCGGCGAGGCGGTGGCCGGCGTGACCGTGCGCGGCGTGTACCCCGATCTCGAGGCGCAAGTCTCGACGATCCGCTCCGTGATGACCGAGGGCGATCTCGCCGAGCTCACGGACCGCAGCTACCGCATCGTGATCGGCGTGCAGCTCGCCTCGGCGCTCGGCGTCGGCGTCGGCGACGAGATCGTGCTCGTGCTCGCGCAGCAGATCGTGACGCCGGCCGGCCTGATGCCGCGCACGCGCGCGTTCACGGTCGGCGGCATCTTCGACGCCGGCATGTACGAGTACGACCGCGGGCTAGTCTTCACGAGCTTCGGCGACGCGGCGCGCATGTTCGACACGCGCGGTAAAGCGTCGGGCCTGCGGCTCTCGATCCCGGATCTCTACAACGCGCTCGGAGTTGCCCGAGCGGCGGCGCGCGAGCTCGTCGCCAAGGGGCTGGCCGAGAACTACTACGTCGACGATTGGACGAACGCCCACGCCACGTTCTTCCGCTCGATTCAGCTGCAGAAGACGATGATGTTCGTGATCCTGTCGCTCGTGATCGCCGTGGCCGCGTTCAACATCGTCTCGACGCTGATGATGGTGGTGCGCGACAAGCGCGGCGACATCGCGATTCTCCGCAGCTTCGGCTCCACGCAGCGCAGCATCATGACGCTGTTCGCGAGCCAAGGAACGCTGATCGGCGTGGTCGGCACGTTGCTCGGAGTGCTGCTCGCGCTCTTGATCTCGTGGCAGCTCGGCAACCTCGTCGACGTGCTGCAGGCGTGGTTCGGTATCGATCTCCTTTCCGCCGAGGTGTACTACTTGGAAGACCTGCCCACGCAAGTTCGGCCGCTCGAGGTGCTCAAGATCGGCGGCCTTGCGCTCGCGCTCGCGATCGCGGCCACGTTCTATCCGGCGTTGAGCGCCGCGCGCCAGCCGCCGGCCGAGGCGCTGCGCTATGAATGACGCCGGCAGAGGCGCGGGCAAGCCCGCGGGGAGGAACACGGCCCACGCAGCGGCTCCGGCAGCAGCGGCCGACGTGCCAGTGCTCGAGGCGCGCGGTCTCGTCAAGACGTTCAACGACGCGGGCCGCACCGTGGAGGTGCTGCGCGGCGTCGAGCTCGCCGTGAAAAAAGGCGATCGCATCGCGATCGTCGGCACTTCGGGCTCCGGCAAGACCACGCTGCTCCAGCTGCTCGGCGGGCTCGATCAGCCGACGGCGGGCGAAGTGCGCGTCGTCGGCGAGTCGATGAGCGCGCTGCGCGACGCCGAGCGCGGGCGGCTCCGCAATCGCGCGCTCGGTTTCGTCTATCAGTTCCATCACTTGCTGCCGGAATTCACGGCGCTCGAGAACGTCGCGATGCCGCTGCTCGTGCGCGGCACCCCGCCGAAGCAGGCGGCCGCCGAGGCGCGCGCGCTGCTCGAGCGCGTAGGGCTCGGCGAGCGGCTCGAGCATCGGCCGAGCCAGCTCTCGGGCGGCGAGCGCCAGCGCACGGCCGTTGCGCGCGCGCTCGTCACGCGCCCCGCGGCCGTGCTCGCCGACGAGCCCACGGGCAACCTCGATCGACCGACGGGGCTGCGCGTCTTCGAGCTCTTGCTCGAGCTCAACGCGGCGCTCGGCACGAGCCTCGTCGTCGTCACTCACGATCCCGATCTGGCGGCGCGCATGGACCGCGTGCTCGAGCTCAAGGACGGCGTATTGAGGCCCGCCTAGCCAACTTGGCGCCCGCCGTGCGCTCGTTCCCCGCGCCGATCGTCTGGATCGGCGCGGCGTGGCTCGCGGGAACGGTGGCGGCGCACGAGCTGCCGGAGCTGCCCGGCGCTGCCTGGTGCGTGCCGCTCGCATTGCTGGCGCTTGCGTCGCTCCGTTGCAAGACCTTGCGGCCGTTCTTCGTCGCGGCCGCGGCCGCCGCCTGGGCGTGCTGGAGCGCCGGCGTGCGGCTCGACGATCGGCTGCCGCTCGCCTCACTCGGCCAGGACTTCGAGCTCGAGGGCTCCGTGGCGAGTTTCCCGAGCGACGCTCCGGGGCAGATCACGTTCGCTTTCGAGGTCTCGGAGCCGCGGCCGCCGGGTGTGCCTGGGCGCGTGCGGCTCACCTGGTACGACGCTCCGCCGGACGTGCGGGGCGATGGACCCGGCCATCTCCAGGGGCGTCGATACGCGGACCTCGTTGATGTGCACCATCGAATCGCGCAGGGGCTTTGCCGCCTTGACCGCGTCTATGACTGCGGTGAGCTGCGGAACGCCCGAGCCCGTGACCACGCGGGTTATGCATATCGAGCCCGAGCCCACGCCGACCTTGACGGCGTCGACTCCTGCCTTTAT
>JBBIJV010000085.1:0-13944 GCA_037445815.1 Rhodospirillaceae bacterium
CTCGAGCGCTCGGCGCTTGACGGCGGCAGGCGCCTGCGCCAACGCCGCGGCCGCCGCGCGAGCGGCGCGGCCGAGCTCGAACATGCGCTCTCGCAAGCCGTCGGCGACGCTGTGCTTCACGGTGCTCATGAGTGCTTCTTGCCCACCAGAACCAAATCGTCTCGATGGATGATCTCATCGCCGCCGCTGTACCCCAAAATCTCCGGGATCTCGCCCGAGCGCCGGCCGGCGATCTGTGCGGCCTCGTCGGCCGGATATCCCGTCAAGCCGCGGGCGATCTCGCGTCCGTCGGGCGCTACGACGCTGACCAAGTCGCCGCGGCCGAACGGCCCCTCGACGGCCGTGACTCCGGCCGGCAGCAGGCTGCGCCCAGACGCGAGCGCGCGCTCGGCGCCCGAGTCGACGCGCAGCGTGCCGCGCGGCTTCAACGTGCCCGCGATCCATTGCTTACGGGCGGCGCCCGGCGTCGCGCTCGGCAGGAACCACGTGGCCTTGCCTCCCGCGAGCAGCACGCTCAAAGGACGCGCGACGCGCCCCGTAGCGATACACGTGCGGCAGCCGGCGCCCATCGCGATGCGCGCCGCCTCGAGCTTCGTTCGCATGCCGCCCGAGCCGTGGCTCGAGCCCGGGCCGCCGGCCATCTCGAAGATCTCGCGCGTGAGCTCCGTGACCTCGTCGACGTAGCGCGCGCTGTCGTCGTGACGCGGGTCGGCCGTGTACAACCCGTCCACGTCGGAGAGCAGCACGAGGCACTCGGCGCTGACCATCTGCGCGACGCGCGCGGCGAGGCGATCGTTGTCGCCGTAGCGCAGCTCCTGCGTCGCAACGGTGTCGTTCTCGTTGATCACGGGCACGGCGCCGACGCCGAGCAGCGTGCGCAAGGTTCTGCTCGCGTTCAGATAACGCTCGCGCCGCTCGCTGTCGTCGAGCGTCAACAAGACTTGCGCGGCCGTGAGGCCGAACGCGCGCAGCGTCTCCTGATAGGCATGCGCGAGCAGGATCTGGCCCGCCGCGGCCGCGGCCTGGCTCTCCTCGAGCCGCGACCGGCGCGGCAGCTTGAGCTCGCGCCGGCCGAGCGCGACGGCGCCCGACGACACGACGACCACTTCCTTACCGGCGCGGCGCAAGTCGGCGACGTCGGCGCAGACGCCTTCGAGCCATGCGCGGTCGAGCGCGCCGGTTTGCTGATCGACGAACAGCGCCGAGCCGATCTTGACGACGATGCGGCGTGCGTTGGCGAGGCGTTCGGCGTGCGTCACGTGCGCTGCGGTGCTCATTGTCGGGCTCCGCTCGTTCTCGACGAGCGCTTCGAGCGCTTAGCTTGTCTCGAACTCGGCGCCGCGCAGGACGGCCATGGCGCCGCTGCGAACCAACGTCACCACGTCCGCGATTTGTGCGGATCGCTTCAAGAAGCGATCGATGTCTTGGCTGCCGCCGACGAGCTCGACGGTGTAGTGCTCGCCGGCGTCGCTCAGCACGCGGGCGCCGAATTGCTCGATGACGGGCTTCAGCTTCTCGGCCGCGCCGTTCGCTACGCGCAGCTTGAACAGTGCAAGCTCGCGCTCGATGTGATCGGACCTCGTCATGTCGACGATGTCGACGACGTCGACGAGCTTGCCGAGCTGCTTCTCGATTTGGTCGAGCACGGTCTCGGAGCCCGACGTGACGAGCGTCAGGCGCGACACGGTTTCGTCCGCCGTCGGCGCAACGTTCAGGCTCTCGATGTTGTAGCCGCGCGAAGAAAACAGGTTTGCGACGCGCGACAAGGCGCCTGCCTCGTTCTGCAAGAGTATCGAAATGATATGTCGCATCGTTCGAATGGCGGGCGTGGCGCGCGCAGGGCCTGCCATGTTGGCGTAGCGGGAGAGCTATTGCAATGAGCTTCCTTTTCGTCAAAACTCCGACGGCTTAGCGGCTTCAAGCCCATATTCGGGCCCCGGCGACCCACGATGGACACCCTGATTCAGCCCAAGATCGCGCGCTCGCACCCGCTCGCGGGTACCACGATGAGCGGCGCCGACATCCTCGTCCAAGTGCTGGCCGACGAGGGTGTATCGACGATCTTCGGCTACAGCGGCGGCGCCATCCTGCCCACTTACGACGCCGTGTTCCGCTACAACCAGGCGCACGGCGTCAACGGCGTCGAGCCGATGCCGCTGATCGTCCCCGCCAACGAGCAGGGCGCGGGCTTCATGGCGGCCGGCTACGCGCGATCGAGCGGCCGCGTCGGCGTCGTCATGGTCACGTCGGGCCCCGGCGCCACGAACTGCGTGACGCCCGTGCGCGACTGCATGGCGGATTCGATCCCGATCGTCGTGATCTGCGGCCAGGTGGCCACCGGCGCGATCGGCAGCGACGCGTTCCAGGAGGCGCCCGTCACGGCGATCATGGGCTCCGTCGCGAAGCACGTGTTTCTCGTCACGGATCCCACGCGTCTCGAGGCGACGATGCGCACGGCGTTCGAGATCGCCCGCACCGGGCGGCCCGGACCCGTCGTCGTCGACGTGCCGAAGGACGTGCAGAACTGGCGGGGAACGTTCGTCGGCGAAAATCATCTGCCCATCCCGGGGTACCGGCAGCGGCTCAAGGCCGTCGAGAGCCGCACGCTCTCGGAAGCGAGCTGCCGGCAGTTCTTCTCGATGCTCGGCGAGAGCAAGCGGCCGCTGATCTACGCCGGCGGCGGCGTCATCAACGCGAACGCGAGCGGCGCGCTGCGCGCGTTCGCCGGCGCATTCAAGATTCCCGTCGCGAGCACGCTGATGGGGCTCGGCGGCTTCGACACGAAGCACCCGCTGTCGCTGCACATGCTCGGCATGCACGGCATGGCGAGCGCGAACTACGCCGTCGACGATTGCGATCTACTGATCGCGATCGGCGCGCGATTCGACGACCGTGTCGCAGGGATCCCGGCGAAGTTTGCGCCGAAAGCGAAGCGCGTCGTGCACTTCGACATCGATCCGTCCGAGATCCACAAGGTCAAGAAGGCCGATTGGTATCACGTCGGGTTGCTCGGGCCGGCGCTCGATGCGCTCGTCGCCCATGCCCGTCGCACGGGTTTCACGGCCGATTTCACCGAGTGGCTCGGCGAGATCGCAGAGCTCAAGCGCAAATACGGATTCAACTACGACCGCGACAGCAAGCTGATCCAACCGCAGTACGTGCTCGAGACGATGAATCGCATCACGCAGGGCGAAGCCATCGTCACGAGCGGCGTCGGCCAGCATCAGATGTGGGCCGCGCAGTATTGCGACTTTCGGGAACCGCGCCTGTGGCTCACGTCGGGAAGCATGGGCACGATGGGCTTCGGGTTGCCCGCGGCCATCGGCGCGCAGATCGCGAACCCCGGCAAGCTCGTCATCGACGTCGACGGCGACGCGAGCATTCGCATGAACCTGGGCGAGCTCGAGACCGTCACGACGTACGACCTGCCGATCAAGGTGATGGTGCTCAACAACTACGGCGACGGCATGGTCATGCAGTGGCAGCGGCTGTTCCACGACGGCCGGCTGTCCGCGAGCGACAAGTCGCTGCGCAAGAAGGACTTCGTCAAGACGGCGCAGGCCGACGGGTTCGGCTTTGTCGAGCGTCTCGACGCCAAGGCCGACGTGCCGCGGGTCATGGAATCGTTCTTGAGCTTCAAAGGGCCGGCGTTCCTCGAGGTCATCATCGATCCGACGGCGGGCGTCTATCCGATGGTCGGCCCCGGTCGCTCTTATCAAGACATGATCACGGGAGACTTCATCCCGAACCGCTACGCCAACTTAGGCAAGCCACCGCCGCCCGACAAATCGGAGATGTTTTGATGATGCGCCCCGCCGCCCTCTGCCTTGCGCTCGGAACGTTCGCGCTGCCCGCCGCCGCGCACCATTCCTTTGCGATCTACGACATGCAGCAGAACGTCGAATTTCACGGCGTCGTGGACACCGTGAAGTTCCGCAATCCGCACATGGCCATGACGCTCACGGTCACGGGCGAGAACGGCGAAAAGAAGACGATCAACTTCGTCGAGGGCGCGCCGGCCAACATGCTCGCGCGTCTGGGGCTGCGCCCGGACATGCTCCCGCCCGGCACGGAAATCACGGCGATCGGCGCCCCGCGCAACGACGATCCCGACGCCTGGTTCCTGAAGGCCATCGTGCTGCCCGACGGCACGCGCTTCAACGCGCTCTCGAGCCCGAACCAGACGCGCTGAGGTCCTCCGGATCGTCCTCGCGTGCTCGCCATGGAGCGCGTGCCGCCGACGTGCGTTGCGGCAGCCGCGGCGCGCGGGCGCGACTGGCGAACGCCCATGACATGGCTATAATGGCCACATGGAGAAAGCCACCGTTTCGAAGCTGAAGAACAACCTCAGCGCATACCTGCGCAAGGTCCGCGCCGGGCATCCGGTCGTCATCTACGACCGCGACGTGCCGATCGCGCGGATCGAACGAATCGAAGCCTCCGGCCGCGTGCCGGATCGACTCGCTTTGTTGCAGGCGGAGGGGCTCGTTCGTCCGCCAAAGCGCCCGCTGAGCGGCAAGGAGCTGCGGGCGAAGCTTCCGGTGCTGTCTTCTCGCGCGCGTCTGCTCGAAGCCCTGCTCGACGAGCGAGAATCGGGTCGCTGACGGCGTAGCGCGTGCGATTCTGGGATTCTTCGGCCATCGTGCCGCTACTCGTGGACGAGCCGGCCCGGGCATCGATGCTGGAGCTCATCGAGGAAGACGGCGTGCTGCTCGTTTGGTGGGGCACGCCCGTCGAGATCGCGTCGGCTCTCTCGCGTCGAGAACGCGCGGGTGAGTTGTCCGCCGACGATGTCGCGGCCGCGCTTGCGGCGCTGCGGGAGCTCGCGGAGCGCTGGCACGAAATCGTGCCGGCTGACGCCGTGAGGCTCACCGCGGAGCGTTTGCTTCGCACGCACTCCTTGCACGCCGCCGACAGCTTGCAGCTGGCGGCCGCGCTGATCGCCGCGGACCACAATCCCGCGACGCTCGACGTCGTGTGCCTCGACGAGCGCCTGAGCGCCGCAGCGCGCCGCGAGGGCTTCACCATCCTGAGCGGTTGACGACCCCCGTTCCCAACCGTCGTATTTCGTTACAACTCCGCCGCCGCGCCCGCCTCGATCAACACCGTGTGCACCGCAGCCGTCAGTTGCGCGAGGTCCTCGGCGCCGATGACGAGCGGCGGCATCAGATAGACGACCTTGCCGAACGGCCGCACCCAGACGCCGTGTTGCACGAAACGTGCGCGCAAGGCTTCTAGCTTCGGCTCGCGCTCGAGCTCGACGACGCCGATCGCGCCCTTGACGCGCACGTCGCGCACGCCGGGCAAGCCGCGGCACGCGGCGAGCCCGTCGACGAGCTGCGCCTCGATCGCGGCGACCTGCTTCAGACGCGGCTCCGAGGCGAACAGGTCGAGCGACGCGTTCGCGGCCGCGCAGGCGAGCGGGTTGCCGGCGAAAGTCGGCCCGTGCATCAGCGCGTGCCCGAAATCGTCGGAGAGGAATGCCTCGTAGACGCGCGTGCTCGCCACCGTGGCCGCGAGCGGCAGCGTGCCGCCCGTCAGCGCCTTCGAGAGCGTGACGATGTCGGGCGCCACCTTTGCCTGCTCGCAGGCGAACAGCGTGCCGGTGCGGCCGAAGCCCGTCGCAATCTCGTCGAGAACGAGCAGCACGTCGTGGCGCTGCGCGACGCCGGCGATTGCTGCGAGCGTCTCGGCCGAATGGAATTTCATGCCGCCCGCGGCTTGCACGAGCGGCTCGAGCAGAATGCCTGCCAGCTCGTGCGCGTGCGCGGCTACGACCTCTTCGAATTGGCCGAGCGCTTCGCGCGTGCACGGTAACGGCACGACGAGCTGCTTCGGCAGCACGGCGCCGAACAATCGATGCATTCCTTCCTCGGGATCGCAGACGGACATCGCGGCGAACGTGTCGCCGTGATAGCCGTTGCGGAAGCTCAGGAACCGCGTCCGCGCGGGCTCGCCACGGTTGATGCGAAATTGCAGCGCGATCTTCATCGCGATCTCGACGGCCACGGAGCCCGACTCGCTGAAGAACACGTGGTTCAGATCGCCGGGCAGGAGCGCCGCGAGCCGCGCCGCGAGCACCTCGGCCGGTGCGTGCTTGAGGCCGCCGAGCATGACGTGCGGCATGCGCGTAAGTTGCGCCTCGACCGCGGCGCGAATATGCGGGTGGTTGTAGCCGTGGCACGCCGTCCACCACGATGACGTGCCGTCGACGAGCTCGCGGCCGTCGGCGAGGTAGAGGCGCACGCCGTCCGTGCGCGCGACGGCGATCGGCCGCGGCGCCGTCTTCATTTGCCGGTACGGCAGCCAGAGATGATCCAAAGTTCTCACACCGGGCCCACGCTCAAGCTGGCATCATTACACAGGTGTGTAAGCTTGAGTCTCCTCACCGCCGGCTGGATCCATCATGAGCAAGCCCCGAAAGATCGATTGCTTCAAAGCCTACGACGTACGCGGCCGCGTTCCGGAAGAGCTCGACGAGGACATCGCGTATCGCATCGGCCGCGCCTATGCGGCGTTCGTGAAGCCGCGCACGGTCGCCGTCGGCCGCGACATCCGCGCCTCGAGCCCGCTGCTCCAAGAGGCACTCACGAAGGGCCTCACGGACTCCGGCGTCGACGTGCAGGACATCGGCGTCGGCGGCACCGAGCTCTCGTACTTCGCCACGTTCAGCCGCAAGCTGGACGGCGGCATCATGGTCACGGCGAGCCACAACCCGCCGAACTACAACGGCATGAAGTTCGTGCGCGAGGAGTCGCGGCCGATCAGCGCCGACACCGGGCTCAAAGACATCCGCGCGCTCGCCGAGCGCGGCGAGTTCGGCCCGCCGTCCGCGGCTCGCGGCAAGGTGCGGCAGGTCGACATCAAGCCCGCCTACATCGAGCACCTCAGGTCGTACATCGACACGAAGGCGCTCGCACCGCTCGAGATCGTCGTGAACGCCGGCAACGGCGGGGCAGGGCCGATCGTGGATCTGCTCGAGCCGCATCTGCCGTTTCGCTTCGTCAAGGTGTTCCACGAGCCCGACGGCAGCTTCCCGAACGGTGTGCCGAACCCGATGATCGAGGAGAACCGCGCCGTCACGATCGAACGCCTGCGCGCGGAGAGCGCCGATCTTGCGATCGCCTGGGACGGCGACTACGACCGCTGCTTCTTGTTCGACGAGCTCGGTCAGTTCATCGAAGGCTATTACATCGTCGGCTTGCTCGCGGAGTCGTTCCTCAAGAAGACGCCCGGCGGGCGCATCGTCCACGACCCGCGCCTCACCTGGAACACGCTCGACATCGTGAAGCGGCTCGGCGGCGAAGCCGTGCAGAGCAAGTCGGGGCACGCGTTCATCAAGCAGCGCATGCGCGAGGTCGACGCCGTCTACGGCGGCGAGATGAGCGCGCACCACTACTTCCGCCGGTTCTCGTACGCCGACAGCGGCATGATCCCGTGGCTCCTGATCACCGAGATCATGAGTGAGCGCAAGCAATCGTTGTCGCAGCTCGTCGGCGAGCGCATGCGCGCGTTTCCGGCGAGCGGCGAGATCAATCGCCGCGTCGCGGACGCGCCGGCCGTCATAGCGCGCGTCGAGCGGAAGTACACGCCAGGCGCACTCGCCATCGATCGTACCGACGGCTTGTCGATCGAGTACGCCGCATGGCGCTTCAACTTGCGCTCGTCGAACACGGAGCCGCTGCTTCGATTGAACGTGGAGAGCCGCGGCGACGCCGGCCTGATGCGGGCGAAAACGGCCGAGCTGCTCGAGGTGCTCGGCGGGGAGCCGGGTTAGGCGAACGTGGCGCGAAAGGGCGCACGCAGTAAGCGCTCGCCGGCACGCGCCGCGCTGCCCGAGGCGCTGCGCGATCCGCGCTGCTACGGCCCGGACGTGAAAGACGTGCGGCTCGTCGAGACGCACGTGTCGTGGGTGTTCCTCACGGGGCAGTACGCGTACAAGGTCAAGAAGCCCGTCAAGCTGCCGTTCGTCGACTTCTCCACGCTCGCGCTCCGCAAGCGCTTCTGCGAAGAGGAGCTGCGCGTGAACCGGCGGCTCGCGCCGGAGCTCTACTTGGGCGTCGTGCCGATCGGCGGCTCGGCCGCGGCGCCTCGCATCGGTCGCAGGCCCGCGTTCGAGTATGCCGTCAAGATGCGCGAGTTCCCGTCCGACGCGCGCCTCGACCGGCGGCTCGCCTCGGACGGCGTGCCGCGCGAAGCGCTCGCCGAGTTCGGCGGGCGGCTCGCGAAGTTCCACCGCAGCCTCGAGCCGATCCGCGGCATCCCGGCCGAGGAAACGGCCGCTACGGCGCGCGACAACGTCGAGGAGCTCGCGGCGCTCATGAAGCGCGAACGCAAGCGCGAGGTGGCGACGGTACGCGCCTGGACCGAGCGGCAGTGCGCAAGCCTGATGCCGGTCTTCGCGCAGCGCGCCGCCGCGGGCACGCATCGCGAGTGCCATGGCGATCTGCACCTGCAGAATCTCCTCTGGCGCGACGGCAAGATCGTGGCGTTCGACGCGCTCGAGTTCGACCGCAAGCTGCGCGACATCGACGTCATCAGCGAGGCCTCGTTTCTCGCGATGGACCTGCGCGCACACGGGCGCACGGACTTGGCCTACGAGTTCCTGAACGGCTATTTCGAAGCGAGCGGGGACTACGCCGGAGCCGACGTGCTGCGCTTCTACTTGGTCTACCGCGCGCTCGTCCGTGCCAAGGTCGCCGCCATCAAGCGCGCGCAGTCCGCCTCCGACGGCCACGAGGCCGAGCGTTATCTCGCGACGGCGCTCGAGCTCATCGCTCCAAGACGCCCGTTGCTCGTGATTGCGCACGGACTGTCGGGCAGCGGCAAGAGCTATGTCTTGAACGAGCTCGTGAGCCGCCTGCCCGGCATCCGCGCGCGATCCGACGTCGAGCGCAAGCGCCTGCACGGGCTCGACGCTTCGGCGCGCAGCGGATCGGAAGTCGGAGCCGGCTTATACACCGCCGCCGGGACGCGGCGCACGTACGCCGCGCTCGGCGAGATCGCCGCGGCGCTGCTGCGCAACGGTGAGACGGCGCTCATCGACGCCGCGTTCCTGAAGCGCAGCGAGCGCCTCGAGTTCCGCCAGATTGCCGCCGCCAACGCCGCGCGCTTCGCGATCCTCGACTGCACGGCCTCGCCGCGCGAGCTCGAAGCGCGCATCCGCGCCCGCGCCAGCGCGGGACGCGACGCCTCGGAAGCCGACCTCGCGGTGCTCGAGCATCAATTGCGCACCGAGGAGCCTCTCGACGCCGCGGAACGGCGGCATGCGGTCAGGGTCGATACCGAAAAAAGTATCGACTATTCACAGCTCGCGGCCCGGCTCCGCTCGGCCTGATACTTGCAGTCGCAAGCCTTGAACGGTCTGCGCCACGGCCCCAGATAGCCACTCGGATCAATCCTTCGAGGCCCATCATGTACGACGAAGACCATCAGCTGCCGCAGGCCACCCGCGACAACGGCTCCGTCACGCTGCCCGCGGACGTGCTGCTCGTCGTACCCGTGCGCAACCTCGTGATGTTCCCGGGAGCCGTCACCCAAGTGGCGCTGACGCGCGACTTCTCGATGCGCGCGGCCCAGGAGGCCGTCCAGCACGGCTACAAGCTCGGCATCGTCCTACAGAAAGATCCGAGCACCGACATGCCGACCCCGGACGATCTCTACAAGATCGGCACGACGGTCACCGTCGTACGCTATTTGCGGGCGCCGAACGGCGTCCACCACCTGATCTGCCAAGGCGAGCAGCGCTTCCGCACGCTCGACTATCTGCAGGGGCTGCCGTTTCTCGCCGCGCGTTTCGACCTCATTCCGGACCAAACCACCACGGACGCGGAGACCGAAGCGCGCGCGACGCTGCTCAAGCAGAAAGCGATCGAGGCGATCGAGCTGCTGCCGCAAGTGCCGCCCGAGCTCGCGCCGGCGCTGCAGAACATCGAGTCGCCGGGCGCGCTCGCCGACATGATCGGCGGGCTCATCGACATCAAACCGTCCGAGAAGCAGTCGATCCTCGAGGCGTTGAAGGTGCGCGATCGGCTCGATCGCGTGCTCGAGGTGCTGACGCACCGCATCGAGGTGTTGAAGCTATCGAAAGAGATCGGCGAGCAGACGCAAGGCAAGCTCGACGAGCGCCAGCGCGAGTACGTGCTGCGCGAGCAGCTGAAGACGATCAAGAAGGAGCTCGGCGAGGACGACACCCAAACCGAGCTCGAGGAGCTGCGTCAGGCGATCACCGACGCCAAGATGCCCGAGGAAGTCGAGAAGCAGGCGTTGAAGGAGCTGCGGCGCCTCGAGAGCATGCCGGACTCGTCGACGGAGCATTCGATGGTGCGCACGTACCTCGATTGGCTCGTCGCCCTGCCGTGGTCGAAGAGCGACGCGGAAACCATCGACATCGACAAGGCCCGCCAGATTCTCGATGCGGATCACTACGGCCTCGAGAAGGTCAAGCGGCGCATCCTCGAGTACCTCGCCGTCCGCAAGCTGAATGCGTCGGGCCGGAGCCCGATCTTGTGCTTCGTCGGCCCGCCCGGCGTCGGCAAAACCTCGCTCGGCCAGAGCATCGCGCGCGCCGTGGGGCTCAAGTTCGTGCGCGCGAGCTTGGGCGGGGTGCACGACGAGGCGGAGATTCGCGGCCATCGCCGCACCTACATCGGCTCGATGCCGGGCAAGATCATCCAGAGCCTGCGCAAGGCCGGCACGAACAATCCCGTCTTCATGCTCGACGAGATGGACAAGCTCGGCGTCGGCTTCCACGGCGACCCGTCGGCCGCGTTGCTCGAGGTGCTCGATCCCGAGCAGAACTCGACGTTCGCCGATCACTATCTCGACGTGCCGTTCGACTTGAGCAAGGTCTTCTTCGTCGCGACGGCGAATGTGCTCGACACGATTCCGGGGCCGCTGCGCGACCGCATGGAGATCATCGAGCTGCCGGGCTACACGCAGGACGAGAAGCTCGCAATCGCGACGCGTTATCTCGTGGCGCGCCAGCTGAAAGCGAACGGGCTCGCGGAGAACCAGGCTACGATCAGCGAGGAGGCCCTGCGCGTCGTCATCGAGGGCTACACGCGCGAGGCCGGCGTTCGCAATCTCGAGCGCGAGATCGGCGCGCTGCTGCGCCACGCCGCGATGAAGATCGCGGAAGGCACGGCCGAGCACGTCGACATTCACGCGGCCGACGTGCCCGCGATCTTGGGGCCGCGGCACTTCGAGAACGAGGTGAAGCTGCGCACGAGCATCCCGGGCGTCGCCACGGGCCTCGCCTGGACGCCGGTCGGCGGCGACATCCTGTTCATCGAAGCCACGCTCGTGCCCGGGAAGGGTCAGCTGATCCTGACGGGCCAGCTCGGCGACGTCATGAAGGAAAGCGCGCAGGCCGCCGTGAGCCTCGCGAAGGGGCGGCTCGACAAGCTCGGCGCCGACCGCAGCGTGCTCGAGCAGAACGACCTGCACATCCACCTGCCGGCCGGCGCGATCCCGAAGGACGGGCCGAGCGCGGGCGTGGCGATGTTCCTGGCCGTGGCTTCGCTCCTGTCGGGGCGCACGGTGCGCAACGACATCGCGATGACGGGCGAGATCAGCTTGCGCGGGCTCGTGCTGCCGATCGGCGGCGTCAAGGAGAAGTCGCTGGCGGCGCTGCGCGCCGGCATCGACACGGTGCTGCTGCCGAAGCGCAACGAGAAGGACCTCGAGGAGATCCCCGAGGCTGCGCGCAAGAAGCTCAAGTTCGTGTTCCTCGAGAACATCGACGATGCGCTCGAGGCGGCGCTCGACCCGCCGCCCCGGGCCGGCGAGCGCCAGCGCGCCGTCGCCTGAAGCGTCTCGAGCTGCCTGTCGTATCTCACTTTGACGGTCGGCCTTGGCGTAGGCGGCGGCCGGCCGTCGATGGCCCCTTGCGGGACCGTCGGCGCACAGGGATGTGCGCCGCCGAGCGGCATGGATGCTCTTCCCGCGTGTCCCGCAAGGGACCATCGACGTCCAGCCGCCTTTCAGCGTCGTCGGTCAAAGTGAGACACGACAGGCAGCTCGAGACGCTTCCCGCGATAGCGCGCGCTCGGTGAGAATGCGGGCTCACTGCTGGAGCTCGCACTTGTCAGAACGTTCCGTCACAGCGCCGCCATCGCTCGATGAGGTCGCGCGCGAAAAGCTCGAGGCGCTCGAGCGGCGGCGGCTGCGCCGAGCGCTCGTGGAGACCGCGCGGCCGCGCGCCACGGCGGCCATGCAGTCCGGCGCGGAGCTCGTCTCCTTCTCGTGCAACGATTACTTGGGTCTTTCGCACCACCCTGACGTCGTCGCGGCGAGCATCGAAGCGACGCGGCGCTACGGGGTCGGCGCGGGCTCGTCGCGGCTCGTCAACGGCAACCATCCGCTCTACGCCGAGCTCGAGCGCAAGCTCGCCGCGATCAAGGGCACGGAAGCCGCCGTCGTGTTCGGCAGCGGCTATCTCACGAACGTCGGCGTGATCTCGGCGCTCGCCGGCCGCAGCGATTTGATCCTCATGGACGAGCTTTGCCACAGCTCTCTGCGGACGGGCGCGGCCGCGAGCGGCGCGCGCGTGCTCGAGTTCCGGCACAACGACGTGGCGCACTTCGACGAGCTGCTCGGTGCGCAGCGCGCGGCGCATCGGCACTGCCTCGTATTGACCGACGGGGTGTTCAGCATGGACGGCGATCTTGCGCCGCTGCCGGCGCTCGCCGCGGTCGCGGCCAGCCACGACGCGTGGCTCATGAGCGACGATGCGCACGGCCTCGGCGTCGTCGGCGGCGGGCGCGGCTCGAGCTTCGCGTTCGACGACCCCGTTGCGGTGCCGCTCAACATGGGCACGCTGTCGAAGGCCGTCGGCAGCTACGGCGGCTATCTCTGCGCGAGCGCGAGCGTCGTGGAGCTCGTCCGCAACCGCGCCCGCAGCTTCGTCTACTCGACGGGCTTGCCGCCCGGCACCGTCGCGGCCGCGAGCCGCGCGCTCGACGTCATCGCGACGGACCAAGAGCTCGTGCGCCGGCCCCTGCTCCTCCAGACTTCCCATCACGTCCCAACACAATCGTTTCATGAGGGACTGGGAGACCGAGACCACGTGGGGTGATTGCGTCGGGCGTTGCAGACCGAGTTCCATACAGACGACATGCAGCATTCTAAGACACGTCGTTTCCCGGTCGCGGTGCCGGAAGCGCCCAGATCTTGCGGGCGACGATCAGGTCCTGCAGCCGCGCACGAGGAGGGCATGGCGATTGTCGCGCACGCCTTGCGATCGACCGATACCGGGATCCGCTCGCCAACACAGCCCGTGCCAGGAGGAAAGACGAGAGGTTTGATAGAACGATTGGGACAAGTCGCAAACCGGCGCTCGCAGAGACCCGTGGTCGGTCCCCGGATCCCATGTTACCGATTTGCGCGAGGCCGACAATCCAACTCTAGTGCGCACGACAGGGCCAGTCAAACACGGCCGCACCTCGTATCGGCCCGCACCCGCGGACCAGTCCAGGCTGGGGTGGGCGTCCGTTTGGTGCCCCGCACGTCCTCAGCTACCCGTCGTCGGCGGGCCGGAGGGCAGTGCCACGAGTGGGGCAACGTGCTGCGGCAAGCCGCTGCCCTGGACGTGGATGCGCCGGATCACACCCTGCCGATCGACCAGAAAGGAAAACGGGAGGGCATCGACCCCATAGCGCACGGCATTGGGATCGCGAAACCCGGTTGCCGACGGCTGCTCGCTAACAACAACGGCCCAGGGGAGACGTTGGCGGGCCAAAAACTGGTCGCGTGGGGCGGGATCTTCGTCCAGATTGATGGTGACGACCCGGAAACCGCGATCACGATTCTCGTAATAGACCCGCTTGATCATTTCCAGCTCATCCAGACTCGGCCCCGACCACGTCGCCCAGAAGGTGACCAGGACCACGTGCCCCCGGTAGCCGCTCCAGTCAAACGGGTCGCCGCCCACGTGCTGACCGG
>JBBIJV010000086.1:0-13757 GCA_037445815.1 Rhodospirillaceae bacterium
GGCGTGCGCGGACGCGCGGTCCAGGCGGCGGTCGACGACGTCGCCGCGCCGGTCGAGGCGGTTCTCGACGCGATCGCCGCGCGCGTCGAGACGCCGCTCGATTCGGTCGCCGCGACGGTCGGCGCGCTCGCCGGCGTCCTGCGCGAAGACATTGGTCGAGCATGCGAGCAAAATGAGGCTCAAGCCCACTACAGTGCGTTTCATCTTCGGCCTCCCTAGCCAAGAGAACACAAGAAAGCCACGAAAGAACAGTCCGTCGCCGACAACAACGGCCCTCGCCTCCAAGCCGTTGACGGCGCAGGATCGCACCTCGGGACGTTATGTAACGTATGGACGGAAGGATCAAAGGCCGCGGCGCGCTCTCGAATCGGGAAGGCCGGTTCGCGCGCCGCGAGCGCGAGCCGGACTTCGACGCGCTCGAGGCCGCGGCGGCCGCCGACGAGGACGAGCCCGCGAAGCTCGCGACGCACCTGCACGTCGATAACGCGCGCACGATCGTCGCGCGCAATCGCTCGCCGGACATTCCGTTCAGTCAGTCGATCAACCCATACCGCGGCTGTGAGCACGGCTGCATCTACTGCTACGCACGCCAGACCCACTCGTATCTCGATCTCTCGCCGGGCAGAGACTTCGAGACGGAGATCTTCTACAAGCCGAATGCCGTCGAGCTGCTGCGCGCGGAGCTCGATCGGCCCGGCTACGAGGTGAGCCCGATCGCGTTCGGCACGAACACGGATCCGTATCAGCCCGTCGAGCGCAAGCTCGAATTGACGCGCGCGCTCCTCGAGTTGCTGCTCGAGCACCGCCACCCGCTCACGATCGTGACGAAAGGCGCGCTGATACTGCGCGACCTCGATTTGCTCGCAAAGCTGGCCGAGCTCGAGCTCGTCGCCGTGCACGTCAGCGTCACGACGCTCGACGACGAGCTCAAGCGGCGCATGGAGCCGCGCACGGCGGGACCGAAGCAGCGCCTAGCGATGCTGCGCGCGCTTTCCCGCGCGGGAATACCCGCCGGCGTGATGGCGGCGCCCGTGATCCCGGCGCTCAACGATCACGAGCTCGAAGGCATTCTCGAGGCGGCGGCCGAGGCCGGCGCCGGCAGCGCCGGCTACGTGCTGCTCCGGCTGCCGCACGAGGTCGAGCCGCTGTTCGTCGAATGGCTGCGCGCGCAATACCCGAACCGCGCCGAGCACGTCCTGAGCCTCTTGCGGCAACTGCGCGGCGGCGCCCTCTACGAGTCGGGATTCGGCAGCCGGCAGCGCGGCTTCGGCCCGTTCGCGGCGCTGCTCCAAGCCCGATTCGAAAAGGCCCGCCGGCGATTCGGGCTGACGCAGGAAACCGAGCTGCGGACCGACTTGTTTGCGCCTCCGCGGGCCGCACGGCCCCAGCTCGACCTTGGCTTTTAGTCTCAATATTTCTCGGTCCGCGCGGCCCTCTGCTAGGGTGGACGCGCGAATTTGTGGCAATTTGCACAAGCAAATCATGGGGTTCTAGCCGTGCCCGACCACCGCCTCCTCATCATCGACGACGACGCTCGCCTCGCCGAGATGCTCATCGAGTACCTCGCGCCCGAGGGCATCGAGCTCACGCACGTGGCGTCCGGCATCCAAGGGCTGCGCAGTGCCCAGCGCGAGAACTACGATTTGATCATCCTCGACGTGATGTTGCCCGGGCTGTCGGGATTCGACGTGCTGAAGCAGCTGCGCGAAGCCGGCTCGAAGACGCCCGTGCTGATGTTGACGGCGCGCGGCGACGACGTCGACCGCATCGTAGGCCTCGACCTCGGCGCCGACGATTACTTGCCGAAGCCGTTCAATCCGCGCGAGCTGCTCGCGCGCGTGAAAGCGATTCTGCGCCGCACGGCGGAGCCCGAAGGCGACGAGCCCGTCGAGATGACGGTCGGCCAGCTCAAAGTGAACCTGCGCCGGCGCGAGGCCTGGCTCGCCGACAAACCGCTCAAGCTGACGAACGCAGAGTTCGTGATTCTCGTGACGCTGATGCGCTCGCCGGGCGACGTCGTGTCGCGCGAAGCGCTGACTCGCACGGCGCTCGGCCGCCAGCTCTTGCCCGACGACCGCAGCCTCGACACTCACATCAGTAACTTGCGCCGCAAGCTCGGCAGCGATGCCGACGGCGACGTGCTGATCCGCAGCATCCGCGGCAGCGGCTACGTGCTCGTACCTCCGGCGGAGAGCGCGTGAGCCTGTTCTGGAAAATCTTCGTCTCGTTCATCGTCGCCATGACGATCACGTCGGCGGGCGCGATCTACGTGACGTATCGCATCGTGAGCCGGCCGCTCACGCAGACCGACTTCGAAGGCCGCGACGAAATAATTCGCCAGGTCTCCGAAGCGCTCGCGCGCGGCGGCGAACGCGAGCTCAAGACGTGGCTACGGGAGAATCCGCGGCCCGTGCGCAACACGGTGCTGCTCGTCACGAACGAGCGCGGCGACGAGCTGCTCGGCCGCGCGATGCCGCGCGAGGTGGCGCGCCTCTTGCGGACGCGGCCGCCGTCGCGGCGTTTCGACAGGCCGCCGCCCAATTTCCAGGGCGTGCAATTGACTCCGACGATCACGGGGCCGGACGGCGAGGTGTATAACCTTCACTTCGAGCGGGCGCCCGTGTCGATCTGGGGCATTTACGTGTGGCCCGGCACACAGGTCGCCGTGCTGTCGGTCACGATCTTGACGGCGGCCGTCGTCTCGCTCGTGCTCGCCCGCTACGTCTCGTCGCCCGTCGTGCGGCTCCAGAAAGCCTCGCGCGCGCTCGCGGCAGGCGCCCTCGAGACGCGCGTCGGCGCGCCGTTCACGAAGCGTGGTGACGAGGTCGGGACGCTCGCGCGCGATTTCGACGCGATGGCCGAGCGCATCCAGGCCCTCGTCGAGTCGAAGGAGACCCTGCTGCGCGACGTCTCTCACGAGCTGCGCTCGCCGCTCGCGCGCATCCGCATGGCGCTCGCGCTGGCCGAGCGGCGCGCCGGCGCGGAGTCGCAACCCGACCTCGCTCGCATCGAGCGCGAGGCCGAGCGGCTCGACAAGCTCGTCGGCCAGGTCATGACGCTGACGCGGCTGCGCACGACGGAGACGCCGCGCCGCGACCTCGTGCGGCTCGACAAGATCGTCGGCGAGGTCGTCGACGATGCGCGCTTCGAGTACCCCGACGCGACGGTCGACTTCGTGGCGGCCGGCGAGCCTTCGCTGCGCGGCGATGCGGACGGCCTGAAGAGCGCCGTGGAGAACGTCGTGCGCAACGCGTTGATTTACGGCGACCGCTCGAAGCCGATCGAGGTCCGCCTCGAGTCGAGCCCGGGCAGCGCCAGAATCCGCGTTCTCGACCGCGGACCCGGCGTGCCGGAGGCCGATCTCGAGCGGATCTTCGAGCCGTTCTATCGCACCGACAAGAGCCGCGACCACCGGCAAGACGGCCAAGGCATCGGCCTAGCGATCACGGCCCGCGTCATGGAGCTGCACGGCGGCTGGGTGACCGCGCGCAACCGGCCCGAGGGCGGGCTCGAGATTGCTCTCGAGCTGCCGCTCGGGCGCGAAGCTGCGAACGCCTAGAGGCTGTAGCCGCGTTCCTCGTGCAGGACGAGGTCGAGTCCCTCGTTCTCCTGCTCCACCGTCACGCGCAGCGGCAGCACGAGGTTCACGACCTTCAGGATCACGAACGTTCCGACGCCGCACCAAACCAACGTCGCGACTGCGCCGATGAGCTGCGTGACGAGCTGACCGCCGATGCCGACGCCCTCGGGCAAGCCGAGGCCGTCGAGGGCCGGCGACGAGAACACGGCCGTGAGCAGCAGCCCCGTGAACCCGCCGACGCCGTGGACGGGGAACACGTCGAGTGAGTCGTCGATTTTGAGCTTGCGCTTCACGAACTGCGTCGCGAAGAAGCAGACGACGCCGGCGACGAGGCCGATCGCGAGGCCGCCCATCGGCCCCACGAAGCCCGACGCCGGCGTGATCGTGCCGAGACCTGCGACCATGCCCGTGACGATGCCGAGCACGCTCGGCTTGCCGAACTTCAGCCACTCGAGCGTCATCCAGGCCGTTGCGCCGGCCGCCGCACCGACGTGCGTCACGAGCATCGCCATGCCCGCGGCGCCGTTCGCGGCGAGCGCGCTGCCCGCGTTGAAGCCGAACCAGCCCACCCAGAGCAAGGACGCGCCGATGACGGTCATCGTCAGGTTGTGCGGCGGCATCGGCGTGGCCGGGAATCCGGTGCGGTTGCCGATGACGAGCGCGGCGACGAGGGCCGCGACGCCGGCGTTGACGTGCACGACGGCGCCGCCGGCGAAGTCGCGGAAGCCGCGCTCGAAGAGCCAGCCGTCTGCCGCCCAGACCCAGTGCGCGACGGGGAGGTAGACGATGAGAAGCCAGAGAATCGAGAACCACAGCATCGCGGCGAAGCGCGTGCGTTCCGCGAAGCCGCCGACGATCAGCGCCGGCGTGATGATCGCGAAGGTGAGCTGGAACGCCGCGAACACCGTCTCCGGGATCGAGCCGCTCAGCGAGTCGATCTCGACGCCGCCCATCCACGCCTTCGAGAGCCCGCCGATCAAGCCGTTGCCGTCGCCGAACGCTAGCGAGTAGCCGACGGCAACCCAGATCAGCGAGATCACGCAGCAGAGCGCGAAGCACTGCATCAGCACGGAGAGAACGTTGCGCGAGCGGACGAGGCCGCCGTAGAAGAGCGCGAGGCCCGGCAGCGTCATCATCAGCACGAGCGCCGTAGAGGTCAGCATCCACGCCGTGGACCCGCTGTCCGGCTCCTGCGCCGTGGCGAGCGCCGGGCCACAGAGGGCCGCGAGCGCAACGAGAGCACTCAATGTTCTTTTCATAACCCCCCCGGGTTGTTCTTATCTAAATGGCTTGATCGCCGGTCTCGCCGGTGCGGATCCGATAGACCTGCTCGAGATCGATGACGAAGATCTTGCCGTCGCCGACCTTGCCCGTTTTCGCGGCGCCGCTGATCGCTTCGATGGCGCGCTCGACGAGCTCGTCGCTGACCGCGACTTCGACCTTTACTTTTGGCAAGAAGTCCACGACGTACTCCGCCCCGCGGTAGAGCTCGGTGTGACCTCGCTGGCGGCCGAACCCCTTTACCTCGGTCACGGTCATACCCTGTACCCCGACTTCTCCCAGTGCGTTGCGAACGTCGTCGAGTCGAAAGGGTTTTACGACTGCCGTTATGAGCTTCATGAATCCCCCTGGAACGTTGAAAGGCGGCTGCCTCGAAACGAGAAGTCTGCTTGAGATCGCTGCAGCTCGGGTTGTGTATTGTTCTTACGGGGGTATTCTAACGAAGTCGCGCCGGCGCTGGCGACGCTCGTAGACGACCGCCATGGATGGCGGGAGTGCCGCAAGTGCAGGAGCAAATTGCGGCCGACCGCCATGGATGGCGGGAGTAGGGCAAGTGCCGGAGCAAATTGCGGCCGACCGCCATGGATGGCGGGAGTAGGGCAAGTGCCGGAGCAAGACGCGGCCGTCCGCAAGCCACGAAAGGTGAGAGCCATGCGTAAACGATTCGATTCGAACATCAAGCCTTCCGAGATCACGCCCGAGAGCGTGTTCGTGAACCGGCGCTCGCTGCTGACGGCCGCCGTCGCGGCGGGGCTCATTCCGTCGATCATGTCGGAGGCGGCCACGGTTCCGGCGAGCGGCGACCTTGGGGACGTGGCGAAGTGGCCGAAATCGACCACGGAGAAGCCGAACACGTTCGAGCAGATCTCGAGCTACAACAATTACTACGAGTTCGGCACGGGCAAGGGCGACCCGGCCGAGAACGCGCATCGGCTGAAGACCCGGCCGTGGTCCGTGCAGGTGACGGGCGAAGCTGCGCGCACGGGCACGTACACGCTCGAGGACATCCTGAAGCCGCATTCGCTCGAGGAGCGCATCTATCGCATGCGCTGCGTCGAGGCGTGGTCGATGGTCATTCCGTGGGACGGGTTTCCGCTTGCGGATCTTCTGAAGCGCTTCGAGCCGACGTCGAAAGCGAAGTACGTGCAGTTCTTCACGCTCAACGATCGAACGCAGATGCCGGGAGTGCGCTATCCCGTGCTCGAGTGGCCGTATCGCGAGGGGCTCACGATCGAGGAAGCGATGCACCCGCTCGCGTTCGTGGCTGTCGGCGTGTACGGCAAGGTGCTGCCGAATCAAAACGGCGCGCCGCTGCGCACCGTGATTCCGTGGAAGTACGGGTTCAAGAGCACGAAGTCGATCGTGCGCATTCACTTCCTCGAGACGCAGCCGCAGACGAGCTGGAACATGGCCGCGCCGCAGGAGTACGGGTTCTACTCGAACGTGAACCCCGAGGTCGACCACCCGCGGTGGAGCCAAGCCAGAGAACGGCGCCTCGGCGGCAGCCTGTTCTCGGCTTCGCTGATCCCCACGCAGATGTTCAACGGCTACGCCGAAGAAGTCGCGAGCCTCTACACGGGCCTCGATCTGCGCAAGAACTATTGAGTGCGCGCGGATCGGGATGACGCATCGCACCATCGTCACCTTCAAGGTCCTTCTGTGGGCGGCGTGCTTGGCGCCGCTCGGGCTCTTGACTTTGCAGGGGTTCGGCTACTTCGGCGGGCTCGGGCCGAACCCGCCCGAGACGGTGCTCAACGTCTGCGGCAAGACGGGCTTGAACCTCCTCGTGCTCACGCTCTGCGTGTCGCCGATCCGGCGCTCGACCGGCATCAACAGGCTCGTCTCGTTTCGCCGCCCGCTCGGCCTATTCGCCTTCTTCTACCTGGTGCTGCACTTCCTGACGTACGCGCTGCTCGACCGCGGTGCCCTTTGGGATACCGTGGCGGCGCTCGCCTCCGTCGGCGCCGACATCGCCGAGCGGCCCTACATCACGGTGGGCTTCACGGCGCTCGTGCTGCTCGTGCCGCTTGCGATCACGTCCACGCGCGGCATGCAGCGCAGGCTCGGCAGGAACTGGGCGAAGCTACACCGGCTCGTCTACGCCGTGCCCGTGCTCGGCGTCGTGCACTTCTACTGGCAGGTGAAATCCGACTTCGACTTCGCCGAGCCGCTGCTCTACGCGTTTCTGCTTGCCGTGCTGTTCGGCGAGCGCATCAAGAATTGGCTAGTACACTCGAAAGCCGCCGTGGCGCCGCCGTATCAGCGCGTCGAGCCACCACAGCCCCGCGAGAAACCCAGCCACTAGCGTAACGACGAGCGCGGGCATCACCCACATCAGCGGCAGCGTGTAGCGGTACTTTTCGAATCGTTCCTGATACGCGCGATTCTCGGCTTCGAGCCGCTCGATCGTCTGCTGAATGGTCTCCGCCGAGCCCTGCTTTCCCGTGAGCTCCGAGGTGAGCCGCAACAGCTCGTGCTGCGCGGTCGCCTGCGCCGTCTTTGCTTCCGCAAGCGCGCCTTCGAGGCTCTCGATCTCGCTCTCGAGCTCGACGATGCGCGCTGCGGCCGGCTTCTCCGTGACGAGGTAGGCGGCCTTCACCCAGCCCTCGCGGCCATCGGCCAGCTTGACCCGCGCATGGTTCGGGTTGCGCTCGAGCACCTCGACGGCCGTGCCGCTCAAGAGATTCTCGAACGGGCGGTCGCTCGTATCCGGCGCCGCGTGCAGACCGAGCCGCAGGCTGTCCGTGACGTAAGCGGTCTCGGCGGCGGCGTTCGCGATGACGCCCAGGCCGAGCGCCAGGGTAAGCAGCGCTCCTTTTCGCATGCCGGCTCCCCGACTTGACAGAATGTGCCGGGGATTATAGGCGGCGCGGGGCGCCCGGGAATGTGACGCAGGTGGCGAGAAAGCGCTCAGGTGCCCGCCGTAACCCGTGCCGCGGGCAGCGCGGGGACCGCCTCCGTGACGGCGGCGGCGAGCGGCGCGGCCTTCCCAAGTGGAACCCCTGGCCGAGCGTGACGCCGAGCTGGCGGACGCGCTCGGCCGCGGCCGGGGTCTCGACGTGCTCCGCGATCGTCGGCACGCCGAGCGTCTCGGCCGCGCGCGCGATTCCGGAGACGATCGACTCCGCGATGCGGTCGACGGCCATCCGCCGCACGAACTCGCCGTCGATCTTGATGAAGCTCACGGGGAGCTGCTTCAGGTGCGCCAGCGAGCTCAACCCGGAGCCGAAGTGATCGAGCGCGACCTTGGCGCCGGCGCACGTGAGGTCGCGGATCAAGGCGTCGGCCGCCGCGAGGTGCGCCACGGCATCGGGCTCCTTGATCTCGAAGCAGAAAAGGCAAGGCGGCAGACCCGCGGCCGCAAGAGTCTCGAGCGCGAACGCCGCGTACTTTCGGCTCTCGAGCGACTGCCCTGACACGTTGAGGGCGAAGAACAGCGAGGCTTCGGCCAGCGCGTCGGCATGCGGCCGCAGCGCCTCGACGGCGGCGTGCAGCACCCAGCGGTCGAGGGCCGGCAGCAGCCCGTACTCGGCACAGGCCGCGAGAAACTTGTCGGGCGCCGAGATCTCGCCCGCGGCGTTGCGCAGGCGCACGAGCAGCTCGTAGCCCGCGATCGGCGCGAGCGCGCCGCGCAAGCCCACGATCGGCTGCGCGTCGAGCTGGAATTGATTCGACACGAGCGCCGCGCGCAGCTCGGCGGCGGCGACGGCTTCGCGCGCGGCCGCCGGTGAAACGGCCGAAGACTCCTCGACGGCCGCGACTCTGCTGCCGCCCTTCGCCTTGGCCCGCTTGCAGGCGAGCTCGGCTGCCGCGAGCAAGTGCGCCAGGCGGTCTTTGGCCGCGCCGGCGACGGCGCCGATGCTGACCGACACGGCCAGCGTCTCGCTGCCGTTCAAGTATCGGAGCTGGCTCACCGCCGCCAGGATGCGCGCGGCGGCCTCGCCGGCTCGCGCGAGCGTGCCCTCGGGCAAGACGACGGCGAAACGGTCGCCGGCGATGCGGCTCGTCAGCGCGTCGGGTCCCACCGCTTGCTGCGTCAATCCGCCGACGCGCTGAATCACCTCGTCGCCGGCGCTCAAGCCGAATGCTTCGTTGATGACCCCGAGCTCGTCGATGTCGACATAGAGCACGGCCGCGGGCGCTGCGTCGAGCGCACGTTGCGCCCGGCGCTCGAAAATCATGCGGCTCGGCAAGCCCGTCAGCGGATCGTATTCGTTGCAGAGGATCGCGACGGCCTTGCGGCTCACGAATTCGAGGATGCGCACGTCGCGCTGCTCGAAATCGTCGGCCTCTACGGCACGAAACAGCGCGATGAGGCCGAGGACGCCGCCGTTCGGGTCGCGCAGGGGGCAGGAGAGGATCTTGTATGCCCCGGCTTTCGCGGCCCGATTGACGACGAGCGGCCGATTGTTGAGCCGCGCCCACGCGAGGAGGTGCTTCTGCGTGCGGTCGAGCAGCCGCGTCTGAGCGGCCGAATCGTCGCCGCTCCAGGAGAGCTCGATGTTTTTGTCGGGGACGAGCAGCGCGCCCGTCACGCAGCGCAGCTCGCGGGCGCAATGCCGAACGAGATCCTCGAGCGCATTCGCGCCGCCCCCGTCGTCGTCCGCGCGCAGCAGCAAGTCGAGGCCCGCGCTTCGCTCGCCGGCGAACGCGGCGCTCTCGAATGCCAACCTGCCCTCGAGGCAGTCGAGCACGGGGCGCAGCATGCTGACGATCATCGACGGCGTGCTGCGCGAGCTGGATGCGCCGAGCTCGACGACGATTGCGCCGAGCGGCATCGCATCGGGGCCGCGCAGCATTGCGATGAACACGGGGATACCGGAGCTCGTCGTTTCCACGCGGCCGCGATTCGACAGCGTTTCGTCGCTGCGGCGCTGCTCGAGCAAGTCACGCAGCTCAGGACGCGCGAACCCGTCCGAGCACCACTTGAGCTCCCCCTGCGGGTCGTAGATGGCCACTGAGCCGGCGCTCGGTAGCAGCATCTTGATGAGCTGCGCGAAGGGCGCATAGCCGCCGGCTGCTCCGCTGTCCGGGTGAGCGGTGTCCTGCACCTGAGTATGTCCAATGAGACGACGCGTCTAGGTCGCTCCATGATGCCGTCGATCGAGACGGAAATCCTTGATGGCGGTCGCAGGTGCCGCCGTCGGCGGTAATGTTTCCGTTATTGTCGGCCGGTCAGGAAGCGCGGCTCCTTGCGCGGCGCCGTGACGACCTTGAGCGGCTCCGCCCGCTCGAGGTCGTTCGCCAGGGCGACATAGAGCTTCAGGACGGTGGCCGCGTGGCCGGCGGCCTCCTTGGGCGACATCTTCTGTACGCTGGCGCGAACGCGGCTCTCGCTGCCGGCCGGCGCCACGCGAGTCATCGCCTCTTGGAGGGCGGCGAAATCCCGTTGCAGGGCGGGCGGGAGGTCCACGGCGGTGAGGTCGGCCAGGAACTCCGAGTAGGCGCCCGCAAGGCGCTGCTTGACCGGCCCGTCGCCGATCAGGGTATGGGCGGCCGCCGCGAAACGCTGAGCGAAAGGAGACACAGGTGGAGCCTTTGTACTTGGTATCGGTGGCCCGTGTTCAGCAGCTCTGCAAAGCCGTTTGACATATAGCAGAGTCGAGCTGTCGCTCGCAAGGCCCTGGATCGACGGGAATTGGGAGGACAGCTGCCGATCAGGCAGGCTTCCGCAGCTTGAACTTTTTCATGCGGTCCGCGAGCGTCGTCGGCTTGATGCCGAGCAGCTTGGCGGCGCCGTTCGGGCCCGAGACGCGCCACTGTGCCATCTCGAGCGCGAGCAGCGTGTTCTTCCGCTCGAGTTCGCGCATTTCCTGCTCCGTGAGCAGCCGCGGCTGCGATTCCCCGGCCTCGGCCCCGGCCGCGGACGGCGTGCTCAAGATATCGCTCATCGCAAGATCGAGCCGCAACACCTTGCCGCGCGACAGAATCACGGCGCGCTCGATGACGTTCTTGAGCTCCCGGATGTTGCCCGGCCAGTCGTAGCGCTTGAGCAGCGCGGCCTGCTGCTTCGACAGCGCCAACGGCTGATGGCCGAACTCCTGGCACGTTCGCTCGAGAAAGTGGCTCGCGATCTGGATCACGTCGTCGCCGCGCTCGCGCAGCGGCGGAACCTCGATCGGGAACACGCTCAAGCGATAGAACAGGTCCTCGCGGAAACGGCCCTCGGCGACGGCCTTCTCGAGATCGCGGTTCGTCGCCGCGATGACCCGGACATCGACGGTGTGAGTGCGGTCGTCGCCGACGCGCTCGTACTCGCTCTCCTGAAGCACGCGCAGCAGCTTGCTCTGCAAGTCGAGCGGGATCTCGCCGACCTCGTCCAAAAAGATCGTGCCGCCGTCGGCGAGCTGGAAGCGCCCGACGCGGTCGCGATGCGCACCGGTGAACGCGCCCTTCACGTGGCCGAAAAACTCGCTCTCGAACAGCTCGTGCGGAATCGACGCACAGTTGACCTTGACGAGCGGGCCCGAGCTGCGCGCGCTGCGCGCATGGATCACGTGCGCCACGAGCTCCTTGCCGACGCCGGACTCGCCTTCGATGAGCACGCTCGCCGACGTCTGCGCGACGGCCTCGAGCCGCGCGAGCATCTGCTTCAGCGCCGGGCTCTCGCCGATGATGCGGCCATAGTTCATCGACACCTGCACTTCCTCGCGCAGGTAATCGCGCTCGCGCTCGAGCTCGTCGCGGAGCCGCGCGTTCTCCTCGAACGCAGCCCGAAGCTGGCGCTCGGCACGGTTGCGCGCGGTGACGTCCTTGGACGCCACGAGCAGGGCGACAACGGCGCCGCTCGGGTCGCGATCCGCCGTTGCCGAGACTTCCACTTCGAGCACCTCGCCGTTCTTAGCGACGTACGTGCGCGGCTCGTTCTCGAGCTCGCCGGCCGCGATCACGTCCTCGAGGCGGCCGCCCGCGAGTGTCGCCTGCAGCTCCTTGCCCATGAACTCCGTGATGAGCCGGCCCAGGACTTCCTCGCGCCGGTAGCCGAGCGTCTGGAGCCAGCGGTCGCTCACGTTCATGATGCGGCCGCGGTTGTCGACGGTGTGCAGCATCGCGGGCGTCGCACGATAGAGCTCGCGGTAGCGCTGCTCGAGGCGCGCCTGCTCGCCGATCTCCGTGTAGACGGCAATCGTGCGCAGGAAGTCGCCGGCCTCGCTGCGCTCGACGATCGCGTTCGCGAGGCAATCGACCCGCTCGTTGTTGCGGGTCACGAGGTCGATCGGCACGCCCGCGAGGCGCCCCGTGCGCCGCAGCACCGGGAGGTACTCCTCGACGATGCGCTTCGCGCTCTCGGGGCTCGCGAGATCCTGCGGCCGCATGCTCGTGATTTCCTCGCGCGCATAGCCGAAGCGCTTGAGCCAAGCGTCGCTGGCATCCACGAAGAAGCCGTCCTCGTTCAGCGAGACGAGCAGCGCCGGGCTCCGGCGAAATACCCACTGATACGGCTCTTGTTGTTGCGACATAAGGCCACACATTACGGGTTTCCGTAAACTGACGCAACGGAATTCCGTATATTACGAAATACCGTGAGTATAAGTGTAGTTCAAAGTATTAATTTTATTACATATTTTCGTTGGCACGCGGTATGCAATAGGAAAGCGTGAAACGATCTCGAGGTGAGGTCGTCAAATGCCGAAATTTCGGCAAGGATCTAGGAGAGTATGGTTACACGAAATCGCACGACGGCCGCGGCCGTGACGTTGCTCGTGGGCCTGCTCGCGCAGCATGCGGCAGGCGCCGAGGCCCCCGTGGAGCTGAAGACAGCCGCGGAACCGGAGCTTCTCGTCAACGCGCAGCTGTTTCGCACTGAGATCGACGGCTATGTGCGTGAGCTCGATGAGCGCATGCGCGTGGCGTTGAACGAGGAACTGCGTCGCGAGCTGGCTCGGAAGATCGAGCTCGCGGTCGACGAGCGCCGCACCAAGACCTGAACGGAGTGAACAAACGGTCCACCACTCCTCCCCCCGTGGTGGTTCGTTGGCCGAGTCGGACGGCCGTTTTGAGGGGGCCGGGTTTCCGGCAGCGAACAAGGATTCTTCGCAACGAAGGAAACGGAATGTTCCGCAGCCCGGCCTCTTTTTTTCCCCGCGCCGAATCCCCGCCGAACGGCTACCGCGCCGCAGTCGGCACGTCGAGCTTCAGATGCTGCTCGAGGAACGCGAGCGTCGTCGTCCAGGCTTCGTTGGCAGCCTGCTCGTTGTAAGTGCCGCCGCTCGGATTCGCGAACGCGTGACCCACGCGCGGCACGATCAGCACTTCGGCCGTCTTGCCGAGCTCGGCCAGCGTCGCGCGAAACTCCTGCACGTCGCGAACGGGAATGCTCGCGTCTTCGGCGCCGAAGAACCCCAAGACCGGCGCCTTGATCGGCGCGAGGCGGTCCGGGCTCGTTTCGATCTGCCCGTAGTACATGACCATCGCGTCGAGCGAGTCGGGGTAGAGCAGCGCCGTCTGTAGCGACCAGCCGCCTCCCAAGCACCAACCGATGCTCGCGATGCGCGGGGCCAGCGCGTACTTCTCGAGGTAGTCGTAGGCCTGGCGGAGATTGCTGCGCGCCGCTTCGGGATTCTCGACGAGGGCCGCCATCAAGCCTTGAGCCGCTTCCGGCGTCTCGGCCGTGACGCCGCCGTACAGGTCGACGGCGAGCGCGACGTAGCCCTCGCCGGCCAGGCGGCGCGTAATCGCCTTGATGTTGTCGTTCAGGCCCCACCACTCGTGGATCACGATGATGCCGGGCAGCGGCTCGGCGGCGTCCTCGGGCATCGCCAGGTATCCGACGAGATTGCTCTTCGCCGACTCGCCGTAGGCGAGCTCCTGCACGAGCACTGCGACCGCGGGCTCTGCGAGCGCGGCCGGCGTCGCCGCCGGCGCGTCGTGCGCGTGCTCGGCCGCCGTGGCCGCC
>JBBIJV010000087.1:0-13753 GCA_037445815.1 Rhodospirillaceae bacterium
CGCGCGTCCGCCGGCGCGGCGCCCGCTCTGCCGGGCCAGCCGTCGCCGCCGCCGAGCCAGCCGTTCACGCGGCCCGTTTGCGCATATCCACAGGTGCCGACGTATCGCGGCACGGGCGATCCCACCGACGCCGCGAGCTTCGACTGCGTCGAGCCGACCGAAGATCGCGGCTTGCGCCGGATATTCCGCGGCGGGCGCGGGTGAGTCGACACGAGGTAGCGCGAGCTGCGCGCCGCTCGAAGCGACGCGGCATCAATCCCGCTCGTCGACGAGCGCGCCGTAGACCATCGCGCGCAGCTCCGCGTGATACGCCGCGCGCACGGACGGCGCCTGGATGAACACGATCCCGACGAGCCGCTCCTGCGGATCGGCAAAATAGCGCGGGCCCGTGATTCCTCCCCAGTAGAGGTCGCCGATGCTCCCCGGGAACGGCGGGCCGCCCTGCGACACGCGCACGGGATTGAACAGTCCCCACCCATAGCCGTCGCCGGGATGGCTCTGGCCGCGCAATGCGCCGATCTGGTTCGCCATCGCCCAACGCACGGTGGCAGGCGAGAGCAACCGAACGCCCTCGAGCGTTCCGCCATTCAGCAGCATCTGTAGCACTCGGAAATAGTCGCCGGCCGTCGACGCGAGGCCCAGTCCTCCCGCGAAGCGCTTCGGTGCCTTCGTGACATCGACCCACTCGAACACCCATGGGTCGGGATCGTCCGAAAGCGGGCGGGCGAGGCGCTCGAGCGCTGCGCCGCGCACAAAGAACGTGGTGTCCTTCATCTGCAATGGGCCGAGCACGAGCTCCTGTAATGCGTCGTCGAGGGTCTGCCCCGTCACGCGTTCGATGATGTGGCCCAGCACGTCCGTCGCGATCGAGTACTCGAACGACGTGCCGGGCTCGAACGCGAGCGGCAGCGTCGCGAGCTTCGCGAGCATGCCCGGCGCGTCGTCGGCGTCGATGCGGTCGATGCCGAGCGCGCGGTAGCGGTCGCGGAGCGGATTGCTCGGATGAAAGAAGTACGTGAACCCGGCGCGGTGCGTCATGAGGTCGTGCACCGTCGGCTGCCGAGCGGGGGAGACGAGCTCGGTGCGGAGCGTGCCGTCGGCGTCGCGCTTCTCGACGGCGACCTCGAGATCGCGGAGCTCGGGCAGGTAGTGCGCGATCGGGGCCATCACCGAGAGGCGGTTCGCCTCGTAGAGGCGCAGCGCGGCCACGGTCGTGATCAGCTTCGTCGATGAGGCGACCGGATGTATCGAATCGCGCTTCATCGGTACTTTGCGGTCCTTGTCCGCCCAGCCGACGGCCTCGTGCAGCAGGATCTTGCCGTCGCGGGCGACGAGCACTACGGCGCCGGGCACGCGGCCCTTCTCGACGTCGGCCTCGAGCCACTCGACGATCGCGGCGAGCTTGGCGGCGTCGACGCCCGACGCTGACGCCGCCTCTTGGGCAAGGGCGCGGGACGCGAAGGTGACGGTTGCGGCCGCGAGAACGAGCGCGGCGGCGAGCTTGTCGGCAATGGGCATCGGCACAGATTCCCCGCGGAAATTTCGCCCGGCGTGTCGACCGCCGGAGCGGCCCGCCAATGTTACTCCGTCGCCATCACGTGGTATCGCACGCGCGATTCTACGCCCCGGCTTTCGCCGGCCAGGAACGCGGCGCGTTGTTGTAAGCTCCGTTCGTCAAAGGAGGTGCGATCGTGACGAGCGTCAAGCGTTCCACGGAAGAGGTTCCCGTCCTGATCGTCGGAGGCAGCCTCGTGGGGCTCACGACCGCGCTATTGCTCGCGCGCCACGGCGTGAAGGCGCTCGCCGTGGAGCGTCACTCGGGCACCGCGATCCATCCGCGCGCGGGCCACTTTCAGATCCGGACGATCGAGATTTTGCGCGAGGTCGGCCTCGAGAACGAAAGCCGGCGGAAAGCGCGCGAAACGTACGACCCCGAGGGCGGGATCATCGCCGTCGAGTCGCTCGCGGGCAAAGAAGTCGCGCGCTTCATTCCGAATCTCAACGTGGGCGTCGACAATAGGAGCCCCACCGGACGCCTGTTCGTCGATCAAGACGTGCTCGAGCCGCTGCTGCGCCGGAAGGCCGAAGCGCTCGGCGCACGCTTGAGCTACCGAACCGAGATGACGTCGTTCGAGCAGGACGCGAAGCGCGTCCGCGCCGTGATCCGTAACCTCGACAGCGGCGAGGAGCGTGAGGTTGTTTCGCGCTACATGGTGGCCGCGGACGGCAACCGGAGCCGCGTGCGCAAGGCGCTCGGCATCGAGATGCAGGGTTACGGGCTCCTCTCGAAGAGCGTGACGATCTACTTCGAAGCCGATTGCGCCCCGTACCTGCAGGGCCGCAACTCGGGTGTTTTCTATGTGCACAACCCAACGCTGCGCGGATTCTTCAGGCTCAACCGCGCGGCGCAGCGCGGCTTCCTCGCGATCAACGTCGTCGGCGCGGACGTGACGCGCGACGAGGCCGTCAACGTTTCGCAGGGCATGACCGAAGAGCGCGCGCTCGGGCTCTTGCGGGCGGCGATCGGCGTTCCGGATTTGCCGATGAAGGTGCGCCAGATCGTGCCATGGGACGCGGAGGCGAACGTCGCATCGCGCTTCAGCGAGGGCCGCGTGTTCCTCGCGGGCGACGCCGCGCACGTCGTTCCGCCGAATGGCGGGTTCGGCGGCAACACGGGCGTGCAGGACGCGCACAACCTCGCGTGGAAGCTCGCGATGGTCGTGAACGGACAGGCGGGCGCCGCGCTCCTCCAAACGTACGACGAAGAGCGGCGGCCCGTGGGCGCGTTCACGGTCGATCAGGCATACGGCCGCTACGCGACGCGCGTCGTGCCCGAGCGCGGCAAGGACAAAGTGAAGCCGATCGTCGACGACTTGTTGATCGAGATCGGTTACCGCTATCGATCGTCGGCCGTGATCGGCGGCTCGGCGAACGACCCGTTGATCGAGCACCCCGACAACCTCAGGGCGGCTCCCGGCACGCGTGCGCCGCACGTGGTGCTCGAGCGCGACGGCGCGTCGATCTCGACGCTCGACCTCTTCGGCGAGCACTTCGTTCTCCTCACGGGGCCGGACGGCGCCGCGTGGCGCGCCGCGGCCGAGGAGGCCGCCGGCGAGATCGGCGTTCCGATCGACGTGCGGCAAATCGGCAGCGAGCGCGGTCTGCGCGACCTCGAGGGCCGGTTCTTCCAGGCGTACGCGCTCGGCCCCGCCGGGGCCGTGCTCGTGCGGCCCGACTCATTCGTCGCGTGGCGCGCGAACGACCCGGCGTCCGACGGCCGCGCGCTGACAGCCGCGCTCGCTTCGATTCTTTCCCGCGGCGGCGCCTGAGCGCGGGCTTGCAGTTGCCGCGCTACGGGGCGGCGATGCTCCCGACGGGCTCTACGAGCTCGGGCCGGGACGCGGCGTCGAAGGGCCTCGAATAGAGCCCATCTGCCTGCGCGGAAGCGGAGTGCGCGAGCTCAGCTGTCCCACATCACGCCGGCGTTGCGGGCCGCGGACGCGCGAAGCAGCTCGAGCAACGGCAGCGCGCGATGCGAAAGAGGCACCTTGCGCGGCGCCTCGTCGTCGCGTTCGCTTTCCGGCGCTTTGGCCTTGGCTTCCTTGGCCTCGGCGGCCTCGGCTTGCCTGCGTTGCACGATGGCTGCCTCCAGACGAGCGAGCGCCGCAGGAACGTCCTCCGCCCTGATGGCGCTAGGAACCGTGCCGCTATGCCCCATGAGGTGCAGCAGCTCTTTCGCGACGTCACCGAACATCGTGATGTCCGCATACGCCTTGCTGTGAAAGGTTACGAGCATCGAAACCTCGCTTGGTTCGGCTGGCTACCGTCGCTTCAGCGTACGAGCAAAGAGACGCGGAATCGCCCGCGGCAGTTCCGTATTGCACGCACGGTCTTTCGAGCCAACAATCGCCGCAGGGCTCGGATGCCGTCAAGTAGAGCGAGCGTGGCACGCAACCCGGGAATGACCATCGGCGTCGTCGGCGCCGGCAAGATAGGCTCCACGATCGCGGCGCTGCTCGAATCGTGCGCGTTTTGCGACGCCGTGATGCTGGCCGACGTGCGGACCGTCGAGATCGACGGGCTCCGCAAGGCCTCGTTCAAGCGGCTCGACGTGAAGCACCGCGCGGCGCTCGCCGCGTTCGTGAAGCGCTGTGACGCGGTCGTGAGCGCGGTACCGTATTTCTTGAACCACGAGATCGTCGAAACCTGCGCGCGGACAGGCGTCGCGTACTTCGATCTCACGGAGGACATCGCGACGACGAAGCTCGTCCGTTCGCTCGCGAGTGCGGCCAAGGCAGTCACGTTCATGCCGCAGTGTGGCCTTGCGCCCGGCGCCATCAACATCGTCGGCGGCGCGCTCGCGGCGTCGCTCGACTCGGCGCGCTCCGTTGAGATGCGCGTAGGGGCGCTGCCGCTCACGGCGAGCAACCAGATGAAGTACTACTTGAGCTGGAGCACCGCCGGGCTCATCAACGAGTACTGCCAGGTCGGCGAAGCGCTGCACGAAGGGAAGCGCATCGCCACGCTGCCGCTCGACGGCGTCGAGCGGCTCACGATCGACGGCGTCGAGTACGAGGCGTTCAACACGGCCGGCGGCGTAGCGACGATGTGCGAGACGTTCGAGGGCAAGGTCGGCGAGCTCAACTACAAGACGATCCGCTACCCCGGCCATCGCGATCTCATGAAGTTCTTGTTACAGGACCTGAACCTCGCCGGCCGGCAGGAGCTGCTCACGCAAATCTTCGATCAGGAGGTGCCCCTCACGGAACACGACGTGGTGGTCTTCTACGTCAACGCGGTCGGCACGAGCGCCGGGCAGCTCGTGCAGCGGACGTTCGTGAAGAAGATCCGCGGCGGCACCGTCGCGGGCCGGCACGCGTCGGCGATCCAGCTTTCGACGGCGGCCGGCGTCGTCGCGCTGCTCGAGCTCAACGCGCGCGGCGCGGTCGGGAAATCGTTCGTCAGGCAGGAGTCGATCACGCTCGACGAGTTTCTGTCGACGGAGTGGGGTGGGCGTGTCTACGGCGAGGAGTCGTTGCAACGATGAGCTCGAAGGGAAACGCAACGTCGGTCAAGGAAGCCGCAACGGAAGTCTTCGCGCGGCTCGGTCTCGCGGCGCACAACTCCGGGGTCTTTGCCGGCGAATGGTTCGGCTCGGGCGCGGCCGTGGAGAAGACGTCGCCGATCGACGGAAGCGTGCTGGCGTCCGTTACGACGGCGACGCAAGCCGACGTGTCGCGGGCCGTCGGCGCCGCGCACCAGGCATTTCTCGAATGGCGCAACGTGCCGGCGCCGAAGCGCGGCGAGCTCGTGCGGCGCTACGCGGAGGCATTACGAGCCCATCGGGGCGATCTCGGCCGGCTCGTGACGCTCGAGGCGGGCAAGATCCTCGTCGAAGGCGATGGCGAGGTGCAGGAGATGATCGACATAGGCGATTTCGCGGTCGGTCTCTCGCGGCAACTTTATGGCCTCACGATCGCGAGCGAGCGGCCTTCGCACCGGCTCATGGAGCAATGGCATCCGCTCGGCGTCGTAGCGATCATCTCGGCTTTCAATTTCCCCGCGGCCGTGTGGTCGTGGAACAGCGTGCTCGCGGCTGTTTGCGGCGACGCGACGATTTGGAAGCCGTCTGAGAAGACGCCGCTAACCGCGATCGCCTGCGTGAAGCTCGCCGAGCGCGTGTGCGGCGAGCTCGGCGTCAACCCGGCGATTTTCTCGCTCGTCTGCGGCGACGGCCCGGCCGTGGGCGAGCCGCTGATCGCCGACGCGCGCGTGGCCCTCGTTTCGGCAACGGGGTCGGTTCGCATGGGCCGCCGTGTTGGCGAGGTCGTTGCCGCGCGTCTCGGCCGCACGCTGCTCGAGCTCGGCGGCAACAACGCGATCATCGTGGCGCCTTCGGCGGATCTGAAGCTCGCGCTGCGCGGCGTGCTGTTCGCGGCGGTGGGCACGGCCGGGCAGCGCTGCACGAGCACGCGGCGGCTCATCGTGCACGAGTCCATCTACGCCGACTTCATGCGTTCGCTCGCCGACGCTTACGGTCAGGTGCGGATCGGCAATCCCCTCGATCCGAAGACGCTGATGGGGCCGCTCATCGACGCGCGCGCCGTCGAGGGCTACCGAAACGCGATCGCGGCCGCGAGGGCGCACGGCGGCCGGGTGCTCTGCGGCGGCGGGCCGCCGAGCGGCGCCGTGCCCGAAGGAGGCCACTACGTCACGCCGTGCATCGTCGAGGCCGACAACGCGTGGGCCATCGTGCAGCAGGAGACGTTTGCGCCGATTCTCTACGCGATGACCTATCGCTCGATCGAGGAGGGCATCGCGCTACAGAACGCCGTGCCGCAGGGGTTGAGCTCCGCGATCTTCACGAACGACGTGCGCGAGGCCGAGCTCTTCGTGTGTGCGCGCGGCAGCGATTGCGGCATCGCGAACGTGAACATGGGCACGAGCGGCGCCGAGATCGGCGGCGCGTTCGGCGGCGAGAAGGACACCGGCGGTGGCCGCGAGAGCGGGAGCGACGCGTGGAGGAGCTACATGCGGCGGCAGACCGTCACCGTGAACTACTCGCAGGATCTGCCGCTGGCGCAGGGCATTCGCTTCGGCGAGTAGTCGCGGCGTTCGTCCGCTAGACGGTTGCGGCGCGCGGCCCGCGGGTGCCGGGCGCCCGCTTGCGGAGCTTTTGGCGCGTTCGCAGCCAGTGTCGCACTCGGCGCTTGCCGACGAGCGCAATGCCCGCCGAAAGCACGACGATCGCCGCGTCGATGCTCAAGCGCGTTCGGCGCGTAACGTAGCAGCGGTCGAGAAACCACGACAAACGGGCTCCGCGCCCGGCGTAGAGCTGGGCGAGGCCGACGATACCCGGCCGAACGCTCCAGCGAACGGCGTATCTGGGTCCGTGCCAACCGAGCCGCTCGATATCCACGGGAGTCAACGGGCGCGGCCCGATGACGCTCATGTCGCCGCGCAGAACGTTGACGAGTTGCGGCAGCTCATCGAGGCCTGTCGACCGAAGCCATCCGCCGACGCGCGTCACGCGCCCGTCCTGCATCGTGCGGAACTTGTAGATGCGAAACGGCCGCCCGCGCCGGCCGACCCGCATTTGCGTGAATAGCGCCGGTCCGCCGTCGTCGCACTCGATCAAGCACGCGATGAGCAAGAGCACTGGAGTCAGCAAGACCAATGCGACGAAAGCCGCGAGCAAGTCGAAGTTGCGCTTGAGCACCGTTCCGCCCGATTCCCAGTTTGCGCTAGCGTGCCCGGCAAATATGGCTACGGCCCGCGTCAAAAATGACGGAATATGGCGGCGGCCGGACGGTTACGCGGTTTTGCTGAATCGTCGAAAATTGCAAACGAGCCGGAGCTACGTGGCTCCATGCAGCGCCGGCGAGGAGATGCCGATAGTGAAGAAGATAGGGTTCTTGTCTTTCGGGCACTGGACGCCCTCGCTGCACTCGCAGGTGCGAAGCGCCTGCGACGCGCTGCTGCAATCCATCGAGCTCGCCGTCGCCGCCGAGGAGCTCGGCGCAGACGGGGCCTACTTCCGTGTGCATCATTTCGCGCGCCAGCTCGGCTCGCCGTTCCCCTTGCTCGCCGCCGTCGGCGCGCGCACGAGCAAGATCGAGGTCGGCACCGCAGTCATCGACATGCGCTACGAGAATCCCCTTTACATGGCGGAGGACGCGGGCGCCGCCGACTTGATCGCCGGAGGCCGGCTCCAGCTCGGCATCAGCCGCGGATCGCCGGAGCAGGTGATCGACGGCTGGCGCTATTTCGGCTATGCGCCGCAACAGGGCGAGACCGACGCGGACATGGCTCGCCGACATGCAGAGGTGTTTCTAGAGGTGATCAAGGGCCAGGGGTTCGCGCAGCCGAACCCGCGCCCGATGTTTCCGAATCCGCCCGGGCTGTTGCGCGTGGAGCCGCACTCGGAAGGATTGCGCGAGCGAATCTGGTGGGGCTCGAGCACGAACGCGACGGCGGAGTGGGCGGCGCAGCTCGGCCTGAATCTCCAGAGCTCGACGCTGAAGACCGACGAGACCGGCGAGCCGCTGCACGTTCAGCAGCGCAAGCAGATCGAGGCTTATCGCGAGGCGTGGAAGAAGGCCGGCCACAAGCGCGAGCCGCGCGTTTCCGTGAGCCGCAGCATTTTCGCGCTCGTCGACGATCGCGACCGCGCCTACTTCGGGGGCCGGGCGGGCGACGAGCAGGATCACATCGGCTACATCGACGCCAACACGCGCGCGATCTTCGGCCGCTCGTACGCCGCCGAGCCCGACGTGCTCGTGAAGCAGCTCGCCGCGGACGAGGCCATCGCCGCCGCCGACACGCTGCTCTTGACGGTGCCGAATCAGCTCGGCGTCGAGTACAACGCGCACGCGATCGAGAGCATCCTCAAGTACGTCGCGCCGGAGCTGGGCTGGCGCTGAGCTGCGCGTCTTGGTCGGGTTGCCGGGGTGCTACGGCGCGTGGCCGTTCGAGCCGTAGCGCCCGTACGATCCCCGCTCGACTCTTGATACGGGGCGCCGCGTCACCGTATCGGCCCGCTCGCGGCGCACGCGTTCGGTGAAGCGGTCATCGCGTGCTTGCGGCGCCGCCGAGGGGGCGCGAATCCGGGGCTGCGGCGGTCGCGCGGCGGAAAAAGAGCTGCGGCGCCGCTGCGTGCGGTTTTGTTGCTCGTAGACGTCGCGTGCGTCGGCATACGTGGCCGCCGGCGCGTGCGAGGCGTAGAGCGAGCTGTGCGACGCGAGGCCCGACACTTCGCGGCGCGCGGGCGGTTCGGGTTTTCCTTGCGCGCGCAACGCGGCGCTCATCAGCCGGTCGTTGCGACTGCGTAGCAGGCGATTGCCTGCGGCGAGGCTGCGCGACTTCGCCGCCATCGCCTCCGCTTGCGCGTGATTGCCGAGCGCGAGGTTCGCGAGCCCAAGGTAGTGCCAGAGCGCCGGGTTGCGCGGCTCGATGCGCAAGGCACGCTCGAGCAGCGCCAGCGCTTGCTGCGGCCGTTCGGCCGCGAGCTCTTGATCGACGTTGTCGAGGAGCGCGGCCACGGCGGCGCTTTCGCCGCCGCCGGGCGCCGTCTGACGATCGAGGGTCAGGCCCGCCTGCGGCGCTTCGCCCGGCCGCTCCGGAGCGGCCATCGACTCGGCCGCGACGGCGCAGAAAGCTCCAAGGGAAAGAGCAACGGCGAGCGTTCTCATCGAGCATTCTCCGCCTGGCGTCGCGGTCCATCGCGCCCACGAAACATAATCCCGAGCCAGCCGCTGTTCAAGCGCGCGTGGCGCGGGCCCGCGCAAAAGCAAAGAGCCCGTTGCGCGCGGGACGCAACGGGCTCGTCTTCTTTTCCTTCTTGTCGAAAGCGCCGGTTACTTCGCGGCGAGGTCCTTCACGGCTTGCAGCGCCTGCGCGACGTTCTCCTCGGGCGAGACGCCGCCGATCGTCGCGGCGATCTTACCGTCCGGCGTCACGATGAACGTGGTGCGCTCGGCGAAACCGTGGTCGATCGCGACGCCCCGCGTGTCCTGCATGCCGGGGCGGCCCTCGCGTACCACGAGCTGATACGACTTCGCGATCGAGCCGTCGGCATCCGACGCCACGGCGAGCTTGCCGGCGCAGTAGTTCGGATCGGCCGAAAAGTCGTTCAGACGCTGAATGCTGTCGAGCGAGACGCCGATGACCGTGGCCTTGGCGGCGTTGAACGCTTCCATGTTCTCCGCGAACGTGTGCGCCTGAATGTTGCATCCCTGCGTGTACGCGGACGGGTAGAAGTAAACGACGACGGTGCCCTGCTTCAGGGCATCGGGCAGCGAGTAGTTGAACTCCTTACCGGCCAGCGATGCTTTGGCCGTGAACATCGGCGCGGGATCGCCTTTTTGCAGCGCGGCGGCTGCCGGCAGCACGACGGCAAGGGACGCAAGACCGGCGAACAACAGCTTTTTCATGGTTCCCCCAGGGGTGAAAAATGGTTAGTGGCGTAGAAGCCTGGCAGCATCCTGACTTGCCCCAAGCGTTCGCGCAAGAGGCGCCCGGGCCGCCGGCCGGAGGCCCCGAAAGACCGCGGGCGGAGGGTCAGCCCGCGATGTAGTTTTTGAGCTCCCGGATCGTGAATTCCTGCTCGTCGATCGTGGACTTGACGAGGTCGCCGATCGAAACGACGCCGATGACGCGCCGGTTCTCGACGACGGGCAAGTGCCGCACGCGGCGTTCCGTCATCAACGCCATGCACTCGTCGATCGTGCGGTGCGGCGCCACCCAGACGAGCTCGGGCGTCATGATGTCGCGCACCGGCGAGTCCTTCGAGGTGCGGCCGGCGAGCGCGACTTTGCGCGCGTAGTCGCGCTCGGTCAGGATTCCGACGAGCTCGGCGCCTTCCATGACGAGCACCGCGCCGATGTCGTGCTTGGCCATGATGCCGAGAGCGGCAAGCACGGTATCGTCGGGACGAACGGCGTGAACCGCGTAGCCTTTGTGCTTCAAGATGTCGTGAGCCGTAGTCATCGAAGCCTCCCGTGAACGAAGCCGATAACCCATCGTCCCTAGTCTGCTCCGATCGCGCGCCGCGCGCGAGACGCACGAACCGCCCCGCTCGGGGACACGAGGCGGTTCCGCGCGTTACGATGCGTCTGGCCGAAAACGCCAGTGGGGAGGGCGGGACAAATCTTTATGAATAGACTCACTCGATGCGCCGTTGCCGCGGCGCTCCTGACCGCTGCGCTCGGCGCGGCCGCGCAGCGCGGGCAGACCGGGAACGCCGGGATCGCGCGGCCGCCGACGGGCATCGAGGTGCCGCCGCTCGGCGCGGGCCCGTTCACGTACAAAACGGCGGAGCAGGAAATTCGCGTGGTCGTGCACACGCGCGGGCTCACGCGTCCGTGGAGCCTCGTATGGCTGCCCGGCGGCGAGATGCTCGTGACGGAGCGCGTCGGGCGGCTGCGCATCGTGCGGGACGGCGTGCTCGATCCCGAGCCGGTTGCGGGCTTGCCCGAGGTCCGCGTCCAGGGTCTTTCGGGCCTGTTCGACGTGGCGCTGCATCCGCAGTTCGCGACGAACCGCTTCGTCTATCTTTCGTACAACAAGCCGATTGCAGAACGTCAGAGCGGGCTCGGCGTCGCGCGCGGGGTATGGAATGGCCGCGCGCTGACCGACGTGCGCGACATCTTCGTGACGACGGATACGAGCAGCGTGTCGCGGCTCGCGTTCGGCCGCGACGGCAAGCTATACGTGAGCACGTTCGGCAACATGGGCGACGGCAGCGCTGCGCAGAATCCGATGAGCCACGCCGGCAAGGTGCTGCGCCTGAACGACGACGGCAGCGTGCCGAGCGACAATCCGTTTTCGGGCCGCGACGGCTACAAGCCCGAGATCTACACGCTCGGCCATCGCAGCACGGAGGGGCTCGTCGTTAACCCGGAGACGGGCGAGCTCTGGGAGGGCGAGCAGGGGCCGAACGGCGGCGACGAGCTCAACATCCTGAAGCCCGGCGCGAACTACGGCTGGCCGCGCGTCAGCACGGGCCGCAGCTACCCGGGGCCGTGGCAGCCCGACGGCTTCCAGCGCGAAGGCTTCGAGAATCCGGTCGTTCATTGGGTGCCGTCGATCGCGGCGTCTGGCCTCGCGTTCTACACGGGCGAGAAGCTCCCGGGCTGGAAGCGCAACGCGTTCGTCGGCGGCATGCGCTTGGGCGAGATCCCGGGCACGGGTCACCTTTCGCGCATCGTCTTCAACGCGAATTGGGAAGAGATCCGGCGCGAGATGCTGCTCGTCGACTTGCGCCAGCGCATCCGCGACGTTCGGCAGGGCCCAGACGAGCTGCTGTACCTGCTCACGGACGAGGACGCCGGCGCGATCCTGCGCATCGAGCCCGCGAACTGACGAGGAGCGCGCCGTGGCCGACGAAGGGCTGCGCGTGAATGGCAGCGTGACGATACCGGCGGCCGAGCTCGAAATCACGGCGATCCGCTCGCAAGGCGCGGGCGGGCAGAACGTGAACAAGGTGGCGAGCGCCGTACAGCTCAAGTTCGACGCTGCGCGCTCCGGCGCGCTGCCGCGCGCCGTACGCGAGCGCCTGCTGCGCCTGCGCGATCACCGCATCTCGGCCGACGGCGTCGTCGTCATCAAGGCGCAGCAGTTCCGCAGTCAAGAGCAGAACAAGGCGGCCGCGCTCGAACGGCTCGCCGAGCTCGTGCGCCGCGCGCTCGTCGTGCCGAAGGTGCGCCGCGCCACGAAGCCTACGCATGCGTCGAAGCTTCGGCGGCTCGAGGAGAAAAAGCGGCGCTCGCGCATCAAGCACGAGCGCAAGGCGCTCGACGACTGATGGCGCGCTTCGATCTCGTCATCTTCGATTGCGACGGCGTCGTCGTCGACAGCGAGCGCGCCTCGCACGAGGTGTTCGGCGCGTTCATCCGTTCGCTCGGCGCCCATTTGAGCGAAGCGGAGATGCACGAGCACTTTCTCGGCCGGCGCCTCGCTGAATGCGTCGGCATAGTCGAGGCGATTACGGGGCGACCTGTGCCGCCGGGCGCTCTCGAGGGCTACAAGGCCGAGCGCGATCGCGTGTTGCGCGAGCAGGTCGTGCCGATCGAAGGCATCCGCGAGGTGCTCGAGGGCCTGACGATTCCGTACTGCATCGCCTCGAGCGGCGATCACGACAAGATGCGCGTGACGCTCGGAACGACGGGCTTGCTGCCGCTCTTCGAAGGCCGGCTCTTCAGCGCCACGGAAGTGCCGAACGGTAAGCCGGCGCCCGACGTGTTTCTGCTCGCGGCCGAGCGGATGGGCGCCGCTCCGAAACGCACGGCCGTCGTCGAGGACTCGGTCAACGGCGTGCTCGCGGGTTGCGCGGCCGGCATGACGGTGTTCGGCTTTGCGGGGCTCGTGCCGGCCGCGAAGCTCGCCGAAGCCGGCGCGGCCGCAACCTTTACGCACATGCGCGAGCTGCCGAAGCTGCTCGAATGACACGCTTCTTCAGTGCCGCCGCGAGAGCACGGTCGCGCGGCAGTCTCGGCACAGCGTCACGGGCTTGTGATGCGGTGAGATCGCTTGCGGCACGCGCGTGCGCACGCCGGCCTTGAGACAGCGGCTGCAGAGCAGCAGGTCCGTCAAGAAGCTCAAGAATCGCCGGTCGATGACGGCCGCTGCGTGCACGCGCGAACCCGAGACTCCCAGGAGGGCCTTAGGCTAGGCGCGCGCGGCGGCGCCCTTCCGTGGCGCAGTGCTCAGTTCGTGCCCGGACCGGGCGGGAATGCCGCGGGACGTGCGGCAGTTCTCGCCGGAGCCACTGCGGGATCGCGTTACGACGACGCGGGGCCAGACGATGCGTCGCGCAGTGCGATCAGCACGGCGTTCGCGCACGATCCCGCGTCACGGCAGCCAGCGCGCGAGCAGGTCGTTGCCGAATACCCAGTAGTGGAGCGCCGTGCCGAGCAACGCGTGGGACAGCGCGAGCGGTATCAGGCTCCGCCACCGGTAAAAAATGAGGGCCCAGACGGTTCCGGCGACCAGCGTCACGCCCATCACGGGCCAGCGCGGGAAGTGCACGGCGGCGAAGGCGAGCGCCGTGATGACGACGGCTACGGGGAGCGGCACGAGGGTGAGCCACCGGCCGAACCAATAGAACTGGAAGATGTACTGCTGGAGCAGCGCCCACGGGAAGTACAGCGCCGCGGCCGCGAGCACGTGCCAGTTGCCGAAGCGCTCGCCGAGCGGCTCTCCGGCCGCGCGCGCGACGAACACCGCCGTGACGCCGAGCGCGACGAGCGCGACG
>JBBIJV010000088.1:0-13723 GCA_037445815.1 Rhodospirillaceae bacterium
CGACCCGGAAGTGCGCTCGGTCATTCGGCAGTTCTTCGAGGCGGCGCCGGAACGCTGAGGGCGCTGCTGCGGCTCTTCGTGCCGGCCATCGTCGGCCTCGTGCTCGGGCCGGAGGGAGGTATCGCCCCTTCGGATGACTGCCGAAAGACCGAGGCTCGCGCGTCGTCGAGAGCCCCGGCCGGCCACCGGACACGCGACGCTCGACGGAGCGCTGCGCCCGCCACCGGCGTGGGCAGCGACGCTGCTCCGTAGCGCCCCGGCGCCCCGCGGTATATCTGGCCCCCAAAACACCGTGGAGCATCGATCTCCATGCGCCGACGCTGCCAGCGACTTTGCCGAGAACTCACGGCCCGCTCCGCTTGCGCACGAATGCGCCCTTGTCACGGCTCTCCTTGGGGCTGATACGTCGATCTGAGGAACCAATGAACCAGCGAAGCTACGGCTTCATTTCCAAGAAAGGCTGTAGCCCCTCCCAGTCCCTTGCTCGCACTTTCTCGGCGATCGTCTGCCCAGCCGCGTAGACTTCGAAGCCTTTGGATTGCAGCTTCGGGTATTGCTGGATCATGTCGTAGACCGTTGTCGTAGCAACACAAGAGCCGGTTCCAGCGCACTGGTCTCGGACGGCCGGCGGCGCTTGGGAGCAGTCGTAACCTAGCTCGCAAGCTGCCCATACCCACCCTAGCGCAACCCTAGCGCGTGTGAGTCATCCCTTGCTACGTTCGGGTCCATGTAAAGAGTCGCGATGCTCAACAGAACCTCCGGTTCTTGAGAGTCCACCACGATCCGAATGTCCGCGAGGATCCCCCGACGTAATTCGGACTTCAGGTCGGGAGGGGCGTCAGAGCGCAAGCGAGCCGCAGTCTCGATTGCCCGCAGCATCACGGCGTTCGCATCCTTCGCGGCTAGCGCCTGGTCGCGCCAATAGGCAAAGGCCTTCGCGTCCTCCGGGAGCCTAAAGGAGTCCAAGGGATGCCCGTCCTTGAAGCGCTCGCAGCGACGAGCGTTGGGCATCGTGCCAAGATATCCCGGCGTCCGGCCCGCTTGTATATCTTGCGCATTCGCCATTTCGAGTTGGCACTGCAAAAAGCACCCGAAAGAGCAGCCATTGGGCCCTTCCATCTCCGTTGATCGCTGCCGGCGCCGCTGCTTCGATGAACGAGAAGTAATCGGTGGAGCTGCGGTACATGGCATCCCACGCGGCAACACCAACCATCGTTGACGTATCGGCGCTCGTTTCTGCATCGACACCTGCCGCGTCGAGAACGCCACGACTTTCGCTCTGCTCTACTGCCGCTGAAGCAGCTCGTGGTGGGGATGGTGTCTCGGGAAGAACAGGCGGTGCCGGCGCGTTGGAAACACTCCGCGCGTTCATCGTGACGGGTTTGTCCTCGCGAAGCAAAAGACGAAGCCGTCACAGCTATGGCGAGCACTGGCGAGCACAAAGGCCAACATCAGCGACCGAGATCCCATCGACATTCCTCTCTCCGAGGGCCAATCATCTTCATTCTCGCAGTCGAGCGGTCCGAGAACTTCACAGCAATCTCGTCGTTTATCCAGATGCGATGCACTGAACCCTCTCGCGTGTCCAGGAAGTCCATATCCAGTGAACACAAGTGCATTCAAGACCTCTCCTGGACGGCGATCCATTCTGTAGAGCCAACGGCTGATGCGGCGACGCTGGGCGGGATGACAATCGGATCGACCTTGGCAGCACGTGCGAACATCTTGTTGTCGAGCTCCTTGATCCCCGCATTGCCGGAAATGACGCAAGCGCTCTTGCCTTCAGCCCCGATCGACCCGGAGTCACAACCCCGCGATGGCCCTCGCCTCGCCCGTGAGCTCCAAGACGTGCAAGCCCGTCGAAGCGCGGTCGAGCGCGTAGATGTAGCCGCGGTCGTCGACGTTCACGTTGTTCGTCTGGATCGCGCGATCGCAGACTTCCGTGCCGTCGATCTCGATGCACGACTCCGTCGTGTTCTCCGTCACGTCGGGAATGAAGCGGGCGACCTCCTTCGGCTCGAACGGATTGCGGATGTCGACGACGCGCACGCCGGCGTTGAAGTACGCGAGCACGACGAGCTTCTTGTCGAACGCGGGGTGGTAGGCATCCGCGAACGAATGCGGCCCGAACCGGCCGCCACGATGACAGAAGTCGCCGGGCTCCTCGGGCACCTGAAACGTCGCGATCGTCACGGGCGTCTCTTCCTCCGTGATGTCGAGGATCAGCAGAACGTCGCGCGGCTCCCGGCAGCGGAACGTGCCGGCCTCGCTTGCCACGAGCAAGAGGTCGCGCGTCCGCGCCTCGGTGTTGTCCGCGTAATCGGCGATCTCGAAGTCGTAGATCGGCTTCGCGGTGTGCACGCCCCAATAGCTCGGCAGGTCGAGCCGCGCGATTTGCGGCGCCAGCAAGCTCGCGGCCGTCGGGGCCGGATCGCCGCTGAGCAGCGCGTCACGATCGACGATCTGTAGCGTTCCCTCCTCGCCGCTGTTGTAGCCCAGGTACACGCGGTTGCCCATGACGAACGGCTGGTGCAGGCCCGCGACCTGCGGCTCGGGCATCGGCTCCGTGGAGCCGGGCTCGTAGCCGACGAGGCCGAAGTCGCGCACGTGCTTCGGCGAGCTCGGGTTGCCGACGTCGAACACTTGCAGCACGCGCGTCACGCGCCAGCCGTCGGCCGTGCCGTTCAGGTACGCGATGCCGCTCGCGCAGTCCCACTGGAACTTGTGCGTTTCACGGTTGCCTCGGTCGGAGCGCGGGCGCGGCGACACGCCGGTCTCGGCGATCGTCGTCAGAAACTGCGGCGCTTCCGGGTCCGTGACGTCGAGCAGCTCGAAGCTCGCCGCGCCGTTCGTGCGAATCGCGTAGACCTTCGCGTCGTCGGCGTTCGGCAGCGCGCGGCCGTCGCAGACCTGCACGTGCTGCGTGCCGTTCGCTTCGGGGCCCGTCGGCGGCACGTGCTTCAAGTAGACTGGCGCTGCCGGATCCGTGACGTCGACGATCGACAAGCCGTTGCGCTCGACGAAGCCCGTGGCGGGATTCAGCGCCTCGCCGGCGTGATGGCCGACGAACAAGATCCGGCGCTCGCCGTATGCGTGCACGATCGGCTGATACGCGGAGCGGGCTTGAAGGTCGTTGCGGCCGACGAGCCGCAAGCCGAAGCTGGCGACTGGGTCGGGTTCGTGCGCGGAAGCGGGCGCGGCGGCCGTCGCCGACGGAGAGCTGCGCTCGCAGCCGGCGGCACTCGCGAAGCCGAGCACCGCGAGCACGAGCACCGCACGATGGAAGCCGCCTGACCTTTTGCGCATTCGCACGCCCTCCCGCGCGCGCTTCAGTCGCGAACGTAGTAGCGATTATTCTCGTTGCAGACGAATTCGAGCAGCTCTTGCTCGGGCATGATTCGCTGATTCACGCGCACCGTCCACGGCGCCGTGTACGCCTTCGGATCGTCGACCGTGACGTCGATCTCCATGCGGCCGTAATTGACGCGGCGAAAGCGCTCCGTGTACGTGGCGGCGTCGGTCAGCGGCGTCCCGAAGATGTCGAGCCACTCGCCGTCGCGAAGTCCCTTTGTAGTCACGACGAGCTCGTCGCCCTCCCAGTGTCCGACCGAATAGCCGTAGAACCACGGCTGCGGATCGTTGTCGGGAATCTTGCGGCCGTCCAGAAAGATCTGCCGGACGCCCATGCTGGCTTCGTAGAGGATCACGAGCACGTCGGGCGTCTGGATGAGCTTGCGCGGCGCGCCCTGCGTGTGGAATTGCATGATGCCCATCGGCAGGCAAAGGGCTTCGGGATTCTCCTTGCCGCCGCTGGCGCGCCGCTCGTCGGCGAGCGCCTTGTACTCGGGCCGCAGCGGCAGAGGCTCCTTCAGGTTCTGGCCGACGTTGGCGAACCCCGCGACGGGGACGTCGCCCTCGGGCTGCGCCTGCGCCGCCGTGCCGCCGAGGGTGCCGAAGCCCTGCCAGACGCCCGTGAAATCGGGTTTGCCGTCCGCCGTACGCGGCGACGGGGCTTCGAGGTCGGGAGCTCCATCGGCTTTGCGTGGGATCTTCGGGTCGGGGTGCGGCCCCCATTGGGGCGAGGCGGCGCAGGGTGCCAGCAGCGCGAGCGCGGCGCAGAAGTGAACGAGCTTGATCATTTCTTGTTGGCTCTCGATTGGCGGGCTCGATGGTCCGAAAAGGCGTACTCAGCGTATCATCGCCGGAAAGTAGATGGTTACCGGTGCTCCCGGGGGAAATTCGCCGATGAGCCGACTCAAGCTCGCCCATCTCGCAGCCGTGGCGGCGCTCTGTCCTGTCGCCACGACGCACGCGCATCATTCGTTCGCCGCCGAGTACGATCGCGACAAGCCGATCGAGCTCACGGGCACCGTGACGAAGGTCGAGTGGACGAATCCGCACGCGCGCATCTACATCGACGTGCAAGACGCGGACGGCAAGGTCGTGAACTGGGATTTCGAGCTGGGCCCCCCGAACGGCCTCATGCGCCAAGGCTGGAACCGCAACTCGCTGCGGCAGGGACACGTCGTCAAGATCAACGGCTTCTTGTCGAAGGACCAGCCACACGTTGCGAACGCGCGCTCGGTGTTTCTGCCGGACGGCCGGCAAGTCTTCGCGGGATCATCGTTCGACGTCGACGCGGCCGCCGCCACACCGCCTGCGCAATAGCCGGCGCGCGCCTCAGTCTGGCTGACGGACCTCTGCCGGCACGGCGATAGGGTCCGGCGGCAGGCGCCAGGAGACGAGCGTCGTCGCGATCAACACGAGCACGCCGACGACGAGGATCGACGCGACGGGCTGCGCGCCGAGCGCGACGGCCGCCGTGTAGACGCCGACGCCGGTCACCATCGCGAAATTCTCGAAGAAGCTCTGCAACGCGACGGCGCGCCCGCTGCCGATCGTCCGGTGGCCGATGTCCTGCAGTGCCGCATTGATCGGCACAAGGAACATGCCGCCGCAGACGCCGATCGCGACGAGCACGACGCGCGCCGAGAGGCCGTCGCCGACGGCGCCGAACACGAGAATCGCGACGCCCATCGCGTACGCGGCGAGGCGCGCGCGGCGCAAATGGGCAATCGGAATCAGGCGCGGCACGACCAGCGCGCCGACCACGATGCCGAGCGCGAGAAACAGCGTGAGGTCCGCGACATCGGCCGAATCCCGTGTCCCGAGCACCTTGGCCGCCCAGGCCACGAGCAGCACGCGCAGCACGGCGGCTGAGGCCCAAAACAGCGAGTTGCCGAGCATCGCGAACCGCGCGGTCACGACGACGAACAGCGTGCGCATGCGCGCCACGAACATCGTCACGCCGGCTTCGGCGTTCCGCTGGGCGGCGGCGAGCCGCGGCAGCGCAAGCGTAGCCGCCGCCGACACGGCGTAGCAGGCCATCACGACGGCGAGAGCGAGCGCAACGGAGTAGCCCGCCACGCGCGAACCGACCGCGGAGCCGAGCACGATCGCGACGATCGTCGATCCCTCGATCCAGCCGTTCGCTCGCACGAGGCGTTCCCTGCCGACGAGCTCGGGCAGGATGCCGTACTTCGCGGGGCCGTAGATCGCGGCGCCCGCGCCGACGAGCGCGTACGCGAGCATCGGCTCGACGCCCCCCAGCATCAGCCCGGCGCCGGCCGCCTTCAGCACGTTGCCCGTGAGCAGCACGTGCGGCTTCGGCCGCCGGTCGGCGAGCACGCCGACCCACGGCGCGAGCACGACGAACGCCACGAGGAACGACGCCTGGAGCGCCGGCACGTACCAGTCGCCGCGCGGCCGCTCGAACAGCATCTCGATCGCGGTGAACAGAATCGCGTTGTCGGCGAACGCCGTCAGGAACTGCGCGACGAGCAGGACGGCGACGCCGCGGCTCACTGCACGGCTCGCTCGCCGCGCGGCAGCGCGGACTCGACGAGCGCGAGCACGGCCGGGTAGTCGGCCTTGCCGCTGCCCAAGAGCGGAATCTGTGGCGCCGACACGATGCGCTTCGGCACGTGCAGCTCGCTCATGCCGTCGGCCTTCGCGCGCGCCGAGAGCTCGGCGCGTTGCGCATCGGCGCGAGTCGTCACCAGAATCAACTGCTCGCCTTTCTGGAAGTCCGGCAGGCTCACGCAGGCGTGCTGCGCCTCGGGCCAGGTGCGAGCCGCGAGCTCCTCGACGGCCGCGAGCGACACCATCTCGCCGCCGATCTTCGCGAAGCGCTTCGCGCGGCCCTGGATCGTGATGAACCCGTCCGCGTCGATCGTGACGATGTCGCCCGTGTCGTACCAGCCCGCGCCGCGCTCCGTCGATGGCGGTTGGATGACGCCGGGCTTGTCGTGCTTGAGATATCCGAGCATGACGTTCGGCCCGCGCACCGACAGCCGGCCGCCTTCGACGCCGGGCACGGGGTCGAGCGCGTACTCGATGCCGGGCAGGAATCGCCCGACCGTGCCGGCGCGGAGATCGATGGGCGTGTTCGTCGCAAGGCCCGGGCTCGTTTCCGTAGTGCCGTAGCCTTCGAACACTTGCACGCCGAACTTGTCCGTCCAGATCCGGCGCGTCTCGTCCTTGAGCTTCTCGGCGCCCGCGAACACGTAACGGACGCTGTAGAAATCGTACGGATGCGCGAACCGCGCGTAGCCGGCCAGGAACGTGTTCGTTCCGAACATGATCGTCGCGTTCACGTCGTAGGCCATCTCGGGAACGATGCGGTAGTGCAGCGGCGACGGATAGAAGAACGTGCGCATGCCCGAGAGCAGCGGCAACAGCGTGCCGGCCGTGAGGCCGAACGAGTGGAACAGCGGCAGCGCGTTCAGGATCACGTCCTGCGAGCTGAAATCGATGCGCGCGGCGACTTGCTCGCGGTTCGCGAGCACGTTCGAGTGCGACAGCACGACCCCCTTCGGCGTGCCCTCCGAGCCCGACGTGAACAACACGATCGCAGGCTCGCCGGCCACGATGCGCCGCCGCGAATAGAAGGCCCGCGCGAACCGACTCTCGAACGCGGCCTTGATCTTGAGCCACGGCGCAATGCGCTCGCGCAAATCCTCGAGATAGACCACGGCCGCCACCTCGCGCAGCTTGGCGACGAGGTGCTCGAGCTTCGCGGCCACGACGAACCGCTCGGAGGTGTAGATGCGGCGAATCCGGGCGGCCTCGATGGAGGCCAGCATGCTCTTGGCGCCGAGCGTGTAGTTCAGCATCGCGGGCACGCGGCCGTGCGCCTGGAGGCCGAAGAACGTCGCGACGGCGCCGATCGCGTTCGGCAGCATGACGCCGACGATCTCGCCGCGCTTCGTATCCTCCGCGAACAGCCGGCCGAGCAGCAGCACGCGGACGATGAGTTGGTTGTACGTGAGCGGCGCGCGCTCGACGTCCTCGACGATCACGTGCCGGCCGCCGTGCACGCGGCGCGCGTCGAGCAGCGCGCCGAAGATCGTGCGCCGGTAGTTCGACGTCGCGAACATCATTTCCGTCATGAGGTCCGCGAGCAGCTTGCCGGCCACGCGGCGGCGCTCGCGCCCGCGTATCTCGGGCGGCACCTCGAGCCTGCGGGGCGGCAGGATCGAGAGCGTGATCGGCGGAAGTAAGCGCAGGCGCACTCTGCCGCGGAGCCTCGAGAACGGCGTATATTGCGCGCCTTCGATGCGGATCGGCAGCACCATGGCGCCCGACTTGTCGGCGACGAGGCCGGGGCCGGGATAGATCTTCATCAGCGAGCCCGTCACGGTGATGCGGCCCTCGGGGAAGATCGCGGCGCGCTTGTCCTGCTCGATGTAGCGGATCAACGACTTCAGCGAATACGGATTCGTCGGGTTCAGCGGAAACGCGTCGACGATCGCGAGCAGCGGCTTGATCCACCACCGCTTCGCGATCTCGGTATTGATGGCGAACGTCAGGCGATCGGGCAAGAACGCCGCTAGCAGCGCCGCATCGAGGAACGAAGTGTGATTCGCGACGATCAGCACGCGCCGGCCCGCCTGCTCGTAATGCTCGAGGCCCGTAACGCGCACGGAATAGGCGAGCCGCAAGACGTGGCGCAGTAACCAGCGGCCGAAGGCGACCATGGATAGCCTCTCGAGAGCTCGAACGGCGTAACGATGCCCGCGGCCGCGGCGAATTGCCATCGTGCCGCCGCGAAGATGTGGAATGGGTCTTACCCGGGAGCCTTGGCCTAGTGCACGGCTTGCAAGGGGCGCGGCTTCTCGACGGCGTAGCCCTGCACGAAGTCGACGCCGAGCTCGCGCAACGCCTCGAACGAGCTCTGGTCCTCGACCTGCTCGGCCACGACCTCGAAGTCGAGCGTGCGCGCGAGCTTGACCATCGCCGCCACCATCTCCCGATTCACGGTGTCGGTATCGAGGTTGCGAGTGTACATGCCGTCGATCTTCAGGTAGTCGAGCGACAGCGTCTTCAGGTTCGCGAACGAGCCGATGCCGCTGCCGAAGTTGTCGAGCGCGAACCGGCAGCCGATGCCGTGCAGAACGTTGATGAAGCGCTGCGCCTGATCGAGCTGGCTCACGACGGCGGATTCGCGCACCTCGAAGCAGATGCGATCGGGGCTCACGCCCGTGTGGTCGAGCACGTCCACGACGAACTCGAGGAAGTCGTCGTCGCCGAGCGTCTGCGCCGACAGGTTGATGTTGCAGGTGCGGCCCGCGGGGAGGTGCGGCGCGCCGCCCGCGATCGCGGCCAGCGTCGTCTGCACGACCCAGCGGTCGATGTGCGACATGAGCTGATACCGCTCGGCCGACGGCAGGAAGCGCGCGGGCACGATCGAGCCGCCGGACTCGTCGCGCATGCGCAGCAGCACCTCGGCGGCGGGCCCCGTGCGGTTGCGGCCGCCCATGGCGACGATCGGCTGAACGTAGAGCTCGAAACCGTTCTCCTTCAGCGCGCGCTGCAGCCGCTGCAACCATTGGATCTCGCCGCGCTCGCGCGCCGTGACCTCGTCGCGCGTCGAGTAAACGTGCGTGCGCCCCCGCCCCTTCTGCTTCGCCACGTAGCAGGCCGAGTCCGCGGCGCTCAGCACGCTCTCGGCCGAGCCGCTGTCCTTGCCGACCTCGACCAGACCGATGCTGACGCCGATGTCGAACACGCGGTCCTGCCACGCGAACTGATGCGCCGCGACGGACTGCACGACGTCCTCGGCGATCTGCTGCGCTTTGTCGAGCGGACAGCCCGCCAGCAGCATCGCGAACTCGTCGCCGCCGACGCGCGCGACGGTGTCCGAATCGCGCACGCGCTGCTTGAGCAACGCGCCGATCTCGCGCAGCAGATTGTCGCCGGCGATGTGCCCGCCCGTGTCGTTGACGAGCTTGAACCGGTCGAGATCGAGGTAGCACACCACGTGCCCGACGCCTTCGCCACGCGCCGCATCGAGCGCGGTCTCGAGCCGGCGCTCGAACTCGGCGCGATTGACGAGCCCGGTCAGAGCGTCGTGGCTCGCCTGGTACGACATCTCGCGCGCAAGGCCGCGCAGCTCGCTCACGTCGTGGAAGATCACGACGCAGCCCGCCACCTGGCCGTCGGGGCCGCGAATCGGCGACGCCGTGAGCTCCGTGGAGAACTCGCGCTCGGCCTGCTTGCTCAGAAGGAACGCCCGCCTTCCCAAGTTCACGCGCCGCCGCTCGCTCAAGCACTTCGCCACGGGGTCGCCGAGCGAGCTGCGGTCGACCTCGTCGACGAGCGAGATCAGGTCGAGCAGCCGCTTGCCGAGCCCCGCGCTGCGCGTGCCGCCGATGAGCTGCTCCGCGGCCTCGTTCATGTAATCGATCGTGCCGTTGCGATCCGTCGTGATGACGCCTTCGCCGATCGACTCTAGCGTGATGCGGGCCTGGAGCTTGCCGCGGCCGAGCGACGTCTCGAGGCTCTTGCGGTGCGTGATGTCGCGCGCCACCGTGAGCAACGCAGGCTCGCCGCCGAACGTCACGCGGCGGCTGTAGAGCTCGGCCCACAAGCCTTGATCGTCGTTGCTGATGAGCTGCACTTCGAACGGCGTGAGCGCGCCGTTCGTCTCGGCGGCGGTGCCGACGAGCTTGCGCATGCCGACGCGGTACGCGGGCCGCAAGAGGTCCGTGATCGGCTTGCCGACGAGCGTGTCGGGGCTCACGCCGAACAGCTCGCCGGCCGCGCGATTCGCGTACAGGATCGTCTGCGTATGGATCAACGCGACGTCGGGCAGCGTCTCGGCCAACAGGTCGAACAACTCGCTCCTCTCGTCGACGGGCGGTTGCGCGAGCTCTGCGGCGCGCGCCGCCTCTTCGCTGCGATCGAGGAGGCGATTCATCGACGCCGAGATGTCGACGAACGGGCTCAACCTGCCGTTCACGGCAATGCGCGCCGAGCGCTCGCCCGAGGCGAGCAAATTATGGAGATCGTCGCGGAGCCGTTCGACTTCGCGAACGTACGGACGTCGCGACCCGGCCCAGATCAGCGCCCCGAGCAGCAGCACCACCACGAGCGCCGCGAGCGCCATGACGGGATCGGAGAGAAGCTCCGTCATGCCGGCGCACCCCTAGGCTCGCGCTCTTGTGCGGAACGGCGCTTGCGGATCGGCGGGAAACGGCGGACGGACAGCGAAATCCCTGCTGATGGCACGTGAGTGCGGAGCCCCATGTGTGTCCGCGCGGCGCGGCACGGATACCCTGTTTTTGTTGTTATCGCGCATCCGGCGCCTCTCGCGGCCTCGCGGGAGGCCCGACTCGAGTCGCCAAACGGCTGCTTCTCCTCGCGTTTCACGATACAGCAAGCGGCCGAAAGCGTCCCCGATAATTGACCATAATTCTTCACAGACCGCCTTGTCGGGCATCCATAAACTCCTTACCCTACCGCGTTCGCCACGATGCCGGCGCCAATAAGAACTCCGCATGAATTTCGAGGTTGCACGCACCCAGATGCTCGGTCAGCAGCTGCGGGCCTGGGAGGTGCTCGACGACCGCGTATTGCGTGCCTTCGCCGAAACACCGCGCGAGGACTTCGTGCCGCGCGAGTACCGCGACCTCGCGTTCGCCGATCTCGAGATTCCGCTCGGGCACGCTCAGAACATGCTGGCTCCGAAGGTCGAGGGGCGCATCCTCCAGGCGCTCCAGGTGGAACCGATCGACGAGGTGCTCGTCGTCGGCACCGGCAGCGGCTATCTCACCGCATGCGCCGCCCGCCTGGCGAAGCACGTCACCAGCGTGGATATTTTTCCCGATTTCGTCACGGGCGCAGGGCCCAAGATCGCGGCTCTCGGTCTTCGCAACGTCGCGCTCGAGACGGCGGACGCTTTGACACTGTCTTACCGCGAGCGGTTCGACGCCATCGCCGTCACCGGATCCGTGCCCGTGCTCAACGAGCATTTCATCGACATGCTGCGCCCGCAGGGTAGGCTCTTCATCGTCGTTGGGCGCGAACCTGCCATGGAGGCGAGGCTCATCACGCGACAACCGAACGGCACGACGACGACGAACAGTCTCTTCGAAACGGTGCTCAAGCCGCTGATCAACGCGGAGCGCCCGGAGCCGTTCGTTCTCTGACTCAGAGAACCCGAGCAGCGTCATGCCGGGAGTTCCGGAGCTAAGCCCCTCTGAGTTCGCGGCCCGTTGGCCGGATTATCGAAGCGGGAAGGACGTCGTGCTGCTCGACGTGCGCGAGCACGACGAGCTCGCCGTCGCCGCCGTAGCCGGCGCGCAGCACATCCCGATGCGCGAGGTTCCGGCCCGCCTAGGCGAGCTCGACGCCGACAAGCCCGTCGTCGTGATGTGCCATTCGGGGGGCCGCAGCCGCCGCGTCGCGGAATTCTTGAAAGGAAACGGGTTTTCGGACGTATACAACCTGAAAGGCGGTATCGACGCGTGGTCGACGCAGCTAGACTCTCGCGTACCGCGCTACTGACCACCCCACCAACGACTTGTAGACAGGGATAACAACGATGTCATTCAACAAAACTCTATTGGCGCTCGCGCTCGGCGCGTGCGCGGCGGGCCCGGCGTTGGCGCAGGATAGCCTCCTCGACGTCTATCAGCTCGCGATCCGAAACGATCCCGCGATTCGGGAAGCCGAGGCCACTTACCTCGCGAGCTCTGAGGTGAAGCCGCAGGCTCGGTCGCAGCTGTTGCCCATCCTGAACCTTCAAAACACCTTGTCGAACCGCTTCCAGGACACACGCGGAGGCGCACTGTCTCCGGAGGGTATTCCGATCGGCACTCGCTCGATCTTCGAGCAAGACAGCGACGGCTGGAGCATCAGCTTGAGCCAAACACTGTTCGATTGGAGCCTGTACGCGACGCTGCGACAGGCGGACAAGCGCGTTTTGCAGGCCGAAACAACCTATCAAGCCGCGCTGCAGAGCTTGCTGATCCGCGTCGCGACGGCATACTTCAACGTGCTGACGGCCGAGGACAATCTCGCGTCGGCGGGCGCCACTCGCGAGGCGCGATCGCGCCAGCTCGAGCAGGCCCAACGCCGCTTCGAGGTTGGCTTGATCGCGATCACCGACGTGCAGCAATCGCAAGCCGGCTACGACGACGCCGTCGCTGCCGAAATCGAGACGCAGCGGCTCCTCGCGAACGCCCAGGAGCAGCTGCGCGAAATCGTTGGAGAGCTCTTGCCCGACCTCGCGAGCCCCACGGATCAGCTGCCGCTGTTGACACCCGATCCCGCGAACGCCGAGGAATGGGTTCGGGTCGCGCTCGACTCGAACCTCGCGCTGCGCGCGAGCCGCATCGCGGCTGACATTGCGCAAGACGACATCGTCATACAACGCGGGAACCGCCTGCCGAGCCTGAGCCTGTCCGCCAGCTACGGAGAAGATTCCAGCGATCGCACGCAAACGGTCTTCCGCGACGGCACTCCGTTCACTTCCACCACGCCGCAGAATCCCGATAGCCGGCAGTGGTCGCTCAACTTGACTTTTCCACTGTTCACCGGCGGCCGGAATCGTTCGCTGATCCAGCAGTCGGTGTATCAGCACCGCGCGGCACAGGAAGCGCTCGAACGCACGACCCGAGCGACCGAACGCCAAGCGCGCGACGCGTACCTCGGCGTCATCACAGGGATCTCTCGCGTCGGCGCGCTGCGTCAGGCCGTCGAATCGAACCGCACTGCGCTGCGTGCGACGGAAGCCGGCTTCGAGGTCGGCACGCAGACGACGGTCGACGTGCTACAAGCGCAAGACAATTTGCAGCTCGCCGAGACGTCCTATGCGCGCAGCCGCTACGACTACATCCTGAACCTGCTGGCGCTGAAGCAAGCGGCCGGCACGCTGTCGGAAGCCGACATCATGCAGGTCGATAGCTGGCTTCAGTAGGCGCACCGGGCGGCTGCGCGGCGCCGAGGCGCCGCGTCAGCCACCGCCGCGGCGCAGCGCGTCGATCAGGGCGCTCGTGGAGCGTCCCGGCTTGAACCCGAGCACGCGCACTTCGCCGCCGTTCCTGAGAACGGTATCGCCGCCGGCGATCTGCTCGACGCGATAGTCGCCGCCTTTCACGAGCACGTCGGGCACGACCTTCGCGATCAGCTCGGCCGGCGTATCCTCGGAGAACGGCACCACCCAGTCGACGGACGCGAGGCCCGCGAGCACGGCCATGCGATCGGCCAACGGATTCACGGGGCGGCTCGCGCCCTTCAGACGCCGAACCGAATCGTCGTCGTTGACGGCGACGACGAGCCGGTCGCCGCACGCCTTCGCTTCCTCGAGATACGCGACGTGGCCCGCGTGCAGGATGTCGAAGCAGCCGTTCGTGAAGACGACACGCTCGCCGCGCGA
>JBBIJV010000089.1:0-13568 GCA_037445815.1 Rhodospirillaceae bacterium
CGCGCTCGGCGCGGCCGTCGCGGCGGCTGTGCGGCCCGCCTTCGCCGAGGTCAGCCCCATCGCCGGCAAGCTGGCGTTGATCGCGGGGCTCGGCGGGAACGTCGTCGCGCTCCCGACGACGGACGGCGCCGTGCTCGTCGACAGCGGCCGGGCCGAGTCGCGCAATACGCTGCTCGAGCTCGTCGAGGCCGCGACGGGCGGCCGCAACGTGCACACGCTGTTCAACACGCATTGGCACTTGGAGCAGATCGGCGGCAACGAGCTGCTCGGATACGCGAACGCCAACATCGTGGCGCACGAAAAAACCCGCGCGCGGCTCGCGATCGGCTACTACCTTCCGGACGAGGGACGCTACGCGAAACCGGTTCCCGTGCAAGCGCAGCCCACGGAGAGCTTCTACACGACGGGCTCGACGGTGATCGGCGGCCAGCGCATCGAATACGGCTACCTGCTCGAGGCGCACACGGACGGCGACATCTATGTCTACTTCCGCGACGCCAACGTGATCGCCGTCGGCGACGCCGTCTCGCCCGAGCGCGACCCCGAGCTCGACTGGTACGGCGGCGGCTGGCTCGGCGGCCGCGTCGACGCGCTGAAGCACTTGCTCGCGATCTCGGACGCGCGCACACAGTTCGTGCCGAGCTACGGCGCGTCCGTCGGCCGCGCGGCCGTGCAGGCCGAGCACGATACCTGCGCGCTGCTCTTCGATCGATTCTTCGAGCGTATCAGGAAGGGCGAAACGAACGAGGACATGCTCGCGGCCGGCATCATGGAAGGCACCGGGCGCACTTGGCAGGACCCCGCGAAATTCGTCTACGCCGCGCACAAGGGGTTCTGGGGTCACAACAACACTCTGTCGCACGACATCGTATGAAACACCTGGCCCTGGCCTGTTCGTTGCTGATCGCCTGCGCCGCGGCACAGGCGCAGAGCCCGCTCGCGGACCTCATTCAGAACGGCGAGCGCGCGGCGGCTCTGCGCGCGCTCGCCGCGCGCGACGTCGACGTCGACGCCATGCAAGGCGACGGCACGACGCCGCTGCACTGGGCCGTCTACAAGCAGGACCGTGGGCTCGTCGCAGAGCTGCTCGCGCGCGGCGCCAAAGCCGACGTCGTGAACAAGTACGGCTCGTCGCCGCTCGCCGAAGCCGTGAAGCTCGGCGATCTCGATCTGGTCCGGCAGCTGCTCGACGCGGGCGCCGACGTCGAATCGCCGAACGGCGACGGCCAGACGGCACTGATGCTCGCGGCGCGCGTCGGCGCGCTCGATATCGCGCGCCTGCTCGTCGAGCGCGGCGCCGACGTCAATGCCAGGGAGGCGTGGCGCGATCAAACGGCCCTGATGTGGGCCGTCGACGGCAATCACCCCGAGCTCGCGCAGTTCTTGATCGAGCACGGCGCCGACGTGAACGCGCGCGCCTCGGCGAACGACTGGGACAGCCAGATCACCTCCGAGCCGCGCGCGCAGTATCGCCCCGTCGGCGGCCTGACGGCGCTTCTCTACGCGGCGCGCTCCGGCTGCACGCGCTGCGTGCGCTCGCTGCTCGCGGCCGGCGCCGACCCGGACCTGCCGACGCCGGAAGGAATGACGCCGCTGATGATCGCGATAGACAATCAGCGCTACGACACGGCACGCGTCCTGCTCGACGGCGGCGCGAACCCGCACCTCTGGGACTGGTACGGGCGCACGGCGCTCTACATCGCCGTGGACATGAACACGTTCCGCGGCCGCCTATCGCACCCCGGCAGATCGTCCGAAACGACGGCCGCCGACATGGCGCGCATCCTGCTCGACGCCGGCGTGAATCCGAACGCGCAGCTCAACATGCACCGGCCGAGCCGCGGCGGCAACATCGGCCGGTTCGCGGACGAGATGCTGACGACGGGCACGACGCCGCTGCTGCGCGCGGCCATCGGCGGCGACGTCGAGATGATTCGCTTGTTGCTCGAGCGCGGCGCGCTCGTCGACCTGCCGAACGTGCAGGGCGTGACGCCGCTGATGGCGGCGGCGGGGCACGTCTCCGGACGCAACCGGCTGTTCAATTCCGAGCCGCAGTCGCAAGAGCGCGCGATCGAGATGCTCGACCTGTTGCTCGCAGCCGGCGCCGACATCAACGCGAGGCTGCCCGAGGAGTACAGCCTGACGGCGCGCGTCGGCCGGCAGCCGAGCGCGCTCGCGGAGCGCGAGGGGCAAACCGCGCTCTACGGAGCCGTGAAGTTCGGCTGGACGAAAGTCGTCGAGTACCTGCTCGCGCACGGCGCGGATCCGAACGTGAAGGACGCGCACGGCAAGACGCCGCTCGACGGCGCGCTCGGCGACATCGGCGGCCGCGACAACACGCCGTCCGAAGAGATCGCCGCGCGCCTGCGCGCGGCGAGCGCGGCTCGCTAAACGCGGACGATTTGAGGCAAATGATCGAAGTGGTGGTCCCTCGCGTGCAACGCCAGATTGTGTTGCAGCACGAGGGCGGCCAACCACATGTCGTTGGTCGGGATCGGAGTGCCCTGGCGGCGAAGCTGACGATAGACGGAAGCATAGTGATGCATCGTCTGGCTGTCTGCGTAAACGACCTCGACGCCATCTTTGAGCAACAATCGGTGGAGAGCGCGTTCGTTCTCGACCTGCCGCAGCCCGAATAGAAAGCCGGCGCGCAACTCCGCGAGCACGACGAACGGCAAAACGATCGCATCCGCTTCTTCGAGAATCTCGACCGTCTCCGCTGCTCCCTTGCAGAGATCAACGTAGCGATTCGTAGCGATGGCGACCCTCACCGCCAAAGACCCTTATCGACTTGGTCCTGCTCTTCGAGTGCCGCTTCGAAGCTCTTGTCTGTCTTCCACGTACCGGCAATGTCGCTGAGGTCGCGCCTTCGGCGTGGAACACCCTTGACTCCAGCTCCATCGGCGAGCACGTCGATGACGGCTTCATTCAAGCTCTTTCCGGTATTGAGTGCGCGCTCGCGAATTGCAGCGTCGACGGCTTTCGGAATGCGGCGAATGGTGTACTGCATGCGTCGAGTACAGGCAGCGCATGCGCTGACTGCAATCGTGACGATGATGCGCGGATACGGGTACGATGCCGCATTCTCATTCCGGGAAGGATTGGCCGATGCTCGTACGAACAACGATGTACGTTGCCTTCTTGTGCGCGAGTGCAGGCGCCGCGCTCGCACAAGCACCGCCCGCGGCGCCGAGCGATCCGTTCGTCGGCAACGTAGCGCTCGGGTACCTCGCGACGAACGGCAACACGGACAGCACGAGCTTCAATGCGGCGCTCGACGTGAAGTGGGACCTCGACGGCCCTTGGCGGCACGACTGGAAGGCGCTCGCGATCAGCGCACGCCAGGACGACGTCACGACAGCCGAGGCGCAAGCGGCCGGCTACAAGGCTCAGCGCGATTTCTCGCAGATGAGCTACGTCTTCTTCTCCGGAGACTGGCGACAGGACCGATTCTCGGGCTACGACCGGCAGGTCACGGAAGCCGTCGGCTACGGCAATCGGCTCATCGACACGGACCGCCAGATGCTCGCGCTCGAGGCCGGCTTGGGCGCCAAGCAATCCGACCTCATCACGGGCGAGGAGCTCGACGAAGCGATCGTGCGCGGCGGCCTCGACTATCTGCTGCGCATCAGCGACACGTCCGAGCTCAGCCAGAAGCTGCTCCTCGAGCAAGGCGACGACAACCGCTACACCGAGTCGACGACGGCTTTGAAGACGCGCATCGTCGGCAACCTGGCCGTCGTGCTGTCGTACGTGATCAAGAACAACTCCGACGTGCCGGTCGGCATCGAGAAAACGGATCGATTCACGTCCATTTCGCTCGAGTACGGTTTTTGAGAAGCGCCGGATGTCCAAAGTTTTCTTGCCGACGCCATCGCCCGCGGGTAGTGCTCTATGTGCCCGGAGTCTGCGCATCGGCGCTGTGCTATAAATCGGCCTTCTTTCCACGCGTTCGGAAGACTCATCGCCCATGGCAGGCAAGGATCGCGGGCCGTCGCGCACGCGCGTTTTCCGCCGTAGCACCGGTTCGCGCGCCGCGGCGCTCTGCGGCCTCGCCCTGGCGGCCGCGGCGTGCACGGACAATGCGCCCGAGGTGCGCGCAGCGGCAGCGGCCGGAGCCATGGCCGCGGCGATTCCCGTCGTCACACGGCCTGCACGCGTCGAGATGATGGGCATCGAGATCGAGGCCGTCGGCACCACGCAGGCCAACGAGTCGGTCGAGGTTACCTCGAAAGCTTCAAACACGATCACCGCGATTCGCTTCGAGGAGGGCTCGATGGTGGAGCGCGGCGCGGTGCTGGTCGAGATGGACGCGGCCCAGGCTCGGGCAGCGCTCGCGGAAGCCGAAGCCGCGCTCGCGCGCAGCCGCAGCCAATTCGAGCGCAGCCGCGACCTTCAGTCGCGCCAAGCGCTGTCCGTGGCGGACCTCGAGCTCGTGGAAGCCACGTTGAAGGCCGACCAGGCGCGTGTGGCAGCCGCCCAGGCGCGGCTCGACGACGCGGTCATCCGCGCGTCGTTCAAGGGCCGCACGGGCTTTCGACGCGTCAGCGTCGGCAGCTTTGTGAGCCCCGGCACCGTCATCACGACGCTCGACGACACATCCCTCATCAAGCTCGATTTCACGGTGCCCGAGACGTCGTTGTTCGTGCTGAGGCGCGGGTTGCCCGTGACGGCACGCTCAGCCGGCTTGCCGGACCGGACGTTCAACGGCACCGTCACGAACATCGACTCGCGCGTGGACCCTGTCACGCGCTCCGTGACGGTCCGCGCCGAGCTCGACAATCCGGACGGCCTGCTCCGCCAGGGCATGTTCATGACGGTCTCGCTCCAGGGCGAGCGCGAGCCCACCCTCGTCGTCCCCGAGGAGGCGCTCGTTCCCGAGCGCGGCCATGCCTACGTATTCGTCGTGCGCGACAACGTCGTCGAGCGGCGCGAGGTCCGCACGGGCAAGCGGCGCCCAGGCTACGTCGAGATCGTCGAGGGTCTCGCCGAGCACGAGCGCGTCGTCGTCGACGGCACACAGAACGTCCGGGACGGCAACCTCGTGCAAGAGGCCGGCGGCGCGAGCTGACGCATGCGAATCTCCGAGGTAGCGGTTCGCCGGCCGGTCTTCGCGACCGTCTTGAGCATGCTGCTCGTGATCTTCGGCATTGTGTCGCTTCAGCGGCTCGCGATTCGCGAGTACCCGGACATCGACCGGCCCACCGTCTCCATCACGACGAACTACCGCGGCGCGTCCGCGGCGATCATCGAGACGAAGATCACGCAGATCATCGAGGACTCGGTAGCCGGCATCGAAGGCATCTTGAAGCTCGAGTCCGACAGCGAGGATGAGCGCAGCCAAGTGCGCATCGAGTTCGACGTGAGCCGCGACCTCGACGCGGCCGCGAACGACGTGCGCGACCGCGTGGCGCGCGTGCTCGGCGGCCTGCCGAACGAGGCCGACCCGCCGCAGATCGTGAAGGCCGACGCGAACGCGGATTCCGTCGTCACGCTCGCGTTCTCGTCCGACTCGATGTCGATGCTCGACCTCACGGACTACGCCGAACGCAACATCGTCGACCGCCTGTCGACGGTGCCCGGCGTCGCGAGCGTCAACATCGTCGGAGGGCGCCGCTACTCGATGCGCATCTGGATCGACCGGCAGGCGCTCGCCGCGCGCCAGCTCACGGTCACCGACGTCGAGGACGCGCTACGCCGCGAGAACGTAGAGCTGCCCGCGGGCCGCATCGAATCGCGCACGCGCGAGTTCTCGCTGCGCACGATGGTCGGCCTCGACACCGAGGAGGATTTCCGCAACCTCGTCATCCGGCGCGGCGCCGACGGCCACCTCGTGCGCCTCGGCGAGGTCGCCGACGTGCAGCTCGCCGCCGAGAACGAGCGCTCGTACAGCCGTCTGAACGGGCGGCCCGGCCTCATGATGCAGGTGCTGGCCCAGTCGAAGGGCAACACGCTCGACATCGCACGGGGCGTGCGCGAGGAAGTCGCGCGCATCCAAGAAACCTTGCCCGCGGGCGTAACGCTCAACGTCAGCATCGACAATGCGGTGCCGATCGAAGCCGCGCTGCGCGAGGTTCTGGTCGCCGTCGTGTTCGCGCTCGCATCGGTGCTCGCCGTCATTTACCTGTTCCTCGGCAACGTGCGCGCCACGCTGATCCCGGCCGTCACGATTCCGGTGTCCGTGATCGCGTCGCTGACCGTGATGTACGCGCTCGGCTACTCGGTGAACGTGCTCACGCTGCTCGGCCTCGTGCTCGCGATCGGCCTCGTCGTCGACGACGCCATCGTCGTGCTCGAGAACGTGCACCGGCGCACGGAGCTCGGCGAGCCGCCGCTCGTCGCGGCCATTCTCGGCACGCGCGAGATCGGCTTTGCCGTGATCGCGACCACGCTCACGCTGATCTCCGTGTTCGTGCCGATCTCGTTCCTGCCCGGCGACCTGGGCCGCCTGTTCCGCGAGTTCGGCTTCACGCTGGCCGCGGCCATCGCGTTCTCGGCGCTGATCGCGCTCACGTTGACGCCGATGCTCGCGTCGCGCCTGCCCGAGCACGAGCACCGCAACCGGTTCGCGGCCGCGATCGATCGCTTCTTCAAGCAGCTCGCGCGCTTCTACGAGCGCTCGCTGCGCGTGAGCCTCGCCCACCCGTGGACCGTCGTGGGCATTCTGGCCGCGCTGATCGCCACTGGCGTCGCCACGTTCCGCACGGTGCCTGCCGAGTTCACACCGCAAGCCGACAACGGCCGCGCTTTCGTGGCCATCGAGGCCCCCGAAGGGTCTAGCTTCGAGTACATCGACCGCTATGCACGGCAGCTCGAAGCCATCGCGCTCAAGACAATCGAGGGCGGCGAAGTGCAGCGCGTGCTGGTCCGCGTCCCGGGTCAGGGCGGCGCCAATCTACGCACCGGCGACATCAACACGGCTCGCGCGTTCCTGATCTTCAGCGATTGGGACGAGCGCGAGCACTCGGTGCAGGAGATCATGGGGCCCGTCCTCGCCGAGGCGCGCAAGCTGCCCGGCGTCAGCGTCTCGATGGGCCAGCCGGGCGGTCTCGGGCGCGGCGGCTTGCAGTCGCCGATCAACGCCGTCATCGGCGGTCCCGACTACGAGAGCCTCGCCGTCTGGTCCGACCGCATCCTCGAGCTCGCGCGCGGGAACGCAGGGCTTGCGAACGTGCAGAGCAATTACAAGGAGCGCAAGCCGCAGGTGCGCGTGTCGATCGACCGCGACCGCGCGGCCGATCTCGGCATCTCGCTCGAGAGCGTCGGGCGCACGCTCGAGACGGTGCTCGGCTCGCGCATCGTGACGACGTACGTGGATCGCGGTCGCGAGTACAACGTGATCCTGCAAGGGCGCGACGACAACCGCGAAACGACGACGGATCTCACGAACATCCGCGTGCGCTCGCCGCGCACCGACGAGCTGATCCCGCTGTCGAGCGTCGTGCGGCTCGAGGAAACGTCGGGCACGCTGCAACTGTCGCGCTTCAACCGGCTGCGCGCCGTCGAGATCCAGGCCGATCTCGCGAACGGCTACACGATGGGCGAAGCCGTGCAGTGGTTCGAGGACACGGTCGCGCGCGAACTGCCGCGCGAGGCCACGCTCGACTGGGACGGCCAGACGCGCGAGTTCACGCGCACGGGCCAGCAGCTCTACTTCACGTTCCTGCTGGCGCTCGCCGTGGTCTATCTCGTGCTGGCCGCGCAATTCGAGAGCTTCGTGCACCCGATCATCATCATGGTCACGGTGCCGCTCGCCCTGCTCGGCGCCGTGTTCGGCCTCAAACTGTTCGGCCTCACGGTGAACATCTTCAGCCAGATCGCGGTGATCATGCTGATCGGCATCGCCGCGAAGAACGGCGTTCTGATCGTCGAGTTCTCGAACCAGCTGCGCGATCGCGGCATCGCTTTCGTCGACGCGGTCGTGCAAGCCGCCGTCACGCGCCTGCGCCCCGTATTGATGACAAGCTTCTGCACGGCGTTCGGCGCGCTGCCGCTGATGCTCGCGACGGGCGCCGGCGCCGAGCAGCGCCGCCCGATCGGCATCGTAGTGTTCTTCGGCATGACCGTGGCGGTGTTCCTGACGCTATTCGCCGTGCCGACCATCTATGGCCTACTGGCGCGCAAGACGCGCTCGCCGCAGCACGTGAGCCGCCTCGTCGACCGCCTCATGGGCGCGACGGGCGGTGGTGCTGCGGGCACGGGCGAAGCCGTGCTGCGCGATCCGCATCGCGGCTAGCAGGGCCTCCGTGGCCGCCCTTGCTCAGCGCCGCGCGCGTCGCGCCGCCGAGCCGTCGCGATCGCCGTAGCACTCGAACAGGAACTCGCTGCCCGTCGTCGCGCGCGTGATTCGGACGTGAGTCGTCTCCTCCGGGCATTGCACGCTGTCGCGATCCGTGTCCGCAGCGCCGACGCAGGTCCACTCGACCTCGACGTCGTCGTCATCGTCGGCTTCGACCTCGAACGTGGCGTTCTGGCCGCGCTGCACGACGACGTCCGCGCTCCGCGAGCTCGCAATCGAGCGCTCGTCGATCGCGATGGCGCCTGCGCAATCGTTGCGATCAGATTCGAGCAACGTGACGCCGGTCGGCAAGCGCGCGTCGCGTGCATCGTCGTCGGTGGATACGCTAGCGCAGCCCGCCGCCAAGACCGCCATCGTCGTCAGATATGACCAACCCTGCCGTCCCGTAAGCATGTTCGTCTCCTTGAATCAGTCGTCCTTGAACCAAGGAAGCAACAACCATGCCACGGGACTGAAGGCTTGGCGAGTCTCAATGCACGCTATGAATTGGGAGATTCTGCGCTAGCAACGAGCCGTCAGCTTTGGGTCGGCAACTTCGCGGGCACCGCCGACGACAGCGACGCGCTCGAGCGCGAGATCGCGGCGGCCGCCACCGCGGCCTTGAGCGCGCTCGAACTTGCCGAGTAGCGCGCCGGTTCAGTAGCCGAGCGCCCGCGTCGCGAGCGCAGCGCCTTCGGCGAGCGAGCGGAGCTTCGCCCAGGCGATCTGCGGATGGCAGCGCAATCCGAGACCGCAATCGGTCGACGCGACGACGTTCTCGCGGCCGACGATCTCCGCGAAGCGCCGAATGCGCTGCGAGACGAGCTCCGGATGCTCGACTACCGCCGTGGCATGCGTCACGACGCCGGGCGCGAGGATCTTGCCCGCGGGCAGTTTCACGCGCTCCCAGAGCAGGTACTCGTGCTCGTGGCGCGGGTTCGCGGCTTCGAACAGATACATCTGCGCCTTCACGGCCAGCATGACGTCGACGATGTCCGCGAGCGGAATGTCGTGCGCGTGCGGCCCGTGCCAGCTGCCCCAGCACAGGTGATAGCGGATCCGTTCCTCGGGCACGTTGCGCAGGGCGTGGTTCAGCGCCTCGACGCGCAGCATGCAATAACGCTTGTAGGCCGGTAGGCCCATGCCGATACCGATGCGATCCCAGAGCGCCGGCAGCCACGCGTCGTCGATCTGTACGTTGAAGCCGGCATTCGCGATCGTCTCGTACTCGACGGCGAGCGCATCGGCGAGAGCGTAGACGAACTCCTCGTCGCTCTCGTAGTACTCGTTGCGCCGCCCGACCTCCACGCTCGCCGGCGCCGTCGAGGTCAGGAAGGCGTCGCCGACGGGATGGTCGCCGAGCGCTGCCTCAAGGAGCGCGATCTCGCGCGCGAGCGCTTCCTGGCCCGTGTAGCGGATCGGCTCGCGACATACCCAATCGCGCACGCGGCTCGTTTGCACCGGCGCGCTCGCCGTCTGCTCGAACAGCGTGCCGCCTGCCACGGCCTTCGCGTAGAAGTCGTCGAACTCCTTCCAGTCGGCGCTCGAGCGCAGGATCGCCACCGCGCCTTCGGCCGGCACGGCCGCGAACCCGGACAGCCGCGAGTTGATGAACGTGACCCACATGCCGCCCTTCGCGAGCTCGCCCTCGTTGACGACGTCGATGCCCGCGGCGCGCTGTGCCGCGACCACGTCGCGCACGGCCGCGGCGAGGGCCGCGTCGTCGGCGCGGCCTTCCCATGCAGCGAGGGGGCCGGGCAGCGCGCCTACATGCGTCGTCAGAATCTTCTCGGTACTGCGCCGCATCGGGCGTTCCTCGTACGATCGGCTGAGACGTGAAGCATGCCATTCGCTTTCTCAAGGCGTCCGTTGCGATGCTACCGCCGGCCGGTGCGGGCGCGAAACCCGCGCTGGGACGGGCCGAAATATCGCTTATGACGCAAACGCTTATGCGACTATCTTCGTGGTAAGAATCCAAGGAACAGCGCTGCGCTGCCCCGTTGCTAAGATCGCGCGATGAGTGCGAGAGCCCTGACGAGCCGGACGTGCGCGGTCGCCGCGTCGCTCGCCGTCGCCGCCGGAGGGCCTCTCGACGCAGCGGCCCAAGCCTCGGCCGACGGCTCCACGATCGAGGAGCTGATCGTCGTGGGACGCTATCCCGGCCCGCCGCTGTGGCGGGTGTCGGCCGGCGAACGCACGCTGTACCTGTTCGGCGGGCTCTCGCCCGTGCCGAAGGGCCTCGATTGGGATCCGCGCAACGCCGAGCGAGTCCTCGAGCGCGCCGAAGCCGTCATCGGCTCGCCGCGCGTGAGCGCCGCGACGCTGAACCCGATCAGGCTGTTCAAGTTGTTCCGCGCCGTGCGGCGCCTCGCGCGAACGCCCAAGGGCACGACGCTCGCAGATCAGCTTCCCGCGGATCTTTATGAGCGCTATGCGGCGCTTCGCGCTCGGCACTTGCCGGACGACGGCGAGGCGGAGCTTCGTCCCGCCCTGGCCGCGCTGCGCCTGTACGGCGCCGCGCTCGACGACGTCGGCCTCACGACGGACACGGGCATCGGTAAGAAGCTGAATCGCATGATGCGTCGGTCGCCCGCCGACCCGACCGAAGTCGTCGTCGAGACGGAGCCCGAGCTCGTGCTCGACGAGCTCGCGAAGGTGCCGCGTGAAGCCGAGCTCGCGTGCTTCGCGTCGATCCTTACGAGCATCGAGACCGACCTCGAGGCGATGAAGGAGCGAGCGAACGCATGGGCCCTCGGCGACGTCGACGCGCTGCGGCGCTTCGACTATCCCGACTCGCAGGGCGACTGCCTGTCGATGCTGTTCACGGCGCGCGGCCTCGCCGACTTGCGCGACGAGCTGTACGCGAACTGGCTCGCCGAAGCCGAGCGTGCGCTTGCGACGCACTCGACGTCGTTCTCGGTACTGCCGATGCGCGAGCTCGTTGCGTCCGACGGATTGCTCGCGCAGCTCGCGGCGCGCGGCTACACGGTCACCCCTCCCTGATGCCCGCCCGCTTCGTCTTCGCCGTGACACAAACGGGCGCCGAGCGGCCGCTGAAGAACGAGATTGCGCGCACGCATCCAAAGCTGCGCTTCGCGTTCTCGCGGCCGGGGTTCGTTACCTTCCGCACGCCCGCCGAGATCAGGGTTGGGCACGAGCTCGAGCTCGAGAGCATCTTCGCGCGGACTTGGGGCTACTCGCTCGGCAAGGTCGGCGGCGACGACGATGCGGAGCTCGCGCGCGCCGCCTGGCGGCTCGTCGGCGAACAGGCTCCGGCCGAACCGTTCCCTGCGCTGCACGTCTGGCCGCGCGAGCGGCCGCTGCCCGGCGACGACGATTTCGACGGCGCCGGCGACGCGCTGGCGCATACGATCGGCGAGCTGCTGGCCGCGGAGCAGCCGGAGCGAAGCCGCCTCGCCGTCAACGCGGTCGCCTCGGCCGGCGACCTGGTGCTCGACTGCATTCTCGTCGAGCGCCACGAGTGGTGGCTCGGCTGGCATCGCGCGGCCTCGCCCGAAACGCGCTGGCCCGGCGGCGTGCCGCCGATCCCGGTTCCCGAGCGCTTGATCTCGCGCGCCTACTTGAAGATCGTCGAAGCGCTCGAGTGGTCCGAGCTCCCGACCGCGCCCGGCGATCGCTGCGTCGAGATCGGCAGCGCGCCCGGCGGCTCCTGCCTCGCATTGCTCGAGCGCGGTCTCGAGGTCGTCGGCGTCGATCCGGCCGAGATGGACGCCGCTGTGCTCGCGCATCCTCGCTTCACGCACGTCCGAGCACGTGCCAAAGACGTGAAGCGCAGCGTCTTCCGCGATTGCCGCTGGCTCGTCATGGACGCGAACGTGCCGCCGAGCTACACGCTCGACACGCTCGACGGCGTGCTGAGTTACGGCGGCGCCCGACCCGAGGGTCTCGTGCTTACGCTGAAGCTCACCGACCCGGCGCTGGCCGAAACACTGCCGGCGCTCGCCGATCGTCTGCGCGAATACGGCTACCGCCGCGTGCGCATGAGGCAGCTCGCGTTCAACCGGCGCGAGGTCTGCGCCGTGGCCACGGGTGGAGCTTGACGGCCGCCTGACCGAAGAAGTTACAAGACATAGCGGTCGACCCGTGCAGCCGAGAGGCGCCCGTCATTAATATAGACGCATGAATCCGACCTCGGACCGGCGGCAGTTCTTGGCGACGCTCGGCGCCGCCGCGGCTACCGTCGTCGGCGGCAGACTCTTGCGCACGGCGGCCGCGCAGACCGATCTACCGTCGCTCGAGGAAGTCGACTTGCGCGACGACGTGACGCTCGTGGCGGGGGCCGGCAGCAACGTCGTCATTCTGCGCACGGCCGGCGTCGCGGCCGTGATCGACAGCGGACCGCCCGACCGCGCGAACGACGTTGCTAAGCTCGTGCGCGGCAATTTCGGCATGCTCCCCGTCGAGCTGCTCTTCAACACGCACTGGCACCCCGCGCACACGGGCGGCAACGAGGCCCTGCGCTCCGGCGACACCGAGATCGTCGCGCACGAGATCACGAAGCTCTGGATGAGCACGGAGTACTACGTCGACTGGGAGAGCAAGACCTACACGCCGCGCGACCCTGCGGCATTGCCGACGCGCACCTTCTACTCGACCGATCCGCAACCGATCTCGCTCGAGATCGGCGACGAGGAAATCGAGTATGGGCACCTGCCCGAGGCGCACACAGACGGCGACATCTACGTCTGGCTCAAGAACCGCAACGTGCTCGCCGCCGGCGGCGTCGTGACGCAAGGCGAATATCCCGTCATCGATTACGCGACGGGCGGCTGGATCGGCGGGCTCGTCGACGCCACGAAGAAGCTGCTCGACATCACGAACGCCGACACGCTGATCGTGCCTGCGAACGGACCACCGCAGCCGCGCTCGCATCTCGCCGCGCAGCTCGAGATGCTGACCGTCGTGCGCGAGCGCATCGAGAACCTAATGCGGAAAGGCCGCAGCGTCGCCGAGATGCTCGACGCCGGCGTCACGAAGGAATTCGACGCATTGTGGGGCAACAACCGCGAGCGTTTCGTCGCGAACATCTATCACGGGCTGTGGTGGGCAGGGAGGCTCAGTGACTCGCTGTGACCTGAAGCCGCGCTCATGGCTCGCGTTGGCCGGCGCCGCGCTGCTCGCCGGCTGCACGAAGCAGCCGTCCGAGCCCGTGCTCGAGGAGCAAGTCGCGCTGTTCGGCCGCTACTGCACCGACTGCCACAGCGATGCCGAGCGTGCCGGCGAGCTCTCGCTCGAGGGCGTGACGGCGGCCGACGTCGCCGCGAAGCCG
>JBBIJV010000090.1:0-13351 GCA_037445815.1 Rhodospirillaceae bacterium
CGGCCGCACGGCGCTGCACCACGCGGCCGCGGCGGGCTACACGGACGTGGCGCTCTTGCTCGTCGAGCGCGGCGCGGATCTCAATGCAGCCGATTCGGACGGCATGACGCCGATCGACGCCGCCAACGGCAAGCTGCGCGGCGGGCGGCGAGGCGGCGGCACGGCGCATCCCGACACGGCCGCGGCGCTGCAAACGCTGATCGCCGCGAACTAGCGCTTTCGGCGCGCCCCGCCTTCGTTCTCTGATTCTGGCCATCTGCGTGCCGGGTCGGTCGCCGTCGCGCTTGGGCGGCACGCACCAAGGCTTGAGCTCCTCGGCCGGGCTTCAGTTTCCCGCCGCGCAGCCGATAAACCGCCGTGGTCTATGCGCAGGTCGCGGCGATGCCTCAGGTAGCGACGGATCAGCAGTGGAAAGCTAAGTACCGCGAGCTCGTGCAGGAGCTCGAGGACAAGGAGCGCACCTGGGCGAAGCTCGAGGCCGCGCTGCGCGCGGCCGCAGGCAAGCTCGCGATGGCAGCGCTCGGCCGGAGCCCCGAGCTCGACGCCGCGATCGATCACGTCATGGCCGTGCTGCGCACGGACCCGACGGCGCTGAACCTCGATTCGAGCATGACGGGCCTCGTGCGGGCGCTAAAGGCCGAGGCGACTCTCGAGGTGAAGAGCGCGCCGGCCGGCGCTCCGCCCGGCGGCGTCGTCATCGTGCCTACGGCGAGCGCAGTCACGGACGAGATCGTCGCGCTGCTGCGTGCGCTCGTCCACCGGCTCGCCGAAATCCCGCCGCTCGCCGAGACCGCCGCGACGCTTGCACGCCGGCTCGAGCTCGGCGTTCCCGAGGACGGCTGGGAGCCCTTTCTGCGCAGCGTAGCCGACGCCGTCGGCGAGGTGGCGAACCGGCTCGAATCGCAGCGGCGCGATCTCGAGCAATTCCTCGAGCAAGTCACGCAGCGGCTCGCCGCCTTCGAGGATTGGACGCGCTGGCAGGCCGACGCTGCGCAGAGCCGCAGCGCCGATACGGCGGGGCTCTCGCAGACGGTGCAAGCCGAGATGGTCACGCTCCAGCAGGAAGTGCAGTCGTCGCCGGATCTCGCCTATCTCAAGACGAAGGTACAGGCGCGGCTCGATAACGTGGCGCGCGAGATCATGGAGTTTCGCCGCAAGGAAGCGCGGCGGCACGCCGAGCACGAGCGGCGCGCGAGCGAGCTCGCGAAGGAAGTCTCGAAGCTCAAGGAGCGCACCGACGAGCTCGCGAAGCTCTGTGCCGAGCAAGAGACGCGACTCATGATCGATTCGCTGACGGGCGCGCACAGCCGCTACGCGTACGAGAGCCGTATCGCCGAGGAGTTTCAACGCTGGCAGCGGCACTCGCAGCCGCTCGCGTTCTCGATCTGGGACATCGATCTGTTCAAGCGGGTCAACGATTCTTATGGCCACGAGGCCGGCGATCGCTTGCTGCGCGGCGTCGCGGAGCTGCTCGCGCGCAACAAGCGCGCGGAGGACTTTCTCGCGCGCATCGGCGGCGAGGAGTTCGTTCTCCTCTTGCCAATGACGACGCTCGAGGCGGCCACCGGCGTCGCCGAGAAGCTGCGGCTCGTCGTCGAGAGCGCGGCGTTTCGGCATCACGGCGAGCCCGTACAGGTGACCGTGTCGGCCGGCTTGACGGAGCTTCGCAAGGGCGACACGCCGACGAGCGTGTTCGAGCGAGCCGACCAGGCGCTGTATCAAGCGAAGCAGCAAGGCCGGAATCGCTGCGCCGCGCTCTGAGCACCCGAGCGGGATTGCCGGCGAAGGGCCGCTGGTGCGCGTTCGCGATGTTCGGCAGCTTTGGCGGCAGTGCGGCGTGGGCCGAAGGCATCTGAGATCCCGTTCCACTATCCTCATCCGGTGACGGGACGCGCGACGAGCCCGCGGTTGCCGAACCCCGATGCGAAGAGGAGTGCAATGGCTCAACAGGACCTCGGCATGCCCGAAGACATCGCGGCGGAGCTGCGCTCGATCGGCGCGCGCATCGAAACGCAGCGGACGGCCGAGCGCTACGCGCCCCTTCAGCGGAAGGAGCCGTATTCGTGGCTCGACGTGGCGCGCGACCTGAAATACGGCCCGCACGAGCCCAACGCGCTCGACGTCTTCACTGCGCCGATTCCGGGCGCCGGCAAGCCCCGTGGTCGTCTTCGTGCACGGCGGCGGATTCGCTCGCGCCGACAAGCGCGCCGAAGGCCTACCGCTCTACGACAACATCGGCGTCTGGGCCGTCAGCCAGGACCTCGTCGGCGTCACGATCAACTATCGGCTCGCGCCGCAGAGCACGTGGCCGCCGGGCATCGAGGATTTGACGGCCGCCGTCGCTTGGCTCAAGGCGAACATCGCGCAGTACGGGGGAGTCCGAGCAAGATCGTGCTCTGGGGCCACTCGGCCGGAGCCGCTCACGTCGCGCACTACGTCGCGGACGCCACGAAGCGCAGCCTCGACGCCGGGATTGCGAGTGCCGTGGTGCGCGAGATCATGGAGTTTCGCCGCAAGGAAGCCGGGAACGCACGGGCGTGATCTCCGAGCTTCCGCATTGAGCGCCGACAAGGAACAAGGCGTTGGCAATCGTGCCGCCAACGCCTTTGGTACATCGCCCGCCCGTCGAGCCTAGTTATGCTCTTCTATCGTGACGCGTCCCCGCAGGCGGCGCTCGTTCAACATGCCGCGAATCTGGGGCATCTGCCGCGCATCCGGATTCAACTCGAGCGCTTTGTCGAGATCCCGGTCCGCCTCATCGAATTTGCGGCTCAGGTAGTACGCGTAGGCTCGATTGCTGTATGCATTCCAATTCTTGCCGTCGATCTCGAGCGACTGGTTGCAATAGTCGATCGCGACGGCAGGCTCGCGCTTGGCGGCATGCGCGGCGCAAAGATTGGAGAGGGCATTGGCGCGATCGCGCGGTGACGCGGGCCGTTCGAGCCCCAATAGAGTCAGTCGGATGCCCTCGTCGTACCGCTTCTCCAAGAGTGCTTCGGCTCCGGCCGCAAGATACTCGTTGTCGACGCCGACGAGCGTGCGGGTTTCGGCTCTTTTCTGAGTCAGCTTCACCTCCCGCCCTCGCTGTGCGAGCGCGGCGCCGACCGCCGATAACAACACTAGAAAGAGTAGCAGTCGACTTTTCATCGCGTGCTTCCCCTTGGGAGTTCAGTATAGTCCCGCCGATCGGCGCGGAACAACGCAAGGTCGTTGCGCCCTGGCCGGGCCGCAGCCCCGAAAAAAAAAGCGCCGGCGTCGTTGCCGACGCCAGCGCCCGAGAGGTCGCTCTAACGAGCCGGAATCAGAAGCGGAAGTTCAGAGAAACGCCCACCTCACGCGGACGGCTGATGCTCGAGAAGTCGTAGCCCCAGATGCCGTGGAAGAAGCCCGAGTTCAGCATGTACTCGTTCGTCAGGTTCGTGCCGAACAGCGACACTGCATACCGGCCGTCACCGGGCTCGTACGTGAACCGTGCGTTGACGACGCCCCAGTCGCCCGACTCGTCGTAGCCATCCGGCACCGGACCGTTGTTCTTCCTGCCGTACCAGTCCAAGCGCAGGAATACGAGCGAGCGCCAGAACTGATCCGTGTACGAGTAGTCGACGCGGCTCGTGAACGAACCCCCATTGCCCAGATTCGCGGTGTGCTGGAGACCGATGCTCCACTCGGAATCCGGCGCCTGCGCGAACTCCGTAGCGGTGGTGAGCTGCGGCGTGCCGGGTTTGATGTAGGTGTAGCCCGTGTCAAGCACACCGTAATTGAAGTTCAGCGACACGTTTTGCGTCGGCAGATACGTCAATTCCAGCTCGAGACCGCTCGCGTTCGCGGTGCCGACGTTCGTCGTAATCAGCGTCGGCAGCTCGACTCCTGTGGCCGGGTCGCGTACCACGCCTAGGTTCTGAATGTTCAGCCAGTCCGAATCGAAGTACGTCGCGTTCAGGCGCACCTTGCCGCCGGCCAGATCCGCGCGAATACCGATCTCGGTGTTCTCGACGGTCTGCGGCTCGTACGGGATGAAGATTCGCCCCTGGTTCGTCGTGATGTTGCCGATGCCGCCGGAGTCGAAGCCTTCCGAGTAGCTGATGTACCCCATGACGTCGTCGGTGAACTGCATCTGGAGCGCGGCCTTGACGGTCACCTCGTCGAACGTGTCCGGCGGCGCATTCGGGTCGACGACTCGCACGCCGGCCCACGGATCGCCGCCGGTGTGCAGCACGTCGGAGAAGGGCGTCTGCGGCGCCGTGACGCCCGGGATGAAGTTCATCGGGCCGGCTGCGACGGTCTGCTCGTGACGACGCACGCCGAGCGTGAGGTCGAGCCGATCGGTAAGGCCGATCGTCGCCTCGCCGAATACCGCCCAGCCATCCGTTTCGTTGTAGGTGAGCCGGTCATACGCGAAGGCTGCGCCCGACAGGAACCACGCCGTCTGGCAGTCCGTGGCGCCGGTCGGGTTGGTCGCCGGCGGGTCCCAGAGAGATGCATCCGCCGGGTAAGGCGCATTGATCGGCAGTCCGGTCACGGTGCTGATGGCGGGGCCCAGTTGCTGACAGAGCTGCGATGCGAACACGTCGTTGACGTTCCAGCGCGGCGTACTCAAGTACTGACCGGGATACGTACGGAACTCGGCGAGCGTGCGCCGGTCGGCGCGTGTGACGGATTCCTGATCCCAGTAGTAGACGCCGGCAAACCAGGCGACGCGATCCGTGCCGCCGGTGATCTGTATCTCTTCGCTGAGCACGTCGAGGCGTCCGCGCGACAGGTCGGCCACGACTTCATAGTCGGTGCCGTCCCAGTCGTTGATGATGTCGTCCGCCACTTCCGTGTAGGACGTCAGGAAGCTGAGGCTGATGTTGTCCGTGATATCCCAGTCGACGTCGAGGTTGCTGGTGTCGCGTGCGATACGCGACGGCTGGGAGACGTTGGAAGCCGTTTCCCATTTGCCGATCCTGCCGCCGGGGAAGCCGGAGACGAAATTCTGCGCAGTGAACGGCAGCGCACGCGGATGCGCGCCGGGGTTCGTCTCGAGCGCGAGCCCGTAGAAGTCGCGCATCAGCACGCCCCAGTTCTGCACGTCGTCGCGCGTGCCCACGATATTGTCGGGGCCCGGAACCACGTGCGTCGGGAAGATCGCGTCCTGAACCTTGGGCTCCGTGATGAAGGACTCGTCGCTCGTGATCGTCAGGCGGAAACTCAGATTGTCGGTCGGCGTCCACAGCATGTCGCCGCGGACGACATCCTGGTCCATTCCGCCGTAGTTCCTGCCGTTGGTGACGCTGTGGATGTAGCCGTCGCGAAATACGCTGGCGGCCGTCCATTTCGTCAGCAGATTGTCGGTGATGGGCACGTCGATAGACCCCTTCACGTCGCGGCGGTCGTACGTACCCACCGTTGCGGTGACGTTGCCGCCGAACTCCTGGCCTGGCGGCTTCGTCCAGATGCGGATCGCGCCGCCGACGGCGTCTCGGCCGTACGTGGTTCCCTGCGGGCCGCGCAGCACCTCGACGCGATCGATATCGACGAAGTCCTGAGTCAGGAATCCCGACGTGTTGACTTGCCAGACGCCGTCGATGTAAACGCCGACGCCCGGCAGCCCGCGTATGCGGAACTGCGTGCCCGACGTCAGGGCCCCGCCCTGAATGTTGAGGTTTGGAATGTTGTTGCCCACGTCCTCGAGGCTGTCGAGGCCCTGCACCTCGAGGTTCTCACCCGTGATCGCGACGATCGAGATCGGGATGTCCTGTAGGTTCTGCTCGCGGCGAGTCGCCGTGACGACAATCTCTTCGAGGCCCTCTTGCGAGAGCGCTGTTGGTTGAAACGCAACAGCCGCGGGCAGTGCCGCGACGACCGCCGCGTGGATCGCTTTGACTTTCATGAATCCCCCCAGAGGCAGTTGAAAAGGCCGATCGGTTCTAGAGTTGGGTACGCCTGACTCGCCAGTCAGATTGCCCGAGACGGGACGGCGTTGCTTGCCCTTAGGGGAAAAGAACCGCGACGATGGAGGAAGCATCGCCCACGGCGATTCGATGTGTTCTGCCGGCGCCACAACGGCCCGCGCGGCCCGCCGCCCTTCCGTCGCGCGGTCAAATTTGACTCGAGTACGAGAATGTCTAGTATCAACGCGGGCTATCCGGGGGGGATCGCTCGTGCTCAAGTGCTATTCGACCTTGCGAGTCGCGCGGTCGGCGCGCTTGCGGTATTGGAACGATCTGCACGCCAGTCTGGGCGCGCCGCTCGAGATCAAGGCACGAAATCGCGCCGAGTTCAACGCTTCCGCGAGCACGGCGGAGCTCGGGCCGCTGCGCTTCGTAAGAGTGGATTCGACGCCCGCCGTGGTCGGGCACGAAGCCCACCACGTGGCGCAGACTCGCGAGCGGCATTTCCGCGTGGTGCTCGTCATGCAGGGCACGGTCGCCCTCCGGCACGCCGGTCACGACGCCGTGCTCGAGCAAGGGGAGTTCGCTCTGCTCGACGATTCTCTGCCGTTTCGCATGGAGTTCCAAGAGCCGAATCGTGCGCTGTGCGTTGCCATCGCGCCGTCGACGCTCAAGAGCTATCTGCCGGCGCCGGCGCGCATGTGCGGCTTTCGCATGGCGGCCGATCGTCCGCTCAACCGCGTCGCGAGCACGATGCTTCTGGCGCTCTGGTCGGAGCTCGAGAGCGAGGAGCTGCAAGCGGAGCAGCGGCCTGCGCTCGCTCGCAGTTTCTTGCAAGTCATGGCAGCCTCCTACGCTCTCGATCACGCGTGCCCCGTCGAGCGTTCCGTCGCGGCGGCAGCGCGGCGCGCGCAGATCAAGCAGTACATCGAGACGCACCTGCGCAGCCCCGATCTCACCCCCACCGCGATCGCGGCGGCGTTGGGACTTTCTTCGCGCTACGTGCGGTTGTTGTTCGCGAAAGAGAACGACAGCGTCACGGCATACTTGAAACGCCGGCGCCTCGAAGAATGCGCCTTCGAGCTCGCACAGCCGCAATGGGTCGGGCGTTCGATCACGGCGACGGCGTCGGACTGGGGCTTCCGCAGCGTCACGCACTTTGCGCGCGCGTTCAAGGCCGCGTACGGCGCGACTCCGAGCGCGTACAAGCACGCGCATGCGACTCGCGCGGCGGCGGCGCCGCAGATGAGCTCGAAGACCCGACCTTTCGAGCCGGCCGCATTGGCCAAAGACTAGAGCGCAATTCCGAGCTCCAGCAAAAAGGCGCCGGCGATCGCTCGCCGGCGCCTCCAGTCGATGCGGCGGGCGGCGCTGTCGCGCCACCCACCTTGCGACGCCTTTAGAAGCGGAACGTCAGAGACGCACCGGCCTCGCGAGGCCGACCCACCGTGGCGAAGTCGTAGCCCCAAATGCCGTGGAAGAAGCCCGAGTTCAACATGTACTCGTCCGTGAGGTTGGTGCCGAAGAACGAGGCCTGCCAGTTGGCATCGGCCGGCTCGTACGTGAAGCGCAGGTTCACGACACCCCAGTCACCCGACTCCTCGAACCCGCTCGGCACGGCCTCGTACGCGTCGACGCGCAAGAACGGAGCCGACCGCCAGAACTGGCCCTGGTAGTTGTAGTCGAGCCGGCTCGTCCAGGTTCCGCCGCTGCCGGTGGTTGCCGTGTGCTGGAAGCCGATCGTGTAGCTCTTGTCCGGCGCCTGCTCGAACTCCGTGCCCGTCGTGAGCGGCAGGTGTCCGGAGACCGTGCCCGGGTTGATCTTCGTGTAGCCCGTGTCGAGCACGCCGGCGCCGATGTTGATCTGGAAGTTCTCGGTGGGGAGGATCGAAAGCTCGACTTCCACGCCGTTCGCTTCCGCCTCGCCAACGTTCGTCGTGAGGAGCTGCGGAATCTGCACGCCCGTGGCCGGGTCGGAGACGACGCCCAAGGCCTGTAGATCGGCCCAGGTGGTGTCGAATACGGTCCAGTTGAAGCGCAGCTTGCCGTCGGCGAGATCCATGCGCATGCCGATCTCGGTGTTCTCGAGCGTCGACGGCTGAAACGGGAACAGCGTGCGGACGTTGTTGATGACGGCCGCAGACACGCCGCCGGAGTTGAACCCCTCCGAGTAGCTGACGTAGCCCATCATACCGTCGCGGAACTCCTTTTGGAGCACGATGCGCGAAGTCAGCTTGTCGAAGTTGAACGGCGTATACGTGGCCGGATTGTCGGCGAAGTTGAACGGATCGCCGACGTGAAACTGCGTCGGGTCGACCGGCTTCGGCGTCGTGACGCCGGGCACGATGATGCCGTTGACCGTGTAGCCGCTCTGGTCGTGCTGGCGCAGGCCGAGCGTGAGGTCGAGCGTGTCGGTGAGGTGGATCGTGGCTTCGCCGAAGATCGCCCAGCCGTCTTGTCCGGCACGGTTCGTGTTGTCGAACGCGCCGCCGATGCCGTTCGAGCCGTAGTAGAGCTCTTGGCACGTAGTCCATGCGCCGCGGCGGTTCGCGGGGTCGCCGCCGAGCTGCACGGTTTGCCCCGCGAACAAGCCCGTCTGAACCACGCCGGTCGTGCCTGCCACGAACCGCATGTTGTTCGGGTTGTCGGTGGTCGACGGCGTCGGCTCGAGCTGGGCGCCCGGTGGATTACAGACGGGGTGGGCGAACACGATGGCCGGGTCCATCAAGCCCTTGACGAACTCGTTCACCATCCAGCGGCCATTGCGCGCCTGCGTCTCCTGATCCCAGTAGTAGACGCCGGCGAGCCACTCGACGCGGTCGTTGCCGCCCGTGAGCTGGATGTCCTGGCTGAACACCTCGAGGTTGCTCCGGTTCATGTCGAGCACGAGGTCGTACTGACTGTTGTCCCAGTCGATGACGGAATCGGCGTCCTGCTCCGTATGGCCGGTCAGGAAGCGCAGCCGCATGTTGTCGGAGAAGTTCCAGTTCGTCTCGACGGATAGCTGCTCCGTCAGATAGCGGCTCGGCAGCGTTTGATTCGAGCGGTTCTCCCACTTCCCGACGACGCCGCCCGGATAACCCGCCACTTGCAGCCGCGGATCGAAGAACGGCTCGACCGGCCTGCCGCGGAAGTCCGTGCCGACGTACGTGTACATCTCCGGCAAGCCGATGAGGTGCCGCGTCCACGTGGGCGCCGGGTCGTCGAACGTGCGGAACATCGCGTCCTGGACGCGCGGCTCGATGAACTCGCTCTCGTCGCGCGTGTAGTTGAAGCGGAAGTCGAGATTCTCGGTGGCGTCCCAGACGATGTCGCCGCGCAGCACCGACTGGTCGATGTCGCCGCCGCTCTCGCCCGTCGTGAGGCTGCGGATGTAGCCGTCGCGATTCATGCTCGCGGCCGTCCACTTCGTGTGGACGTTGTCGCCGAGCGGCAGATTCAACGACGCGCGCACGTCGCGGCGGTCGTAGGAGCCGGTCGTCGCCGTGATGTCGCCGCCGAACTCTTCGCTCGGCCGCTTCGTCCAGATCATGACGGCGCCGCCCACCGAGTCGCGGCCCAAATTCGTGCCCTGCGGACCGCGCAACACCTCGACGCGGTCGATCTCGACGAACTCCTGAGTCAGGAAGCCGGCCGTGCCGACCTGCCAGATACCGTCGATGTAGGTGCCGACGTTCGGGATGCCGCGCATGCGGAAGTTCGTGCCGCCCGTGCCGCCGCCGCCGCCCGTGATGACGACGTTCGGGACGCCTTGGCTGACCTCTTCGAGGTTGTCGAGGCCGCGCATCTGCAAGTTGTCGCCCGAGATGGCGACGATGGATACCGGCACCTCCTGCAAGTTCTGCTCACGGCGCAACGCCGTGACGACGATCTCTTCGAGACCTTCTTGCGCTGTGGCCGCCGGCTGGTACACCACTGCACCCGCGAGAGCCGCCGTTACGGCGGCATGGAGTCTGCTGACCTTCATATAAAACCCCCAAATGGATGAAATGACTTGGCCGGAGACGGTGCCGTCGCCGGCCGAGTGTTCCGAGCGCCTGGGCGTCCGGTAGCTGATTTCCGCTTCAGGCGACGATCAGTGCCGGCTGAGTCTGCTGGAAGGTCGGTCCCGGGTCAACAGCGGAATGTTGTTTTTTTCCGACTGTTATTGTGAATACCATTTATCGAGGGTAAAACCGCTCGCCCGGCGGGGGAGAGGCGTGTTGGCTCCCGGCAACGCCGGGAGGTCAAGCGAGCCAGCCGGCGCCGATGGACAGAGTCTGATGGCTCAGGGTCTTCCCTTGCCGCTCATGGCCCACCGTCCAGACGACCTCGATGCCGCTTTCCCCGCCGCCCGTCTCGGTCTCGATCGACAGCTCGACCCGATCGCCGGCTTCTGCCGGGATGGGATCGAAGAGCGGCAGATAGATCTGGTCCCAATGGGTGCGCGTTGAGTACGGACTCGTCGAGAGCACGACGCCGGGCGCGAGCGTGCAGTCCCACCAGAGCGCGAAGCCGAACAGCGTGCCGTTTCGGCTCGGTTGCCAGGCGACCCGGCCGGCGCGCCGGCTCTCGATCGGGCCGCGGAAGTCGAGCGCGTCCCAGCGCCGGGCGGCGTCGACGAGCAAGTCGCTCGGCTCGATCGGGTAGACGTACATGTTGTTGCGCGTCATGCGCTCGGCGTCCGACCAATCGAGGCCGAACCCCACGGTGCGCCAGCTCGCAAGGTCGCGCTCGAACCGATCCGTCGTAACCGGCGCCGCCCATTGCTCGATCGAGGCGGGAATCAGCGTGCCGCCCGGCTTCAGAAACCGCTGCGCGTCGCGCAGCGTCTCGAGTACGTCCTCTTCGTAAGCGAAATTGCCGAGCACCTCGGCGACGACGACGTCGACTCGCGGCGGATCCGCGACGTCGAGCGATCGCTCCGGCACGAAGTGTAGGCCGTCGATGCCGTTGCGAGCCGCGATCGTCTCGGCGAGCCCGAGGGCGGGCCCCGGATCGTACAGCCAGACTTCGCGCGCGCCGAGCTGCCGCGCGAAGAAGGCAAGAACGCCCAAACCGGCGCCGATGTCGGCGACGGTGCTTTCTCCGGGACGGATCGCGAGCGTCAGCGCCGCGCGGAACGCTTCGTGCCGGATGCGGTCGGCCAGCATGCGCCGATGGAACTCGATCGACATGCGGCCGTACGCCTAGTGGGTCATCGAGTAAATGATGTAGTTCAGGAAAACGCGCATGGCGATCGCCGACAGCTCCTGCGGGTATGCCGGTGTGTCGGAGTGCTCGACGGCGTCGCCTAGGTCCATGTTGTGGCAGATCGCGACCATGACGCGGCCCTTGTCGTCGTAGATGCCGCGCCAGTGCGCATTGACGCCGTCTTGCTCGTACGGCTGGCCCGTGAACACGAACTGGTAGCCGGGGATCTGCTTTTTCTCCTCGAGATCCCAGAACGTGTGGAAGATCGGATCGTCGTCGGGCAGATCCACGATCGGTCGGTCGGGAAATACGCGCCGCATGCTCTCGACGAAGACTTGCCACTCGACGGAGCCGTGGAAGTCGTCGACCATCAAGAAACCGCCGCGCAGCAGGTATTCGCGCAGCTGCGCCGCCTGCGTCTCGCTCAAGTCCCACTGACCGACCTCGACGGCGTAGAGCCACGGCCAATAGAACACGTCGTCGCCGTCGTCGAGGCTCACGGGCTGTTCGACGGACCGGGCGTCGATGACGCTCAACCGGCGGACGAGCTCGGCGATATGCCGGTCACCGCGCGGATAGTCGATCGTCCAGCTCGTGCCGCCGTACTTCCACTGCGATCCCCAGCCGAGCTGCGGGTACATCAGGCGCGCGAACACCCACTCCGCCGGGTCCTGATAGTCCGTGGGCAGGTCGAAGTCGTAGTACTCGACGCCCGGGTACTCGCGCCAAGGCAAGGGGTCGGCGAAGGCGACGCCGGCGAGACATAACGTGGCCGCCAGCGCCGTCAGGGCGCGACGCCGCGGGCGCGTTCGGAGGCCTTTGCGTGGACCGTGTGACATGGTCCGAGCATACCAACTCGCGTCGCGCCGGCACTAGAAGCAGTTCAATATGAACGAGTATTCTGTGCCGCCGTTTTCGCGGGTTCCCATGAAAGACCTCACGCAGGGCTCGATCGTCCGCAACCTACTCGCGATGGCCGCACCGATGGCGGCCGGCATGATTTTTCAGACGCTGTATTTCCTCGTCGACCTTTACTTCGTCGCGGGCTTGGGCGACGCGGCCGTCGCCGGCGTCGGGGCGGCCGGCACGCTGATGTTCGTGATCATGGCGCTCACGCAGGTGCTCGGCGTCGGCGCGGTCGCGTTGATCGCGCAAGCCGTGGGCCGGCGCGACCGCGCCGATGCGAATCTCGTCTTCAATCAGTCCGTGCTGTTCGCCGTCGCGTGCGCACTCGCGACGCTCGTCGGCGGCTACGCGCTCGCCGGTAACTACGTGGCCTCGATCGCGGCCGACGCCGCGACGCGCGCCGAAGGCGTGACCTATTTGTATTGGTTCTTGCCCGGTTTGGCGCTCGGCTTCGCGCAGGTGGTCATGGGCTCGGCGTTGCGCGGCACGGGCATCGTCAAGCCGACGATGGTGATCCAGGCGCTGACGGTGCTTTTGAACACGCTGCTCGCGCCGGTGCTGATCGCCGGCTGGGGAACGGGCCACGCGATGGGCGTCGCGGGCGCGGGCCTCGCGAGCTCGATCTCGATCGTGGCCGGCGTCGTGCTGCTCGCGTGGTATTTCCTGAAGCTCGAAAAGTACGTCGCTTTCGACGCGCAGCTCTGGCGGCCGCAATTTGCGGTATGGAAGCGCATGCTCGACGTGGGGCTCCCCGCGGGCGGCGAGTTCGCGCTGATGTTCATCTACATGGGCGTCATCTATTGGGTGATCAGCGATTTCGGCGCCGCGGCGCAGGCCGGCTTCGGGATCGGGTCGCGCATCATGCAGTCGATCTTCCTGCCCGCGATGGCGATCGCCTTCGCAGCCGGCCCGCTCGCGGGCCAGAACTTCGGCGCCGGATTGGGCTCTCGCGTGCGGGAGACGTTCGCGAAGGCCGTACTGCTCAATACGGTCGTCATGATCGGCGTCACGGCGTTTCTTCAATGGCGCCCCGACGTGCTCGTCGCGTTCTTCACGCCGGAAGCCGAGGCGCAAGCCGTCGGCGCCGGGTTCTTGCGGGTGATTTCGTGGACGTTCATCGCGCAAGGCGTCGTGTTCACGTGCTCGGGCGTGTTCCAGGGGTTGGGCAACACGATTCCGGCCATGCTGAGCTCGGCGATCCGGCTCGCCGCGTTCGTGCCGCTCGCGGTCTGGCTGTCGGCGCGGCCCGCGTTCGAGCTCGACGAGGTCTGGTGGCTGTCCGTCGCGAGCGTTTGGCTGCAAGGCGGCGTCAGCTACGTGTTGCTGCGCCGGCAGTTCGAGCGGCGGCTCGTCGACGCGCCGCGCCCGCCCGTGCTCGCCGGTGTGCCGGGCACGCCGGC
>JBBIJV010000091.1:0-13180 GCA_037445815.1 Rhodospirillaceae bacterium
GGCCGAGGCGAGCGGCTCCAGGTCCGTGTAGCGCCACCGCTCGCGCCGGCGCGTCGGCCAGCCGGCGGCGGCGAGATCGGCGAGAGCGCTTGCACGCGTGGCGCGCGTCGCCTCCGGGCCTGGGACCGCGAAGCCGGCGGTCAACGGACGCGCCGTGCTCACGCGGAGCCTCCGGCGGAAATCCAGTCGTAGCCGCGCTCGTCGAGCTCGCGCGCGAGCTCGCGAGACCCCGACTTCACGATGCGGCCGCCTGCGAGCACGTGCACGCGGTCCGGCACGATCAGCTCGAGCAGGCGCTCGTAGTGGGTGACGAGCAGCATCGACCGCTCCGGCGAGCGCAGGCTGTTCACGCCCTGCGCGACGACCTTCAGCGCATCGACGTCGAGGCCCGAGTCGGTCTCGTCGAGGATCGCGAGGCGCGGCTCGAGCAGCAGCATCTGCAGCACCTCGTTGCGCTTCTTTTCGCCGCCCGAGAAACCTTGGTTCACGCTGCGGTTCAGGAAATCCTTTGGAACATTAATGATTTCCATCCTGCTCTTGATAAGTTTCATGAACTCAAAGGCGTCGACGGGCGGCTCGCCGCGGGCCTGCCGTTGCGCGTTCAGCGCGGCCTTCAAGAGATAGGCGTTGTTCACGCCGGGAATCTCGATCGGGTACTGGAACGCCAGGAACACGCCGGCACGCGCGCGCTCCTCGGGCGCGAGCGCGAGCAGATCCTGACCTTGATAGACGACGCGGCCCTCGGTGACCTCGTAGTCCTCGCGGCCGGCCAAGACCTGCGCGAGCGTGCTCTTGCCCGAGCCGTTCGGGCCCATCAGCGCATGGACCTCGCCGGCCGGGACGTGCAGCGAGAGTCCTTTCAGGATCTCGCGGTCGCCGATGCGCGCGTGCAAGTTCTCGATCGTCAACATCGCTTGTCGTCCCCTTAACCGACCGCCCCTTCGAGGCTCACGTTCAAGAGGTTTTGCGCCTCGACGGCGAACTCCATCGGCAGCTCCTTGAACACCTCGCGGCAGAACCCGTTCACGATCATGTTGACGGCGTCCTCCTCGGAGAGGCCGCGCTGGCGGCAGTAGAAGAGCTGGTCCTCGCCGATCTTCGACGTCGTGGCCTCGTGCTCGACGCGCGCCGAGCGGTTGCGCGACTCGATGTACGGGAAGGTGTGCGCGCCGCACTCGCTGCCGAGCAGCAGAGAGTCGCACTGCGTGTAGTTGCGCGCGCCGTGCGCCGTCGGCATGACTTTCACGAGGCCGCGATACGAGTTCTGGCCGTGCCCGGCCGAGATGCCCTTCGAGACGATCGTCGAGCGCGTGTTGCGTCCGATGTGGATCATCTTCGTGCCGGTGTCGGCCTGCTGATAGTTGTTGGCCACGGCGACGGAGTAGAACTCGCCGACCGAGTTGTCGCCGCGCAGCACGCAGCTCGGGTACTTCCACGTGATCGCGGAGCCCGTCTCGACCTGCGTCCAAGAGATCTTCGAATTCGCGCCGCGGCAGTCGCCGCGCTTCGTGACGAAGTTGTAGATGCCGCCGCGGCCTTCCTCGTCGCCGGGATACCAGTTCTGCACCGTCGAGTACTTGATCTGCGCGTCGTCGAGCGCGACGAGCTCGACGACGGCCGCGTGGAGCTGGTTCTCGTCGCGCATCGGGGCGCTGCAGCCTTCCAAGTAGCTCACGTAACTGCCTTCGTCGGCGATGATTAACGTGCGCTCGAACTGCCCCGTCTTCGCTGCGTTGATGCGGAAGTAGGTCGACAGCTCCATTGGGCAGCGCACGCCCTTCGGCACGTAGACGAACGAGCCGTCGGTGAATACCGCCGAATTGAGCGCCGCGAAGAAGTTGTCGCGGTAGGGCACGACGGTGCCGAGATAGCGCTGCACGAGCTCGGGGTGGTTCTGCACGGCCTCCGAGAAGGAACAAAAGATCACGCCTGAAGCCGCGAGTTTGTCTTTGAGCGTCGTCGCGACGGAGACGCTGTCGAACACGGCGTCGACGGCGACGCCGGCGAGCCGCGCGCGCTCGTGCAGGGGAATGCCGAGTTTGTCGTAAGTCTCGAGCAGCTTCGGGTCGACCTCGTCCAGGCTCTTCGGCGCGTCGGCGGCGCGCTTCGGCGCCGCGTAGTACGAAATCGCCTGGTAGTCGATCGGCGCGTAGCGTACGTGCGCCCAATCCGGCTCCTTCATCGTGAGCCAGTGCCGATAGGCCTTGAGCCGCCATTCCATCATGAACTCCGGCTCGCCCTTCTTGGCGGAGATCAGACGGATGACGTCCTCGTTCAAGCCCGGCGGGACCGTGTCCTGCTCGATGTCGGTGACGAACCCGTGGCGGTATTTGCGCTTGACGAGCTCGTTCAGCATTTCGGATTCGGTTGCCATGTTTCTCCGTTTCGTTACGACGCCGCCGTCGCCTCGCGCAGATTGGTGCGCAGGTCGGGCAGCGGATCGCGGCGCGTTTGCAGGTCCTCGAGGCTGATGGCCTCGAGCGCTCTTCGAATACTCGAGTTGATGCGTTGCCAGGCCGAGCTCACGCGGCAGTAGGACTCGAGGCCGCAGCCGCCGTTCGACGAGCTGCATTCCGTGATCGCGACGGGCCCTTCGAGCGCGTCGAGAATCGCGGCCGCGCTGATGGCCGCGGCGGGCCGCGCGAGCGCATAGCCGCCCTGGACTCCGCGGCTCGAGGTGACGAGCCCCGCGTGGACCAGCGCCTTCAGAAGCTTGCTGACGGTCGGCTGGCCGAGGTGCGTGGCGGCGGCGATCTGGTGGGCCGTCGTCCAACCGGCTTCGCTGGCGGCCAACTGAGCCAGCACCATCGTTCCATAGTCGGTCAATTTGCTCATGCGCAGCATCGGCGCGGCTCCCGGTCGGTCGATAGAGGACTATTTTAGTCCTATTTAGGTTTGCGGCAAAAGCCGAGGCTCGAGGGGGCTTACTGAGGGCCGGTTGTGGCCAAATCGCGCTGCTCGTCGGGCAGGTACTCGATCAGCTGGTCGAGGCGCGAGCGGAAGCGCGCGCGGTCGACTTCGTTGGCGTCGGGCGTCTCGAGCGCCATGCGAACCTGTCCGATCGCTAGCGGCAGATTGCCGATCGCGGCGTAGTAATACGACATGTAGAAATACGCGTTCGCGACGTCGCCCTCGGCGTTGGCTGCGCGCGCGATGAGCCGCAGCTGCGGCGCCGTGGCAGGCACGTTGTTCAGCAGATCGAGCAGCAATTTGTGCGCTTCGGCGGGCTTGCCGGCCTCGATCAACGTTTCGGCGTAGCTGATCGTCAACGGAACATTGCGCGGGAACAGCTTTACGGCGTCGGCGTAGAGACCGAGCGCGGCTTCGGTTGCGCCGCTCGCGGCCATGGCCTCGGCCTGGCCGACCCGAAACGCCATCGTGTTCGGATAGTCGCGGATCAAGTTGCGGAACAACGCTTCGGCATTGTCGTAGAGCGACATCCGCATCGATGCGAGCGCGAGACCGTAACGGTCTTCCGGCGCATTGCTCTCGGCCTTGTCGCGGAACGCTGCGAAAGCCTGTTCGGGCGTTGCGGCATTCAGCGCCACCAAGCGCGACTTCGTCAACGCGTAGGTCAGGCTGCTCGTGTGCGACGTGGCCGGCAGTTGGCGCGCCCGATCGCGGGCTTCCGCGATTCGCTCCGAGGTGACCGGGTGCGTCTGCAAGAGCTCGGGCACGTACTGCGAAGAGCCGCCGTAGCGGCGGGCGAGCTTCTCGAAGAAGCTCGACATGCCGTGCGGGTCGAAGCCCGCGTGGGACAAGAGCGCAATGCCGACGCGGTCCGCCTCGTGCTCGTTGGCCCGCGTGAAGTTGATCTGCCTCTGAGCCGCCAGCGCCTGCGAGGCCGTTACGACGCCCTGCATCGCGTCGCTCGACATGTCGGAGGCGGCGCCGAGCACGAGTGCCGCGAGCATCGCGGCCATCGACATGATGCTGTTGCGCTGATTGTCGAATGCCGCTCGCGCGATGTGCCGTTGCGTGACGTGCGAGATCTCGTGCGCCAGCACACCGGCGAGCTCGCTCTCGGACTCGCTCGCGAGAACCAGGCCGGAGTTCACGCCGATGTATCCGCCGGGCAACGCGAATGCATTGATGCGCTCGTCTCTCACGACGAAGAAGTTGAAATTGAACTCGCCGTCGTTCGCGTGCGTCGCGAGCTGCGAGCCCAGCGTGGTGAGGTACTCGCTCAAGAACGGGTCGTCGACGACGACGCCGGCGTTGCGCAACTGGAGCATGACGCTGCGGCCGATCTGCGCTTCGCGGCTCTTGCTGAGCGCGGCGTCGGCGGGGCTGCCGAAGTCCGGCAGCTCGGCGGCGTTCGCGCCGACGGCCAGCGTCGAGACCAGCGCGAGCAATGCGATCCAGCTCTTCACGGCGTCCTTCTCCCGTCGCGGTCGCGGTCGTCCGTCGTCCCTATCGACCTTCGCGCTCGAGGTGCGTTCAGTCTAAAGCTCCGCGGCCGCCGCCAACACCTCGGCCACGTGCCCCTCCACCTTGACCTTGCGCCAGTCGCGGCGTAGGACGCCGTCTGCATCGACCAAAAAGGTGCTGCGCTCGATCCCGCGCACCTTCTTGCCGTACATGTTCTTGTCCTTGATGACGTCGAACAGCCGGCAAAGCGTCTCGTCCGCGTCGGAAACGAGCTCGAACGGGAGGTCGTATTTTGCCTTGAACCTGGCGTGCGACTCGAGGGAGTCGCGCGATACGCCGAGCACGCGAACTTTGAGCTTGGCGAAGTCGGCGTGCCGGTCGCGGAAATCCTTGCCTTCCAGGGTGCAGCCCGGCGTGTCGTTCTTGGGATAGAAATACAAGACATAAGGCCGGCCCTTCAAATCTGCGCTCCTCCGCTTCGGGTTGTTCGTGGTGGCGACGGTGAAGGCGGGCACTTTCTCGCCGACGATGGGGGTGGGCATGCGTGAGGTCCTGGTCCTGCTCGAGTCTCAATTCTGCTTGACCGGCTCCATGATGGCGTCGACGTTGAGCTGGTCGCAAAAGTCCATGAACTCTTCGCGCAGGCCGGAGATATGCACGCTCGCCGGGATGTTGATGGCCATCTGCACCGAAAACATCGGGGCGCCTGTATGGGTTGCGGAATAGCTGCGCGTCGCGACCTCCGCGATCTCGACTTTGCGTGCCGCGAAGAAGCCGCTCAGGCTGTGCACGACTCCGGGCTGATCGAGCCCGACGACGTCGACGGCGTAGGGCAGCAGCTCTTTGCCGAACCGGCGCGGCTCGGTGCGCTTGAATTGCATGGTCACGCCGCTGTTGTTCGCGAACCGCGTGAGCTCCCGCTCCATGCGGCTCACGGTGTGCCAGTTGCCGGACACGAGCAGCAGCATCGCCACGTCGGACCCGAACGACGCAATCCTGCTCTCTTTGATGTTGCCTCCGCAGTCCATGATGACCCGCGTCAGCTCCTGCACGACAGCGGTAGGATCACCGCCGACGGCGGAGATGACCATGAGTTGTTCCATCGAAACGAATCTCGCGGCGTAGCCGGCCGCCAGTGTAACCCGATCCGTCCCGTCCGCAACGATCGGGTTGCGGCGGCTCGGACGCGCCGGTAGTATCGTCCGCTTTTTGGCTCGGTGCGCGAAGGTTCGACGATGTTGTCCGGCAGCATGGTGGCGGTGGTCACGCCGATGGATGCAGACGGCGCGGTCAACTACCGACAGTTCGCGAAGGTCATCGATTTTCACGTCGAGGCCGGGACGAACGCGCTCGTAGTGGCGGGGACCACCGGCGAGTCGGCCACGCTCGATCATGACGAGCACATCGAGGTGATCGCGAAGGCGTGCGAGCTTTCAGCCGGGCGGATTCCGATCGTCGCCGGGACCGGCTCCAACTCGACTGCGCAGACGCTGAAGCTGTCGCGCGCCGTCGATCGATTGCCCATCGTCGGCTTTCTCGTCGTAACGCCGTATTACAACAAGCCGACGCAGGAAGGCATGCGGCGGCATTTCTCGGCCGTCGCGGACGCCGTCACCCGGCCTGTACTTTTGTACAACGTTCCCGGCCGCACGGCCGTCGACTTGAAGCCCGACACCGTAATCAAGCTGGCGGCCCATCCGAACATTCACGGAATCAAGGAAGCTACCGGGGAACTCGATCGAGTCCGCATGCTCAGAGACGCATGCGGTCCGGACTTCAAGCTGTTGAGTGGCGATGACGCCACATCTTGCGAGTTCATGTTGCAGGGCGGTGACGGGGTGATTTCGGTGACGGGGAACGTCGCGGCGGCCGGCGTGCGGCGCCTTTGCGACGCAGCCGTCATGCGCAAGCGTGCCGAGGCGGAGCGCATCGACGCGACGTTGCAGCCGCTGCACCGCACGCTGTTCTGCGAAAGCAATCCGATCCCCGTCAAGTGGGCGATGCAGCAGATGGGGCTGATCGGACCCGGTATCCGCTTGCCGCTGACCCCGCTCGCTCCGCAGTATCACGCCGCCGTGCTCGACGCGATGACGGCGGCGAACGTCCGCGTCGCCGCCGCCTAGCATGCGTCCTATTCCGGCTTTGTGCTTGCTCGGCGGGCTCGCAGCGGTCGCGGGCTGCTCGCGCATGGAAACGTCGCCGTGCGCGCCCGACGTCCGCTATGCGACGGCGCGATCGGCGCCACCGGTGCAGATTCCCGATGATCTTTCGCCGCCCGACGCGAGCAATGCATTGCGGCTCCCCCCCGCCGCCGGCGTCGACGGACCCGTGACGGCCGGCGAGTGTCTGGAAACGCCGCCGTCGTTCTTCGGGGAGACGCGCCCGTTCCAAGTCAGCAGCGACGACGGCGAAAGCCGCCGCGAGCGCCGCGAGCGGCGCCGCAGCGAGCGCAGACAAGCCGAAACGCCGGCCCCCGAGCCGGCTTCCGCTCCGTCCGAGGACGATCGCGTCATCGACAATTGAGGGTCTGGCGTCTGCTACGCTGCCCCGAGCGCCGCGGTCGTGCCGCGTTTCGGCTGTGTCGAGGGCAGGGTCCATGCTCGCTGAGTTTCTCGTCATCCTCGTTCTGATTTCCTTGAACGGCGTTCTCGCGATGTCCGAGCTGGCCGTGATCTCGTCGCGGCGCAGCCGACTGCAAGAGCTCGTCAAGCGCCGCAACCGCGGCGCACGCGTCGCCGTTCGGCTGCTCGACAATCCCACGGATTTCCTGTCGACGGTGCAAGTCGGCATCACGCTGATCGGCGTGCTCGCAGGCGCGTTCAGCGGCGCCACGCTGGCCGAGCAGCTCGGCGCCAGGCTCGACGCTTGGCCGTGGCTCGCGCCCTACGGGCGACCCGTGGCCTTCGGCATCGTCGTCATTGCGATCACGTACGCCTCGCTCGTCGTCGGCGAGCTCGTGCCGAAGCGCATCGCGCTCGACGATCCGGAGCGAATCGCGGCGGCGCTGGCGCCGGTCATGCGCGGCGTCGCGCGCGTTGCCGCGCCGGCCGTCTGGCTGCTGCGAGTCTCGACGGAAGGGCTGCTGCGCGTGGTCGGTTTTGCCGGGCAGCGCAAGATGACGGTGACCGAGGACGAAGTGCGCAGCCTAGTCGCCGAAGGGACGCGCGCCGGCGTCTTCATGCCAAAGGAGCGCGAGATGATCGAGGGGGTGTTGCGCCTCGCCGATCGCACCGCGCGCGCGATCATGACGCCGCGCCACGACGTCGCTTGGCTCGACGTGACGGCGACGCCGGCCGACATCGTCGCTCAGCTCGACGAGCACCGTCTGTCGCGCTACCCCGTATGCCGGGAGACGATCGACAATCCGATCGGCGTCGTGCACACAAAGGATGTGGCGCGCGTCGCGCTCGCCGGCGCCCCGATCTCGCTGACCGAGATCATGATCCAGCCGTTCGTCGTGCTCGACGGCACGCCCGTGCTCAAGGTGCTCGACGGCTTTCGGCGCGAAGGGCTGCACATGGCGATCGTCGTCGACGAGTACGGTGCGACGCAGGGTATCGTCACGATCGCCGACATCATCGAGGCCGTCGCCGGGACGTTGCCCGAGACCGGCGAGCAGCCCGAAGCCGCGGCGATGGTGCGGCGCGACGACGGTTCCTGGCTCGTCGACGGCAGCCTCGGCATCGATGAGTTCGAGGACAAGCTCGCCATCTCGGGACTGCGCGGCCTGGGCGTCTTCGACACGGTCGCGGGTTACGCGCTGTTTCGGCTCGGCCGGCTGCCCGCCGTCGGCGACACCTTCAGCGATCGGACGGGCCACTACGAAATCCTCGACATGGACGGCCGACGGATCGACAAGATCGCTTACCGGCCGCGCGGCGAGGAAGAGGGCTAGAGGCGAGACGCCCGACCTCACTCGCTCGGCGGCGTGAGGCCCGCGTCCGCAAACTTGCGGAGGATGCGGTCCTGCACCCACTGCGCGCTCCACCAATCGATCGGCGTGACCGCGTTGCCGCCGAGCAGCATCGTGAAGTGCAAGTGGTCGCCCCCAGCGAGCCCCGTGGCGCCGCTGCGCCCGAGCTCGGCCTCGGTCTCGACGAGCTGGCCGACGCTCACGCCGATCGACGACAAGTGCGCGTACAGCGACTGCAATCCCATGCCGTGATCGAGCACGATGCAGTTGCCGTAGATGCCGAGCCAGCCGGCATGCACCACTCGGCCGCGGTTCGCGGCGCGTACGGGCGCCATGGCGGTCGACGCGAGATCGAAACCGAGGTGCACTTGATGGTCGACGTCGGCTCCGTCATAGACGTAGGTACGCTGATCGGCGAAGCCGGCCTCGACGGCCGTGTTGATCAGCTGCTTGAACGGCCCCCGCCAGAGGATTTCGGGCGCGGTCTCGCTCGCGAGATTCGCGATCGTCTCGTTGTTGATGCGCCGCAGCTCGCGATTGATCGTGAGATACGAAGCGAGGAGGTTGCTCGGGTCGTCGACCCGAAGCTCCGGCGTGTTCGCGAGAATCGGCGGAACGACTCGCGCGAGGAACCGGTCGTCGAGGTTGATCCGGCTCGCGCGGAATCGCTTCTCGAACGCCCGGAAATCGAAGCCGCTGCTGCTCTCGTTACCGACGGTGTCGCGCGCGAACAACGTGATCGGTGTATTCAAGTCCTGATCCCAAAGCAGCGCGAAGAACGCGACGCGCAGCGCGGGATCGGATCCGCCGGCGGGGAAGCCGCGGTACTCGCGATCGCCGACGCGCACGCCCGACTCGGCGTCGGCCGGGTTGACGCGGTAGACGACCATTTCCGAGCCGCCGTGGTTCACATAGTGGAACTGTGAAAGTACGGCCACCTGAGGCGGCGTGAGCCGCACCTGGATCGTGCGCGTTTCCGTCGAGGACGCTTGCCGCAACCCGAACAGCACGGGCCGGACCGCCGTGACGTCGACGCGGGCCTCGCCCGCTTTGAGCTCCGGCAGCACTCGCTTCCCAGCCGGCCGCGTCAGGCTAACCTCGTCGCCCGACGTGGAAAGGCTTGCGGCGCTCTCGGGTGTCAGATCGAAGAGCGGCGTCGCGCTGTCGCCCTGCACGAGCTTGACGGAGAGTCCCGTCAGCTCTCCGCCTGGGGCCGAGACGGTGACGGTGATGTCGCCGGTCTGTCCGATGACTCCGGCGCCGCCGATCTCGATGGCGGGGCCCTCGGCGCGCCCCGCGTTCACCCACAGCGCAGCGGCGCCGACCACCAAAACCAAGAGCGCGACGAGTATCTTCCACATGGCCCGCGATTGTACCGACAGCCCGCCTGATTCACACTCGTCGCGGTCGCGTGACACGCGGAGGCGACCATGTCGCGATTCGATCGAACGAAGGAGTGGGCGTTGCTCGCGGCGAGCATGCTCGCTGCGGGCGGTGCCGCCGCCGAAGAGACGGCGCTCGATGAGCATGCGACGACGGCCGAGGTTCTCTGGCAACCTTCGATGAACGTCTTTCGCCGCTTCGACGTGCCCGCCGAGTGCATGTACGAGTTCTATGGCGACGTGCTCGGATTCGAGCAGCTGTCGACGCTCGACGTCGGCAACGGCGGCGTGGCGCGCTTCCAGGCCGGAGCGCAAGAGCTCAAGCTCGCGCGCCGCGTCGGAGGCCGGAGCTACGAGGGCGGCGGCGTTCGCGGCGCAACCGGCCTCCGCCTCCTGACATTCTTCTTCGCCGAGGAGGCAGCGCTCGCGGCGCGCTTCGCCGCGCACTCGCTGCCGGCGCCGCAGTTCTCCGAGATCGGCGGCCGCAGGTCGGCCCTCGTCCGGGATCCGGACGGCCAAGACGTGGAGCTCGTGATCGTTTCGGGCGCCACCGACGAGCAGCTCGCGAGCATCGAGGTCGGGCTGACCGTGGCCGATCTCGAGTCGAGCCGGAAGTTCTATCGCGAGTTTGTGGGGCTCGAAGAGCTGCCGCCCGTCGACGATGCGCGCTTCGGCACGCGCAAATACTCGTACCGCCACGGTGCGACGACGATCAGCTTGCGCACGTTCGGCAAAGCGCTGCCCGCCGATACGGGCAGCGGCGGCATCCAGTACGTCGTATCGAACGTCGACTTCGTTGACGCGCTCGCGAAGGAGCGGCAGGTGCCGATCGATCAGCCGCTCCAGGGTTTGCGCGGTTTCGACTTGCGGTCGATTTGGCTCGACGACCCCGACGGGGTAACGAACTATTTTGCCGAGACGGCGCAAGCGCGCGCGTCGCGGGAGGCTTCCTCGGGCCGCTGAAAACCAAAGCGGCGAACTCTCGCGAGCTCGCCGCTTTCCGCTGCGCAAATTCGCAAAGGGCGCCTAGTCTAGACGCCCATCGCCTTCTTGATCGCGTCCTTCTGCTTCGCGACGAACTGCTCGAAGGTTTGCAGCGCGGGATTCAGCTTGCGAGCCGTCTCGACGCTGCGATTCGCGAGCATCTGCGTGTCGAAGTCGCGATAGGCTTGGAACATGTTGCCCATCTCGTCGGCCCCGGGGAATCCGAAGCTGCGATAGACGTCCGCCTCCACGGCGTTGTACTTGATCGGGCCTACGCCGAGCACCTTGCTCAAAGTCTTGCCCATCTCGTCGATGGTCAACGCTTCGCCCATGATGCCGACGGTCTTGCCCACATACGCGCTGCCGGCCTTGAAAATGCCGTACGCGATCTTGCCGATGTCCTCGGCCGCGATGCCGGCCATCTTGGCGTTGCCCATGGGGAACGTCCAAGCGAGGTGGCCGTCTTCGCCCTTCTTCGGCGCGAGGCCGAACATGTAGAGGTTGTCCCAGTAGAACGACGTGACGAGGAACGTCGTCGGCAGTCCCTCGAAGAACGCGTTCGCCTCGGCCTTCGCGTCGAAGTGCGGCACGCGATACTTCCCTTGCAGCATCGGCATGCGCTTGTCGTCGGGCTTCATGAGCCGACGGATGTCTTCGAGCGTGGACCAGATGACGTGCTTGGCACCGGCCGCCTTCGCCGCGTCGGCGACGTTCTTCGCTTGCGCTTTCTCCTTTTCCCCGGAGAAATGCTCCCAGAAATTCGTGACGGCGTAGACGCCGTGCGCGCCGGCGAACGCCTTCTTCAAGCTTTCGACGTCATCGAGATCCGCCTTGACGACTTCCGCGCCGGCAGAGGCGAGAGCCTTCGCTTTGTCCTTGCTCGTGTCGCGCGTGATGGCGCGGCAGGCGAATCCCCCGGCAGGATCGGCGAGAATCGCACGACAGAGACCGCCGCCTTGCGAACCCGTCGAGCCCAGTACTGCGATGATTTTTTTGTCGGCCATGTCAATTCCTCGATGAGACGTCTGATAGGTACGGTGAAAGCATAAACGGCTTTGCGAGCATTAAGTAGATCGTGGCGGAGAGGGAGGGATTCGAACCCTCGATACGCCTTTTGGACGTATACACACTTTCCAGGCGTGCGCCTTCAACCACTCGGCCACCTCTCCGTTGCTCGACGGCCGTGCCGCGGCACGGGGGCGGGCAGCGTAGCCCATAACTCGACGCCGTTTCAAACGGCGCGCCGGATCGAAATTTTGGGCGCGCGGGCCGGCCACCGGACGGCGCAGAGCCAAGCTGCTAAAGTAGCGATGGTCCGCGTCGGTTCCCCCGCGACAACCTGTTGTAAACCCCGTCAGGCCCGGAAGGGAGCAGCGGTAGCAGCTTCGGTTGGGTGCCGGGGTAGGGCTGGCGCGGACCGCTCGTTTTTCGGAGAGAGTGCTGGCGTGAGTTACACGGTATTGGCGCGCAAGTGGCGGCCTCGGCGGTTCGAGGAGCTCGTCGGGCAGCCGCACGTCGTTCAGGCGCTGGCCAACTCGCTCGCGGACCAACGTCTGCACCACGCGTACCTGTTCACGGGCACGCGCGGCGTCGGCAAGACCACCGTCGCCCGGCTGCTCGCGAAGGCGTTGAACTGCGAAACCGGGATCGTCGCCGAGCCCTGCGGGCAGTGCGCGGCGTGCGTGGCGATCGACGCGGGGCGCTTCGTGGACCTGATCGAGGTCGACGCCGCCTCGCGCACGAAGGTCGACGACACGCGCGAGCTGCTCGACAACGTGCAGTACGCGCCGACGCGCGGACGGTTCAAGGTGTACCTCATCGACGAGGTCCACATGCTTTCGGCGCACTCGTTCAACGCGCTCTTGAAGACGCTCGAAGAGCCGCCGCCGCACGTCAAATTCTTGCTCGCGACGACGGACCCGCAGAAATTGCCCGTCACGGTCCTCTCGCGTTGCCTTCAGTTCAACCTGAAGCGCTTCACCGTGGCGCAGATCCAGGGGCAGCTCGAGAAAATCTGCCGCGCCGAAGGCATCGAGTTCGATGCCGCCGGCCTCAGGGCCATTGCGCGAGCCGCCTCGGGCAGCATGCGCGATTCCTTGAGCCTGCTCGACCAGAACATCGCGTTCGGCGGCGGCAAGATCGAAGAGTCGCTCGTCTCGGCCATGCTCGGCAGCGTCGATCGCGGTCACGTGCTGCGCTTGCTGGAGGCGCTTGCGAAGCGCGACGGTGCGGCATTGCTCGCCGAGGTCGAGAAGCTCGACGAGCGCGCGCCGGATTACGGCGCCGTGCTCGACGAGCTGCTCGAGGCGCTGCAACGAATTGCCGTGCTGCAACTCGTCGGCGAGCGGCCCGACGACGAGGATTTCGCGACCGTGTCTCCGTTCGTGAGCCAATTTTCGGCCGAGGACGTGCAGCTCTATTATCAGATCGCGCTCCACGGGCGCAGGGATTTGCCGATCGGCCGCGAGCCGCGCATGGGTTTCGAGATGACGTTGCTACGGATGCTGGCGTTCCGCCCCGCCGAGGCGAG